>NZ_CP118160.1 GCF_028747785.1 Halosimplex aquaticum | reverse complement strand
TGGACGTTAGAAATAATTGCTCACCTTTGGAAGCGACAGTTGGTCGAGAGCAGTATCGATCGCGGTGGTCAGTTGCTCAAGCGAGTCGAAGAACCGGTTGCTGAGAGCGTTTTGGAGTTGTCGCCAGCACTCTTCGACAGGGTTGAGTTCCGGCGAATACGCCGGTAACGTGACGAAGGCGAGGTCGTCACGGGCCGCTAGGTCCGTGACGGCCGACGCCTGGAAGTACGGCGCACCATCTAATACGACGATCAAGTCTTCTTCGAATTCTTCGCATAACGCGAGAATGAAATGTTTTGCATGATCGGCGGTGACGTACTCGGTGAACCGTGAGAAAAAACAGTCACCGTCTTCGGTGATTGCGCCGAGCAGACACGTCCAGTCGCGTTGGCCGGACAATTCGACGCTCGGCCGCGTGCCGCGCGGAAACCACGCGGCACGCGGCTCGACTTGCACCGATTTCTTCGTCTGATCGATACAGACTATTTTGGCGTCCATCTCCGCTCGCTTTTTTTGATCTCGTCGTGGAACTCTTCTTGGTCGGATTCTTCAGCTTCGGCGGCTGTGCGGCGTGGTTTTTGATAACTCAATCCAGCTTCTTTCAACAGCCGCCGGCAGCTGGATAGGAGTACTCGACATCGTAGGCGTCTTCGAGAAATTCCTGGACGAGCGCCGGCGTCCACGCCGGCGCGCCGATCCCGGCCTCTTCGGGCGGTTCGTGCACGGCTTGTTCGAACTCTTCTTGCTGTGATTCTGAGAGTTTTCGTTTTCTCCCGGATCGATGATCATCAGACACAGCTTGCTCAAGCGGTTCGTCCGTATCAAATCGCATCAGCCAGCTGTAGATCGTTCTTCGACCGGTGTCGTGCCACTCTGCAAGTTCGGATTGCGTTACGCCGTTTTTGTACGCAATTGCGGCTAACAACCGTTGTGTCGGCTTGTTTCCCTCGACGTTGTCGAGGGCGTCTTGGAGGTCTTCGACGGAGATCTCGTCGAGGTGGTCCATTGATCACAGCAACACTCTCTGAGCGGAAAGTTCTAACGGCTACTATAGATCAGCTGTCCTCAGTTGGTTCTTCCCAAGGAATGTCTCGCTTGTGGACTACAGCGAGCTTCGAGTCGTCATCATCTTCCATTGTACTAAGACCACGCTGGACAAGAGTGTGAACCTGTCCAGCAGACTCCGGGAACGAAAATTGGTCATCCTCCGCGTCAGCACGGAGTTCCAGATAATGGAGGTACAACCTGAACGTCGTATCTGCTCCGATAGGCCACCAAATCGTCCCTATCTGCTCATCTACCTGATTGTCCCAATGCTCTATGAGTTCACGGATATCGTCGACGAGTCTCCCGGAGGTGCGAAGGCGGAGGGAGTATTCCCGATCCCGCTCCATATCTTCGATTATATCCTGAAGGAAAGGCTCAGCCTCCAAGGCGGTAGGTGAGGTCTGATCCGCTTCTAGAAGGTGTTCTAACGCCCGAATTTCTTCACGCCGAGCGGCTACAGCGTATGCGACATTGTACTTGTCCTCGGGGAAGATTTCGTGCTGACTCGGTTGCTGTGCCTGAGGATCAGTATCCCCGGTGGATGAGCTAAATAAGGTCTCAAAGAGTCCCATACGCTTCGTCCGGACGGCACCCATAAGTACTTCCTGTCAGAGTGGACCTCAGCTCCGGCGACAGTGTACCTTCTAACCAGTCGTTGCGTAATCAGAAGATTTCGTGTGAATCCTGACCGACTTGGGAACGAGTATGAAACTCATCCAAAATATAGAGGATTGTAACATCAAATAATGACGTCAGTTGTTGCTGATATCGGACGATGTCTTTCTTATCTCCGGTCACAACACGGTGAAGCACATCGCGTTCTGCAAGCCCTATTGCGTCAAGAAGCCACTGAGAGTCTACAGGAGGAATCCGGGACTCTTGAATTCCGATGTGCTCCTTGACTGACCGCGAGCGCGCTCCTGATCGTCATAAGTTGACGACATGACGTGGACAGCATCCATTAGTGCGTCTTTCCGCTCCTTTGCGTCGTGGAGAACACGATCTCGAAGATCTTCGACACACCGTTTTGCATTCCGTGGGGTGATTTCACGCGAGGAGAAGTAGTTCTGGAAGTGCCGAACAAAGTGTGGCTTGGCCTGACTTCGAACCTCAATATTATCGAAGAAAATCTCTAAGATACTCTCAAAGGAAAGCCCATCGTAGCGCTGTAAATCGATTTCTCGATTGTACATTGGGATATTATCCTCGACATTCTCTTGAAAGTCTTCAAGAACGGTCCCGAACACGCCATCGGTATCGTCAGGGTCAACTTGTAGCTGATCGGGGTCGGACACAACTCGAGGCGCTCCTTGTGGACGGCTGCAATACTCGTAGATTACAAACTCACTCGTGAAGAGCGTGTTATGACCGTCTAGGATACGCTCTGCTTCTACGGCCCACCGGTCGTGAGAAAACGTGAGTCCAATGAGGACGTTAGTGTCTACGAAGTATCGAGTCATTGGCCCGGATGGAGATCTTCGTGCGCAATTCCCCGGCGTTCAAGAATCGGAGCAACAAGTTCGTCGGCTGCACTCCGTTCAGATTCGAGTTCGGTCGCTAATCCAGAAAATTTCGCATCAAGGTCTTCCTCTTCGAATTCGTCAAGTTTCTGGATCGCAGAACTCCGAGCCTCCTCAAACGAGGTTATACCGAGGTTTCCACGGACCTCTTCCGGAGACATTCCCTGGGCATGCCGTTGAGCAAGCTTGAGTGCAAAGATACGCCAGAACGTTACATTCACCGTCATCAATCTGGAGGGATCAGGAGAATGCGAATGGAGTTCTCGAGTGACTGCGTTATACCACTTGATTAGTGGTCGATCATACTCCGGAAATCGGTTGTTTGGAAATGATTCAAAAGTGTCGTGGACGGAGCTGAGTACCGACTCTCTGCTTGGGTCAACCTCAAAGAAATCGTGGTACTCCGTATGTAACGTTCGTATTTTCTTATCTAACTCCCGAAAATCCCGCTGAACCTGATACGGTGCATCATCATACATTCGGTCTGTGAGCCATTCTAATCCATGTTCGTAATATTCAGAGAGAGCCTCTGAGACAACAGAACGTAGGCGATCTTCAAGTCCGGGCTCGTTAATACTCGCTGAGGGGACAGTCGAGGGCGTGGCTGGAGAGACGGTACCAAAGAGATACCAATAATACGGGATCGAGATATCCAGATTTCGCTCGGCAGATTTGACGTCAATACGGTAGAGAAGCGTGAAGCGACTTTTTCGGTAACGCATCCGCGGCCCCACGTTCGCGATTGAGGAGACGCAGAGTCGTTCCCAAGTCCTCGCGGTTCATTATCTCCAATATATACCGCTCGGATTATAGAAGTACCGTCGTATCCCAGTAGACTATCCAACGACTGAGGGAAAAGTAATTCACACGAGACTTCCTTGTAACGAGATACAACGTGCCCATCTACAATCTATATAAAGAGCGGGAAGGGACGGCGAGACGCGGGAGGACTATAAGGAAGTCGTCATCGAGTACATGGAAGGGCTGAATTACATGGTCGAACGGGATTCAGCCTTCCACTCTACGCTTGACGATATTCAGTTTGTGAACAAAGCTACGGGCGATAAAGTGGTAGCTGAGGCAAAAGCGTATTCCACAGGCCTCAGCCCGAATGATTTTAGAGACGAACTCGCCCGGTATTTCCTCGAATACATCAAACAGCCCCAACCCCACCGTTTTGATTTCTATATTTTTACGGAGACACTCTCTAATGACCAGCTTGGAAAGCCCTATTCGATCGTGATATCACCGATAATCAGAAACTGGTCGACTTCTACGAAAAACTCAAAGACAGCGTTAACGATGAGGTCGTAGGTCGGCTAGATGATACTGATGTAGATGAGTTCCGAGATTTTGCTATTGATACCCATGTTTTCGTAGGTACATACGATGACCTCCGTCAACAAGCTCATCAACTCGAGAAAACAGAACGGTTCCAGTACGAACCATATCTTCATTCGTATGAACCGGTTTCTGAGGAAACAGAATATGCGACGAATCTGTTTCAGGTAACCCGCTACCCAGAGACACTGTACATCATAGAGACGACAGAGGATGCCGAATCTGCTCGAGTCTATAATTACAACAACGAAGCGTTCCCCATCAAGCTTCACGAGCGGAAATTATATTCGCTCGTTCATCCGGACCATCTTCCGGGGTCTACTCGTCATTACATACACGAGGACCGTTTCGAAACACGAGAGTTCGAGGAGTTCCTCCAAACGCGGGCTCAAGAAGAGGAGCGTGAAAATATCGTAAGGTCCCTTCTCAGAGGGATTTTCACTCTCGTTGCAAGAGATAACGATTGTCTCATCGACCGTGAGAAGGGAACAACCGTATACCCGAAACTAGACCGCAGACAGCACGGTACCGAACGAAAACTAGGTCGATCATGGGTTACAAAGGAGTTATAGTAGCCGTTAGATATATTTGCAAGTAATTTGTTGAAGTAGTTAGTGGAGCACCTCGACGAGATCTCCGTCGAAGAGCTGCAAACTGCTCTCGACAACGTGGAGGAAAGAAGCCAACAGAGCGGTTGTTAGCAGCTATCGCCTACAAGAACGGAGTCACGCAAGAGGAACTGCCGAGTGGTACGACGTCCACCGGAAAACGATCTACAACTGGCTCAATCGACTCGACACCGACGAGTCGATTGAGCACGCCGTTGCTAATGCTCACCGCTCTGGAAGAAATCGAAAGCTTTCGGACTCACAGCAACAAGAGTTCGAAGAAACTGTTCACGACCTACCTGAAGCGGTTGGGCTCGACGCGCCGGCGTGGACGCCGGCGCTCGTCCAGCAGTTTCTCGAAGAAACCTACGGCGCCGAGTACTCCTACCCGAGTTGCCGGCGGTTGCTGAAAGAAGCGGGACTCAGCTATCAGAAACCGCGCCGCTCAGCCGCCGAAGCTGATGAAGACGACCAAGAAGAATTTCACGAAGAGTTCAAAAAAAGCGGCGGGAGATGGACGCCACCGTAGTCTGTATCGACCAGACCAAGAAATCTGTCCAGGTTGAGCCGCGTGCCGCGTGGTTTCCGCGCGGCACGCGCCCAAGCGTCGAACTCTCTGGGCAGCGTGACTGGACGTGTCTGTTGGGCGCGATCACCGAGGACGGTGATCGCTTCTTCTCCCGGTTCGAAGAGTACGTCACCGCCGACCACGCAAAACATTTCATCTTAGCACTATGTGAAGAGTTTGAGGATGACTTGCTCGTGGTGCTTGATGGCGCACCGTACTTCCAGGCGTCAGCTGTCACGGACCTGGCGGCCCGTGACGACCTCGCCTTCGTGACGTTGCCGGCGTATTCGCCAGAGCTCAACCCGGTCGAAGAGTGCTGGCGACAGCTACAACAGGCGCTCAGCAACCGGTTCTTCGACTCACTTAACGAGCTGACGACGGCGATCGACACCGCTCTCGATCAACTCTCTGTTCCAAAAGTAAGTAATTACTTCTAACGCCTACTATAGACTCCTACCCCGATGTCATCCACCGCGGTGTCAAAGTACGAGTACGGCGCTATGCGGGAGAATACCACTACGTTCTGCTACCCACACAGGTTTTCACTTCAGATGGTCGTCGACCTGTAACAGGCGAGCGTAAATCACGGCTCCAAAACGACTTCTCGCCAAATCGTTTCCACGCCCAGAATAGTAAGTACGACCGCCAGCTGCGTGTCTGGGAAGAGTTGCTGATGTCGGATCAGACCCAGCTTGACCGGTTTCTGGGTGAAAAGATACCCGTCGTAAAGGAACTCGAAGTAATCAGAGTTGACTCGCTGTCCCTCAATGTCCGCCCGCCCAAAGACGGAGACGAACGTGATGAGCTCATCGAGTCAGCTTCTGATCTCGAAAGCACAGGGGGAATTGAACAATGACGCCTGAAGCTTCCCCGTTCACGCTTCGTCACCTCGAGGAGCCAGAGATTCAGTTTGAAGGAGGTACTGAAACCTCCCCCAAACGAGGCCTTATCAGATATGGTCCACGGCTCTATGAGGAAGGACACCATACAATCAAACTCGGGATTATCGGCGATCGAGATTCGATCCGCCGGTTGACCGAACTACTTCATGATATGGAGGTCGGGATCCATCCAGGAACAAGTGATAATCCGTGGCAGGTTCCGTATCCCGGCCTAGGTAAGAGTTCCCCGCTCAATCTCTCTATTAATGCAAAAAAGGGCTGGAGACGCCAAATTCGTCGACGAGACATCCAATCTGTTACGGGTAAATCGACCCCCAGAGATCGGATGGAGCGATTCCTGAAGCTAGTGCGGAAAGACATAGAGATAATCGAACGGGATTCGGTTCAGCCGAACGCAATCATCGTCTGTATTCCGCAAGAAGTGATGGACGCGTGTACTCCTGAGAACCAGGACCATGCGCGAATCCAGTCGGAAGGTTCTGACCTGCGAAATCGAATCAAGCTGATCGGGATGGAGGCTCGAATCCCCACACAGCTGATTAAGCCATCCACACTTGCGATCCGTACTGGCCGACAGCGAGCATCTCGGGCCTGGAATCTCACAGTTGGACTTCTATACAAGTCTCAACGAGGGCATCCCTGGAAAACTCGGCAGATCGAAGATGGGCACTGCTACGCAGGGCTCTCGTTCTACAGAGAGCGAGACGAAGGAGATGATGTGATTCGAGCTGCTCTTGCTCACGTCTTTCACGGACGGGACCATATTATCCTTCAGAGCGATCCACTCCCGGATATCACCGAGGACGAGAATGGATCTCCCCACCTCTCATATGAGGCGGCTAGACAGGTAGGTGAGCAGATTCTGGAATATTACGAAGCTCAGAAAGGGACACGTCCCAGCCGGTTCGTCCTTCATAAGCCATCTGTCTTCTGGGAAGAAGAACGTGAAGGGTTGCTTGATGCCACAGACGGTGTTCGCGATTTAGATCTAGTCTGGGTTCGTAGGCGGCCAAAGGTCAGATTGTTCCCACCTACGGATTATCCCGCCATGCGGGGAACCCTCCTGAGCGTCCCTGATGACGACGTCCACTATCTCTACACATCCGGATATGTCCCGGAAGAGACGACCTATCAGGGGAGTGGAGTACCATCGCCGATTGAGATCCGACCTGACGAGATTTGTGAGACACCCTCGTTAGAGATCTGTAAGGAAATTCTCTTTTTCACAAAACTCGACTGGAATACATCGGACTACGCAATTCGGATGCCAGCAACCGTGAGTGTTGCAAAGCGTGTCGGTACAATCCTATCCGAAGTAGATACTGAGTCCATTTTAGAGGTTCGGCCACAGTATTTCTACTATATGTGAATCGGTGAGTGAGGGGCTTATTCGTCTGAATCAGAGATCAGATCTAGCTGATAACCAGCAGACCGCAGAAATTCGCGGATTTGCTCAACCTCCTGCTTCTCCTCAGGAGAACTCGTCCCGAGTAGTTCTTCAATTACCTGCTCTCCATCCTCACAGAGAGTAATTGATTCATTGAAGGGGTGTTCTCAAGTGGATCTCGTTGCTCATCTATCACGATCGGTTGCCACCCGCCCTGGTACTGGTATCGGTAGAGGGTGATAGTGCGGACGGTGTCTTCGTCGACGAAGAAGCTTGTTTGTTCGCGTTTGCTGGCGACCGCGAACTTCCCGCTGTCGAGATCCGCAGCAAAGTCCTCGAAATTGTGGAACTCAGCAGGAACCGGCCCATCGACGACGTGAGTGATAACTCCTGGCCATGTAAACCCATAGACACGCTCGAAGAAGCTGACACCATTGTCGTCGAGAGAATCAAACACGAGGAGAAGATCGCCCGCTGGATTTCTGTACCGTCTACGCTGATATGCGATGAATACGGATAGGCGTCGCCGTCGTCGAGGACTTCAATATCCGGCTTCGGCATATTGTCAGAGTCTAATTGGAGCTACAAAGAGATAGCTAATGGAGCACGAGGGTGTCATAGAACGATTAGCACACCAAAGAGCAGGGTGAACGCTGAGGTGGATGAGTTCAGCGACCCTGCAAGATGATCCTTCGGTAGAGTCGTTCTTCAATGTCGTGGAGACAGAGACGCTAGCGCTGTTCGAGCACCTCTCCTTCGAATTTCTCGAAGAGTTTGACGTGTTCGCCCCGGCGCAGACGGGGCGAACACGAGACCACGAACCACCAGAGCTGATGCGTGGCTTTCTCCACTGCTACTACAAAGATATCTACGGCATCCGCCCCGTCGAACGAGAGCTTCGGAACACGGTCGTCTGGTTGAGCTGTGGCTTCGATCGACCGCCGTCGAGAGACGCGGTCGATCGCTTCCTCACCGACCTCGAACACGTCGCTAACGAGGTGTTCGATCACCTCGTCGAGCAGGCCGCCCGCCGCGGCCTGCTCGACTTGACCTACTGTATCGATTCGACCGACGTGAGGGCGATGCCAGCCGACCCAGATGCGTCAAAGTGCTACGATCCAACCAAGGACGAGTACTACTACGGCTACGGCTGTACAATCGTCTCGACCGGGCAAAAGATACCGATCGCAGCGGAGTTCACCGAGAGCAAACAAGCACCAGAAGAGACGGCGATGCGCGTCACCCGTGACGCGCTCGCCGTCGAGCAACCGATCTGGATGGTCGGTGACAGCGCCTACGACACGCTCGACTGGCACGACCACCTGCTGGCCGCAGGGGTCGTGCCAGTCGCTCCGTACAACGCGCGAAACACCGACGACCCGCTCGATATCGAGTACAGGGTCGAAGACCGCATCGAGGAACACAGTGAAGACGTTCAGCTGAAGCAACCGACGCTAGATGAGACGTACAACCGCCGCACGGGAGTTGAACGAACCAACGAATCAGTGAAGGACTGCGGCCTCGGGCGCACCCACGCCCGAGGCCGCGTCCACGCACGAGCGCAGGTGTTCCTCGCGCTGTGCCTTCGCCTTGTCATCGCGATCACCAACTACGAACGTGGAGACAATCCGGGAAGCACGATCATCACGGTGTGAGAAGAGTTCTATGACACCCTCAATGGAGCACGCCAAATTTTCCCGAGCGTTCAAAGTGCATCTCTCCCACCATCCGGACCCCTCACGCCGGTTGAACGACGTCGTATCCTTCTCGACCAAGTAAGTCAACAGCTAACTGTTCCAGTCTCGCACCGTCCCCGATAGCGCGGAGATTTGCTTCAAGAGCAGTATTTGGCATCTATTGGTTCATCTGGGAAGTCCATGCTTACAAAACTACCCAGCTACTGTGGCTGCTTTGTTGACTTCTCTCGGTTGTCAAGGAATTGATCACACCACGTCGGAAGGGAATCCATTGGTCCATTTTCAGTCACTGTCCCATCGCCTGCAATCCGGGTAAACACGCCGTCCCGCCCCCACGCACACACTACTGGCTCTTGGTCTTGATCGGGTCGAGTTACGATTCGCTGTTGGAATCGCGACGGATCCTCACTCACATCCTGCAGTACTGTGAGGAGCTGCACGAGAAGTGGATGACCTGGTGCAAGATGCTGAACCGATGGGAACTCGTCAGCACACACAGCCGAGAACGTCACCGCCACTTCGTCAGCAGCAGTCGCAATAGCCTGTGCAATCGTCTGTTCCCCATCCTCGGCTGGTACCTCAATCGGTGCATCACCTACTGAAAGGCGATATGTACTGTCCGCAAAGTCGAAGTCCCCGTCATCGTACTCGAAGTCAATCTCGTGAACCGGAGTGAATTCGACACCGGCCTCGGCAAGAGCGTCGTTATCGACCAACACTGACTGGAGGCTTGGTGTCTCGAACGGAGGTTGATACTCGTATTCCTCCTCGCCGACATCGACGAGATCTGGGTGACTGTAGGACTGCCACGCATCAAGTTTTGCTTCGTCGACGACGTCCTGAGCGACGAGGTCGTCGACGTCCTCGAGTGACTCTCCGACATCGACGCGATCGCCCTGATCGCGTTCTTCGAGTTCTTCAGAGAACTCGCGGTCAGCTGATTCGACCGCAGACTGGTCGTCAGCGCTGTCCGCGTTCAAGGTCGCATCCCGGATCTGTTGGCTGACGCCGGAGAGTATGGGTTGCATCTCACCGACGACGTTTTCGAAGAGGCCAATCCGGTCGTCAAGGCGATCATAGATGTCCGTCTCAACCGTATCCTCGTAGCTGTAATTGAGAATGCGAATCTCGTCGAATCGTTGGCCGATACGGTCAATCCGACCGATACGCTGTTCAACTCGCATCGGGTTCCACGGCAGGTCGTAGTTGATGAGCGCCCCACACTCCTGGAGGTTTAGCCCCTCACTCGCGGAGTCGGTACAGACGAGGATATCGACCTGCCCATCATCACGTGAGAATTCACGCTTCACGCGCTCTTTCCCGACGTGCTCCCACGTTTTAGAATCGGGGTCGTACAGCTCGCCGCCACGACCAGAGTACGTCGCGATTGTTGCACCAAGAAGGTCCGCGAGACTGTCCCGGATGAAGTCCATTGTGTCCGCGTACTGCGTGAAGACAATCACCCGGTTGTGGCCAGCACGGTCCAGCTCGTCGAGGTCGTTGTACAGCTGCTGAATCTTCGGGTCTGTATCAACCAAGTCTAAGTCGTTGACGAACGCTTCCAGAGCCTCGATTTCTTCCTCGATCAGCTGTTTCCCCTCTTCAGTCACGCTCGGGATGAGTTCAGAGAGGTCCAGGTCGTCGCTACTAGCGTCGAGTTCATCCAGAACGTCCCCGTCGTCGAGGTCTGCATTTTGTAGCGTTTCGAGGACGACCTGCTCCGCATCACCATAGTCCCGGTCACGAGCGCGCTCCCGACCGGCGAGCACGGTTCGTTGTGCCCGGAGTGTCTCAAGCCGGTGTTTCAGGCTCTGGCTGATCGCATAGACACTCGACGTGAGTCGCTGCCGGTACGTGGTCATCACGAACCCGATGGCGCGTGTTTGGGCTTCGTCAGTCTGTTGGGCTCGCTTGTAGAACTCACGTGTGTATTCGTCGATCTGGTCGTAGACCGCCCGTGTCTCCTCGGTGAGTTCGATTTTCCGTTGTTCGGGATTCCGGTTCGGAACGGTCGTATCGAGGAGTCCGACCGCCTCGTACTTCCGAAGCGTATCCCGTGTATTCCGATGGATGAGCGCGTCGACCGGTGTGGACTCCGCGAGAACATCGCGAATGACTCGCCAACCGCCCGGCGAGAGTTCGTCAAGTGCGTCCTGTCGGTCGCTGCGGGACGCCATCAACCACTCGTCGGCGTCTTCAGGATAGAGGAGCCGTTTGAGTTTCGTATCCTCGCTCGCCTCGAAGCGGTCGATGTCATAATCTGCCATCGCGTCGTCGACATGGTCGAGATAACCGTCGTAGGCGTCTCCATAGGCTCGTGCGAGCCGGCACGCGGTCAGCACACGCTCTTTTGCAATGGCACGGTCCTGTCTGTCCTCATTGATCTCGAGTTCGTCTGCAAGGTGCTGGAAGACTTTTGAGGAGAACGGTCGGTCCGTCGGGAGCCGGTCTTGGTGTTCCAGTCCATCGAGCGTGGCTTGCGTGTCCCAGGAAGCCTCCGCTTCGTCGGACTCTGAACTCGGGTTGTCGAGAACCTCGTTGAGGGCCTGCGACAGCCCATCTCGGGTTTCGAAGAACTCCATGAAGGTATCCCGGTTATCCCAACCACTCGGAAGATCCAGCAACTGCATCAGGTCGTGGAGTTCGCCAGAGTGCAATTGCATCGGGGTAGCCGTCAAGAGGTAGTAGGCGTGCGTATAATCGCGAAGCTGTTCGAGAAGAGCGTAGAAATTACTGCCACGGCGAGCGTTGTGCGCCTCGTCGACGATGACGGCGTCCCACACGCCCATCCGGTCTTCCGTATCATGGTCGCGTCCGCGACAGCTTGCCGGGATGCCGTTCCGAGACCGGTCGGATATCCGGTCTAAGGGGGCGACCTGATCCCAGCGGTCGTCGAGACGAGCCGTATGCCAGGACATAATGACGACCGTCGGCCCATCCAGTGGCGACGATGCATCGGCATCAGTCGACTGTTGTTCGTAGAGGAACCGCCAGATGGGGCTGTCCACCCATTCGCGCTCCCCAGTGAGGTCGAGGTCCGTAGCCGATGGTGGGTAGTGGTCGCGACCGCGGACGTCCCGGAATACGTGATCGCCCGCTGTGTCCCGGTCGAATCGGACGGCGTTGATGTTGAACTTCTCCCAGAGCTCTTCCTGCCACTGCCGCTGCAGACTCGCCGGAACCAGCAACAGCCCGGTTTCAAGCTCCCCGGTGAGTCCAAGCCTGGAGAGTGTAAGACCGGCCTCGATCGTCTTCCCGAGTCCCACCTCGTCACACAGCAGGAAACTCTGTGGATAGGTGTTGACGAGTGTGTCCGAGACGACTCGTTGATGCGGCCACGGCGTGATCGTGCTCGCTTCCTCGGCCAGAGCGAGCCCACCGGGCGAGAGCGGTCCATCCTGAATGATGTTCGCTTTGTCGCGCTCCGTCGGCGGAGCTGTACCGTTCGCGATCTGAATCGCTTCCTGGAGATCGCTTTCGGTGTCTGGGGCTTTCCAGTCAATGATGTCCTCTTCGATCGCCTCGGGGAGGTCATACACTTCGACGAAGGGGTGTTCATCACTCCACAGTCGCTCGAAGGTCTCCTCGTCGCCGGCGACGTAGTCCGCCTGTTCAGGAACCCACGAACGGTGGACTTTGAACCTCTCGTAGTTGCGAGCCCAGCCGCCGACCGTCTCGTTGACGCTGCCCTCGAACGAAATCGTGTTTCCGTCGCTATCGTGGAAGAGTCCAACTTTCGGATGGAAGATCTCCCAATCGTGAGAGGGAGAGCGTGGATAGGCGACCTTGATGTGGATCCGCCCCTCGCGGAGGAGACGCGCGAGAATACGGAGATTCGCATCCAGGCGTTCGTCATCGAGGTCCTCGAGGTTTTCCTCGAGGCGGTCGGTGAGCGTCTCTAGAACCGGACGGTCAGACTCGTAGAGTTCGGTGCCGACGATGAGGCGCATTTCACCATCGTTCTCGACGAGGGCGTGAATGCCGTTGGCAGCAGCCGCGAGTGCCGTACTGGAGAAGTAGCCCGCAATCCGGTCGTATTGTTGGCTGCGTTCCAGTGCGGGTTCGTAGAAGTCCTTGACGAGATGGGCGCGTCCCTGCTCGGGCTTGCTCTCGTAGATCGACTGCCACTCGCGGTCACGTAGATTAGTCATACTGGAGGAATTTCGAGTTAGGCGTGGTCACCGAGTTCGGTCTGTTCGGACCTATCTTTTGAGACATCAGTGAAATCGGTGGGGGTGAATTCGAGACCGAGGGCGTCGTGGGTCCGGCCTATGGCGAGGTCGCGAGCGGCCTCCCATTCCGAACTCCGCTGGGGAAGAACTTGCAGGAGAGCTTTCAGTGTTGCCTTGAACCCCGCATCTGTGTCGAAGTTGCGTTCTTTGAGCCAATCGATGGCGACGTCCTCGCCCTGTTTCTCGTAGACGTGCATAGCGGCGTGAACCGCATCGAGGGCGATCGTGTAGGACAGCGCTTCAGGATCGACGGGCGTCCGGTTAGATCTCTCTTCGGGGGGCAGTGTGATATCTTGGACGCGGTCCTCGTGAGTCTTCAGCTGAATGTCGCCACGTTTCTTCCCCCAAATTTTCGTAGAGCGTTTGATTTCGTCGATATCGACGCCCACGCCGAGGCCCAGTTGATGGCCGTCATCGTAGTGGAAGGTGTCGGATTCGTGAACCAGCCAAGAGAGGATATACCACTCAGTAATGTCGTCCAAGTCTCCGAGTCCTTCACCCTCAAGATACTCCTCAACAAGGACCCGCGTTACTGCTTCACGGGCTTCTTCAAGAGCGCGACGGGGTGGAACCTCATTATCTTGGTCATCAACAACTGGATAGGCGTCAGCGTAGACTTTCAAAGTTGGTCCGAATGCAGAGATAATCACGTCCGTTTTTGTTAGTGAAAGACCCGAATTAAGGAGTTCGCGGGCAGCATCCTTAGCAACGTCTCGTGTATCTGTACGAACATCACTCCAAAGGGTCGGAGTTGAGTCCGTCTCGTGCTGATTAGCATCAACGGGTTTGCGGCCCGTGAGGAGTAACGTGCTGTCGGCTGACCCGCCACCTCGGGTATCGGTCCTCTGTGGCATTTCACTCGTGATGGGATGTGTCGAAGTTACAGTGAATCCAGATCTGATGAGTGATTTAGTGAGAGTATCCCACGCGCTGGACTCCTTATGCGTGAACATAACGGTCATTACTCCACCAGGCTCAAGCACTCTGTAGAGTTCCTGGAAAATTTCTGCCATTTTATCTTCATAATCTTCAGAGGCGAACTCTTTTTTGGATTTTGAACTATCTGCGACTTCCTCGTACTCAGCGACATTCGCCACAGCCTCGTCGTCCTTATCTGAGAGTTCACCAGTGAACATCTCGGGGAAAGTGTCCCCAAGGTATTCTTTCAACCAAACGTAACAAATGTCCGAAAGTTCGGAATAGATAATGCTGTCGTAGTATGGCGGGTCAATAACAACCGCCTGGACGGTGTCAGATTCAATATCTAAGTCGGCTGCGTCACCGACTAGAACCTCTGATTCAGGATCTTCGATATCCTGAAGATATGAGACAAGCTCCTCGTAGGAGTCGCGGACACGATTGAAGTTATCTTCCCATGATTGATTCCCTGCACACAGGTTGTTATCAACGAACGACCACTGGAGTGTGAAGTGCTTCCCGCCAAGAGCATTTGCGGGGTATCCTTTTCCAGTGTCGAGTGGCGCAAACCGTGTATTTCGGTCAATGGCCTTACTGGATACAAGAGAGAGAATCGTGAGGATAGCTTCTGCCTCCTTCTCTGAGTGGCTTTCGCGGATTCCGTCTTCCACTTCCTCAAAGGCTCGAAGATACTCATAATGAGTGACGAGCTGGCGATCAGTGAACGCATCTCGCCATTTACTGACTCCGTACGGGCCAGCTCGATCCTCATCACCGATGTACCGATCTTGAGTGAGAATTGTATTCAGTCGGAAATCAGATTCCGTACGCTCAGACGCTTTTTCGCAGGCTTTGTAATCTTCCGTGGTCGGGGCCCGCCATCCAGAACCATCGTTGACATACTTGACACCGTAGATTGTCGTGTCATACTCGCCATTCTTAAACGCTGTACGGATATCATCTGACTCCATCACGACAGGACAATTCAGACATTCTGCGCCACTTCGGGAATGAGGGCCATTCTGAGGGTTGAACTCGTTTTTCGATACCTCATCAGGAAGCCGTACACAGTCGTACTCGACACTTTTCGTTTCTTCATTTAGACGCGGGCGGGCAGCAACGCCGCTTGTCGACGACTGTTTCTGAAGCCACCACTTCTTCACTAGAGGTATTTCGAATCCACAGTCAGGGCAAGTGACGGTATATGTACAAGCGTAATGGGAAGGACTACGGCGGTCGTTCTTACAAGGGAAGTACTCTTCAAGCCGCTCTGAAGCGAGCTCATCCACTTTGGCACTCCACCGATTCAATTCGCTCTGCAGAGAACCCACCTTCGGCGCGTACTCATTCATAACCTTGAGCATTAGCGACGGGATGGGATTCAATTCGTTTGCAATCGTAGGGAGATCGTACCGGAGTGCTTCAAATGGAATTACACCGCCACCAGCTGTTGGATCTAGAACGGTAGGTAGTTCTCCATCCCATTGATTCCGAAGAAGCTGGTGAATCTCATTTCGTTCGTTCTCACTCGGTGACTGAGTGAATGGACGGGGGTAATCGTAGTGGTCTTGTAGTGTTCCATCCCGTTCATCCTCATTACTCTTCTTTCGTGCGACGTATTCTACAATACTCTCGCCGTCTGTTCCTTGAGATGGACCAATCTGCATCCACCGAAGCAGATCGTCAGCATCAACCCCCGAAGGTAGGACAGAAGCTAAGACGGCAAGTCGGGAGGCAGGAGTTGGTCGCCGCGCAAACCAAGGATGGAGATACCGGTGAGGCGGCATATGTTGGGGGTTAGCCTCTTTTAGATTCTCAATTCCAACTGCCTTGAGCGGGAGATTCCCCTCAATAGCAAGCTGATCTAATTCGGATTGCTCATCGATATCAGGGTTATTTTGAGTCATGGAAAATCACTTGATATGATCCGTCAGCAACACTCGAAGGGCCTTTTCGCCGTTCGGACTCGACGGAGACCGACACTTTGCGTACCAGTAGTAACACTCCTCATCGCTCATCCGTGCAACGCCTCGAGCCAGCGACCGCATCCGGTCGATACGCTGGATCGGCTTCACGCCACGGAAGGCAACAGCAAGCCGGACGCCTGCCGTCTCAGGTAGGAACACGAATCCAGCCCCCCCAGTGAGAACTTCTGATGAATCTCCTGGCGTGCCCTCAATCGCCTCCCTGACGACGTCCTGGAGCGCACGGACACGGGTCGGATCAAGCCGTGCGACCTTTGCGCCGGCCCACTCATCCCACGTCCAGCCATCGAGCTTGGAAAGGAGGTCGTCCCCAGCAATGTCCGAGACGAGATCCTCGACTGGTGTGATACTCAGCGAACGACCATCCCGCTCCAGGCGATCACGGCGGGCTTCAGCCTGTTCGCGAGGGAGTAATTCGTGGAGCGTCCACTCGCCGCCACCGTCTGTCTCTCGTCGGACGAGCGTGAACGTCGGGCGACCACCGAACATACTCGTCCCGTAGCGAACCAGCCGATCCTCCTCTGTTCCCTCAGCGGGTGAGGTCTCAAATTCCGAACCGCGACTCGCCATCAGACCGTCACCTCCGAGCTCGCCTGAATCGGGCCACGCCCTTCGACCCGGACGTCGATGTTGCCCGCATCGAGGTCATTATCGAGGGCAGCGAGGAGGTCGTCACCCTCGTCAGTAATCGGTTCGGGCTCGTCAAACTGGAAGCGGAACTGGATGGTCTCTCGATCATCGCCGAACGAGCCGGGCTGGTCGATCACGTCACGGAATCGGCTCGGTGACCCCGTGAATTCCGCGCTGTACGTCCCGTCGTCAGTCTGGGTTTCGTACTGCATTCGAACCGTCACCGAGTCTTCGCGGGCTTTGAATCCGGGGCGCTGACTGATGAACTTGGCCGCTTGGAAAGGTTCGTCCCCACCGACCTGGATGGTCACCTCTTCAAGCAGCGGCGTCCGGTCAGTTCCGGCCTTCGATTCCGCATCGCGACGAACCTCTGAGAACGCCCGCGAAGCGGACATCATCTTCTTGCTCGCCTCCCAGGATTCGTCTGGCTGGCATTCCTCGCAGCGTCCGCGTGCGTCCAGCAGCTGCTCGCTAGCGACCTCTTTTCCGCAGGAGCTACAGGTCGTATCGGACTGGTGTTCCTCACAGTAGTAGGGTTCGCTTCCTTCTGGGTTTTCAACCTCCGCCCCACACTCGGCACAGGTAGCAACCGTCTGTTCTGGCCGGTCGATTTCGTCGAGGTGGTCGTCGACGAGCGCGTCGATATCTCGATAAACGACGAAGTCACTCCCGATTTGGACATCGCTGTCCCGAATCGAGGTCTCGACATCGGGGGATTTCGCGAACGGTTCCGGATGCGGCCACGTTTCAGGCTCCGTTGTCCTGACCCAGTACGCTGTCCCAGACTCGCCATCCCAATATGCGTACCCGTGGTCACTAACGAGGGACGAGACAGTCTCTCGAATCGGTTTTGTGCTGAAGAGGTAGTCCAGCCCCGGCTTCTTCGCGTATTGGTTGACCAGCGCTTCGGTGGACATGGCGTCCTGGGTCTGCTGCCAGAGCTTCTGTTGGACGTGAGCGGACCCACGAGCGCCGGCGTCGCGTTTCACGATCTTATCCTCGAGCGTTGTCTGGACAGCGTCGACCAGTGTCGTCCCGCCGTTGGATTCGGTCGCACCGATGGTGATGTGGGTGAGCCCGTCCCGGTCAGGGTAGTAGAGGTGTCGGTAGACGTTCCGAACGAGCTCTCCGAGCATCAGCTGTGCCTCGTCGCTCCGTTCTCGAAGCTCCTCGATTTGTTCCGAGGAGAGGTCGGCTTTCTGTTCAGGGCTATCAAGCAGGGCCTCTATAGCCTCGAGACGCCGAGCCTCGTCGATTGCAGCATCCATTCGATCAGCGTCAGGGGCGAGGAACAGAGCGTAGTTCTTGTAGATTCGCGTCTCAGTCTCTCCCTCGTGTTTTGCGGCTTGCTGCTCGTAGAGCTGAGTTACCCGGTTCGGCGGCGTATCGCCGCCGTCTTCGACAGCAGCGGTGTCCGGATGCATCACCGCGAGTTTCGGCGTATCCGGGGTATCCGGTAAGTCCGCCGGCGATTCAGGGAACTCCACCGGCTGGAAGCCACCATCGCCGATTTCCTTCGAGGTGAGACGGTTCTGGAAACGCGAATGAGCGCTCGCTTCGGGAGTAGACTCGATCCGCTGGTCGATGATCCGGATCAGATTTGGTTCTTGCTTGAATCGGAGGCGCTCTTCCTCGTAGAGGAAGTAACAAGCGACGTCCATATCGTCGCCCCGGAGTGCGGATAGGGCGGCATCGTAGTCGTCGAAGTTCAGATCGGGGTGGCCGATAGCGAGGTTCAGATCGGCGTGAGTTAGGCCTGCAGCCTGTTCTCCGTATGCAAGGCTGTGCCAGAGAACTGTCGTCGTCAGATGGGTACCGAGAGGTGGGAGACCGTTTTCGGTCCATTTTCGGTCCTCAAGCTGGGCGTGCGCGGTACCATCGTCGTCGTAGATGTCGGCGGTCACTGCGGGACCGAGATCGACGAAGTCGAATAGGCGCTCACGAAGGATCGTCTGAATCCCACCGCCAGGATCGTCATCAGCGACTGTGAGGTCGTAGATCCGAATCCAGTGGCGGTCGTAACTGTCGGGCTGGTGATTCCAGAGGTAGTAGACGGCTCGAGCAAGCAAGCGGAGGGCGTCACGCGTGCGCTGGAATCGAGGGATCGTATCGATCTTGTCCGTGAGAGCGTCGATTAAGGAGGGATGGAAGGGGTATTCGCGTGCGAGGACATCCACGTAGCCAGCGTCGGTTGCTTCCTGTGGATACTGCCGGTCTTCCTGGTCATAGAATTGGAAGTATGAGTCAGCGGCTTCGTGCGCGGCGTTTTCTGGAACTTCCGAGAAGAGTCGGTGCTGAAGGACTTGTCCGATCTCGTTTTCGTCGGTCGGCGTGACCGTCTTGTGCTGCCGCCGGCCGATCTCGTTGACCTCCTCAATGTGATCACGGACGCCATCACGAACCCGGTCAGCCTGCTCACCAAACGCTGTATCCGCGATAGAGTAGACGACCGTGACGTGCTCCGACTCGGCAGCCGCTTCGAGGAGCGCCATCACGAACGAAAGCGTCTGATCGGCGAGCGTCTTGTCGCCGACAGGCGTGCCCGCGGCTTTGTTCATGTAGTCGGCGATTTCGTCGATCAGAATGAGGGCCGGCTGGTCGTGCTGAGCGAAAAGGTTCGAGAGGGTCCCCTCACCGGGGGCGTCCCGGTCTTGGTCGTAGTCCTTGAGGTACTCGTAGCCATCGAGCCCATAGAGCTGGTACGCAAGTTCACCCCACATCGTCCGGGTATTCGGAGCATCCGGATCGTCGTCGGCATGGCGGGCATCCTTGCTATCAGCCTTCGTTCCGATGAAGACCCCCGTCGCAATATCGAGCCCCTCTGCCACCGCATCTTGATAGTCGGCCGCAAGCTCCTCGTCGCCGTCCAGCAGGTAGTGCGAGAGGTCGTCAATATCTACGGGGTTCTCAGCAAGATGGTAAGAGGCGATGAGGTCGTGCGTTTTCCCACCACCGAACCGTGTGTCGAGACAGAGAATGCTCGAAGTATACGAGCCGGGGTCGTACTTTGTGGTCGCCAAGAAACGCCCCGTGAGATTGGAGAGCAGCGTGCGGAGACCCTCCGTGGGATAGGTCATATCGTAGAACGAGTCGGGGTCTCGATAGACTGGTGCTGCCTTCTCAGGGTTGTGGACGACAGTCGAGAGTTTCGCAGCGAACTGTTCCTCCTGGAGCGAGCCGTCTAAGACGTCGTCTCGTGGCTGACAGCTTTCGAAGAGAGAAGGGTACTCACTACTCATCGATTTCCTCCGTGGGTGAGGAATCAGCTTCTGGTTTGGATACGATTACGAATTCACACTCCGTGCTGTTCTCGATGATCGCCTTGGCGATCCCCTTCGACTCCGCGACATCGACCTTGATAGCGTCCCCAACCTCCGCATCGAATTGGTCGAGTTCGGGTCCCGACAGATTCACCCGACCCGATTGGCCGGTGTTCTGTCCAATTGTCTTCTGAGTCATCTGGATAGTCACATCACCTAGCGGGAATGTTATAACCTTTACTTAGTCTAAGTTCCCGATTTGTAGTATGGTGGTTCTTCTATAGCCCCTCCCCCCACTACCCCCTGAATACTAAGTGACTGGGGGTAATCGGTCTACTCACAATGCAAATTAATCGCGGTCCTCGCGACCACCGATATGGGACGTACTGGAATCGTATCCCGGAGTGTATGCCAAGGCACGTCCCGGTAGCAGACCTGGGAGGCTTCTCCATACCCCGTAACGAGGGGGGAGTACCCTCTAGAGAAGAGTTCCCCTATCCAGTAGTCCCGGTCACCGACCAATACCAGTTACATCTGTTTCCGGCACCCGACCATATCCGGCCGATGCTGGTTCGGCTCACCGATGGCGAAGTGCTCACCGATGGTCACGAAGCGTACGGATTCTGGTTGACCGTCGATGGGATTGCCGAAGCTCGAGAGACACTCATCGCACAGGCAGAGAACTATACGAACCAGACGGCCCCTCAAGAACTCGGAACCGCCCTCCAAGACGCACTCGTCACAGATGAACTGCTACACGACATCTTCTCAGAGCAACTTACTGAGAAGCTCCGTCCACCGACCGTTCGTTGGCTTCGTGACCGTACCAAGTCTGTAAGCGCAGACACTGTCGAATACACCGGAGGAGCGTACGTCAAAACGGAGTGGACCATCGAGTTGGAACCTGAATCAAACAGGGGGGAGCGATCCCCACGGACACTCGAGTTCCACACCGATGACCTCATTCAGCAGGATTCGCAACGGTTCACGGTTGATTACCGGCAGCTCTTCCGCCAGCAAATTCGATGCTCGAACACCTGGTGGACGGATCTCAGCAGATACTGGATCTCCTCGGCAACGGTCGAAGATATTGTAGACGACAATTATCCCACAGAAGACGAATCTGCATTCTCGCTCCGCCAATCGGGGAAGGCGAAGTACCACCTCGTACAGAATGAAACTGGGACGACCGTCTGTGGTCATGAAGCCCGTTCAGGCGACACCCGGGAATTCTCCCCAGATACGCTCCCGATGCCAGCGGCACTCTGCAATCATTGTTCTGAGAAGTCAAACGACACCTGATTCCCAGAGAATAGTGTCAATCCAGGATGGATCGCTGATCGTGAGAGCTGAACACGATAGAATCAGGCGATTCGCAACACCTGTTTAAACCAGACAGAAGCGGTACAGCACCAGAATATTATGACGTTCCAGTCGTGGTATCTTCGTATGAGCATCCCCGATCTCACCCCGATACGAGAGTCTCTTGATGCCAGAATCGAGGAGCTGGAAGACGAGCAAAAACGCCAGGAAGAGCGGCACGAAGGAGATGGAAGCAACCCCGCGGTCTGGGACAAGGTGGAACCGAAAATTCGGCGAGATGTCGTGGAGGACTGCCAAGAGGATCTTGATGGCGTGGACGAACAAGACGAGGTCCTCCGAATATTGGCTGAATGGCGCCGTAACGAAAATCGAGAGTGGGAATTCAACAGGAACAGTTCCAAGGTAGAGAACGAACGAAACAACATCAAGAAGACTGAAATTCGGATCTGGAAGGAGAAGCTCATAGAACTAATTCCCGAATCCGAATTCAAGACCTGCGGCCTCTGTGAGTCTCTTCAAATGCCAAAAAGCGACCGGCGCAAGAGTCGGGGGTACGTATGGGAATGTCCTGACTGCTTCTAGTCTGGGCCCACGAACATCTATTATACTGACGACAAGAGGGGGGAGTATGGGCGCATCTGATTGGGCTGGCAGGATGTGTATGCGACTAGAAGAGGAATTTGACATAAGCGAGGACCGAGCCCTCCGTATCACGACACTCGTTCGACTACTCCGAGGGGAAGGATATGAGGGTGTCTTTGGCGAGTACGGAAGCGAACGACACCAGAAACTCCAAGAGCAGCTGATCGACGAACTCGATAAGTCACTCCTCGAGCAGTCCGGCAATACGATCGAAGAACGGTGGAATAACTTGATGGATGAGCTGGACTGTCAAAGTCACGCTGACAACGGAGTATACCTCATCCCCTGGAGTGAACACGAAGCCGACGACTGGCAAAATCCTGGTGTGACGAGTTCCCGCCCGTGACCTGATTCCGGAAATCCCGGAAACCTTGAGTTTCCACGAACAGGAATCGCGTTACTGCGCGAGGATTTAGTTAGGTTCAGGGGGCTAAATGGAGTGTTTCCGGAAGCAACCCGGTCACGTTTTTAGTACTAGCCAAAATATCAGTCTATCAAGTAACGATGATCCGCGATGCTCGCGTTCTCCGCGCCGGGTTCGTCCCTCGGGAAGTTGAGCATCGCGACGCCGAGGTCAACCACCTCTCTAGCGTTCTCGAGCCCATCACGAACGGTGAACCCGCCGACACGGCCATCGTCACTGGACCCAGCGGCGCTGGCAAGACCTGCATCTCGAAGTTCGTCACCGAACGACTCAGGGAAGAGGTCCTCGACGTCGAGACCACCTACGTCAACTGCTGGCGTAACTACACCCGATTTCGGACGCTCTACCAGATCCTCGACGACCTCGGCGCGACCATCGACATCCACCGGCAGTCGACGCCCCACGACGAACTCGTTGATCGCCTCCAGCAGCATGACGGCCCGCGAACCGTCGTCATCCTCGATGAGGTCGACCAGCTCGAAGACCCCAGCGTCATCTACGACCTCCACAGCCTCCCGCAATTCGCGATCATCTGCATCGCGAACAAGGAAGAGGAGCTGTTCAGCCGCGTCGACGACCGCCTCGTGAGCCGGCTACGCTCCAGCGAACACGTCCGGATGGACAAGTACCACGACGAGCAGCTGTACGATATCCTGAGTGCGCGGGCAAAGTGGGGACTCGATGAGGACGTCATCACCGACGACCAACTCTACCGCATCGCCGACGCGGCCGCCGGCGACGCACGCCTCGCAATCGGCATCCTCCGAACGGCTGCCGGCAAGGCTGATCGCGAGAACCACGAGCGCATCACCGACGACATTCTCCTCGACGCCGCCGAGGATGCCCGGGCCCAAATTAAGCAGAAGAGCCTCGACTCGCTCACACCGCACCAGCGCGTCGTCTACGATATCGTTCGCGAGCACGGGCCGGTCGGCCCGAGCGAGATCCACGAGCACTATTCCGAGGACGTCGATGATCCGCGGACGAAACGGACTATCCGCACGTACCTCTCGAAGATGGAGCAGTACAACCTCCTCGAGGCGGAAGGGACGAGTCGAGACCGAGAGTACTCGCTCGTCGATTCGGCAGCTGCGTCACCGATGCAGTGACCGTGACGCCGCGACCTACCCCGAACTGAACTCGCCGAGGCCCGATTGCTCGTGGTCTAGCGGCTCGATGACCTGGGGATCGTCGTTGCCGGGGTTGTTGACCCGCGTCGAGATCTCGTAGGCGTCCAGATCGTCCTTCGGGTACGGTTGGCACAGTTCCTTGCGGGTGTCCGGATCTGCGGCGAGCCAGTCGGACTCAGCATCCTTTGGGAGGACGACCGGCATCCGGTCGTGGATTGAGTTCATCAGGTCGTTCGGCTCCGTCGTGAGAATCGTGACGCACGAGATCGTCTCGTCGTCGCCCTCCCAGACGTCCCAGAGGCCGGCCATCGCGAATGCGGGGTCGTCCTCCCGGTAAATCCGGTAGGGCTGCTTCGACCCGCCGTTCGGCGGTTTCCACTCGTAGAATCCTGACGAGGGGACGAGGCAGGGACGTGATTCCCACGCCCGCTTGAACGCGCTCTTCTCATCGGCAGTCTCGGAGCGAGCGTTGATGATGCCCTCCTCGGGTTCGTCCGCCCAGAACGGAATCAGCCCCCAGTGGGAGGCGTCGATCTCGTCTGAAGCCTCGTTCGTGATGATGTGGAGGTCGTCGCCAGGTGCGATATTGTATCGGGGGGTGTACCCGCCGTCCGCGACGACCTCGGCGTCGAAGCGAGCCTCGAGGTCAGCCTGGTCGATGAAGAGCGAGTTTCGGCCACACATACCGAGGAGTTTGGAGGGGAGGCATCTTCAACGTAATCGCACAGGAATCTCGCTGTTAACCAACATATTGCCCCGATGAGTCTGAGTTGTTGGTTAATTACAACGGGGCGAAGAATCCCCTAATGACAAACGGTACACCTAAACAAACGATAGAAGAGGCTACACTAACTACGCTCAAACAAAATGACCCACATTCTCGCCGTATCTGACTGGCGCTCTCAACCTATTGACGATCTCTACACCATTCTCGAAACTGTAGAACCAACTCCAGATTTACTACTGTATGCCGGCGACGACCTCTCACGTTTCAAAAACGCCGATACTGACACAGATCATCTTGCAGAACTTGCTCGCCTCACGAAGCACCAACAATCACTCTATGTCCGAGGAAACGACGACTTCCCCCCGTCAACCGGTCCGCAATTCGATTCGGAATTTACCACCGACCTCCACAGGACTCCATACACCTACGAGGATCTCGTGTTCATCGGCCAGGAAGGATCAACCCAGGGACCTGGTCTCATCACCTATATCGAGGACGACGTCCAACGGCACCTTTCCGAACAACGCGCCGCTTGTGAAGACAGAACTCCGATTCTTGTCACTCACACTCCTCCCTTCGGCATTCTCGATATCGGGAAGCGATTCGGGCAACAACATATCGGGTCGAAGGCCGTCAGGAGCTTCATAGACGACATCCAGCCCCCAGTCACCGTCTGCGGTCATTGCCATCAATTCGGAGGCAGAACTGAAACCCTCGAGTACGGCACGGTGATCAACATTGCGTCCCACGACGGAGTAGACGACCCTGGAAGGTACGCACTCATCACCATCGACGCCTCAAACGAGTCTATCGAGTACGAGTTCTACGACACTGGCCATCTGCTAGGGAGCCGGCTGACTGATCTCGTCCAGGTCGGGAGAAACCGAGTGGAACAGTTCAGTGAGTTAGGGATCACTAACCCAGATGAGATTACCGAAGAACGGCGTGCCGAACTCGAAGCCCTCCCTGGAGCCTCGTCATGGCACGTGGACCGGTGGATTGCTCATCGAGAGGCTTTCGAAAACGATGAGGTCGTGATTCTAAACAAGCCCGCCTTCAACGACCTTCACGATACGGAGCCTCTCCTCTTGGACATAGAAACGGACCTTCAGCAGGATCGGATCTGGCTGGTCGGCACCTACAGTTACCAGAACGATGCGTACCGACAATTCTTCGATCCGGACGACGAGTCAGCACTCCTTCAGGAACTGTCTGAGTACCTTAATGATCATGGCTCCGAGCCAATCATCTACTACGGAGGGAACTACTTCGACGAACAGTGTCTCAGTCGGAGATTCGACGAACACGGCATCACTGAGGGGATCGACCATCTGGAGCGAGCACACGACCTCGGGATAACTGCACAACAGGAACTCTTCGGGCCCTTCAATCGGCATAAATTGGACGTCGTAGCGAGCGCACTCGGCTTTGAATATCAAGACCCGACCGTCGATGGATTTGTGGTCGGGAGCAAGTACACACGATATCTCCTCGACGGCGAAGAACCAGACTGGGATCGACTCAAACAGTACAATATCGACGATGTAACCGCGCTGAGAACAATCGTCGATCACATCAGATCGTAGGCTCGGGGGATATGCGGGGCCGTCAGCAGAATTACGTGAGGGCGATATCACCATAGGTTCAGAGAGTCTTAACCAACAGTTGAGCTGTGATCCCTCGGACTGTTGGTTAATCCTACACTGCTGTCCGCCTTCCTCTCTGGAAACGTTCTCGGAAACGGTCGAACGATGGCAGAAATCCGTTGCCTGAGTCCGGTTCTACATACCTTCCAGCCCTTCCCTGAAACGCGGAAGCGCCACGCCGCGGCTTATCGGGAACGTAGACAACTAGTCGAGTATGGGAGAACACTCAATATCGAACCGATTGGCGGTGGACCAGCCGACACGGGGGGCTGACCGCAATCGGTCCCTTGCTGACCAGGCCGATCCGGCTACGGACGAGATGCTGTTGCCGCAGCTCGACGACGGCATCACGCTGCTTGATGTCGAGGGAGGCCGCGGCGTCCCGATCCTGCAGTCGCTCGTGCTCGACCATCTCCTCCTGCACGACGGGCCCGCCTTCTGGGTCGACGCAAACGGACACGCGACGACGACACTCGCCCAGATCGCGCCCATTGACATCCTCCCATCCTTAGGGGAATGGGATTCCTCCGGTGGGGATATTGGCTATGCCGCACCCACGGAGGCAAGTTTCCCCGTGCGGGTACTCCGGTTTGTGCGCTCCTCGTTGGGACTGGCCCTCTCGGGAGAGCGTGATAACTCCGACCAGATATGGTCGTCCCACGTGAGGCGCACAGGCCGTGCCATCGACCCGACGTCCAGATTTACGCCAGCCTGTCGTTCGAGGAATGTCCGTGACGCACCGAGGTCGGCGTGCCCCTCATAGCCACACGAACAGCGGAACACGTCACCGTCTCGTTCCGTCTTCTCTCGTTCGCCACACACTGGACATTCCGCCGTCGTGTATGCTTCTGAGCGGACTTCGACCGTGATACCGTACTCCTCGGCGGTCGTGGCGAGACGATCGATGAACGAGCGATACGCCCAGAACTGGTGGGTTTTCTCGTTCACTTCCGCGCTCCAGTAGTCCACCAGCACGTCCGTAAGGTCGCCGACGTACACCGTATCGACACCTTCGTCGTATAGTCGCTCGATCAAATTCCGCACGAGAGCGTCTTGGGCGTGGTCGCGGCGGCGCGTTCGCTTGCGGTACAGGGATTGAATCCGCTGACTGCTGTTTCGGCCCTCTTGGAGTTTCGATTGGAGCCTCGCGATTTCTTCGGTGGTTTCACGGAAGCGGGCGAACAGGTCGCGTCCCTCGTAGAGATACTGTTGGCCGGTGGTTGTGGTACAGGCGACGAGATTGTTCGCGCCCACGTCTAGAGCGGCTTCTTCGGAAGCCAGTGGTGAATCCTGTCGAGAATCCGGGACAGTGACAGGCTGAATGGCTCTGAACGTGTCGTCGATCTCGTCGAAGTACAGTTCCAATCGGCCCTGTTCGCCGTCCCACTTGGGAGCGCCGCAGACTTCGAGCCGCAGGCGGTCGTAGTAGCCAAGTCCGTACTCATCTTTCAGGTCTTGGCCGACCGGGATTTCGAGGCGACTCCGTTCACCAGTTTCGATGGTGTAGGAGTCATTACGGATGTACGTCCGCAACTCTCTACCGGCCTCCTCGTTGCCCCAGTAACCGGGAGGGGCTGTGTCCTCGCCATCTTCGCAGGCGGCGAAAAACGACCGCCACGCCTCGCTGTTCTTACGGATGACTTGTTGGGCAGTAGCGGACCCGAGGACACCGACGTACTGTTTGCGGTAGTCGGCAGTATCCCATACGGAGTCGCCGTCGAAGAAGTTCTGGCGGCGCTCGTAATTCAGTTCGTTCCACAGGCTGGCGGAGGCGTCCAACAGCTCGCGGAGCAGTTGCTCATCCTGCTCGGAGAGTGGTCGCACCGCGAACGTATTGGTTCGCCTCACGACAACAGACATTTGTGCCTGAATGTCTAAATGTCTTTTGGACACAAACGATGCGACCGAACATCGACATCTCGCACACACTGAACGGGCGGGTGAAAGACTACGCCGAACAAGAGGACAAGGACCTCGAAGAAGCCTATCAAGAGATTATCGAAGCCGGTCTAGAGGCGGTGGAACATCCAGACGAGCCATAGCGTCTGGATTGTGGGGCCGTGTTGTCGCTCAGACCCAGCCTGAAAGGATGGCCCACTCGTTACGAGTCATTCGAATCAAAGTCATTTTGGAAGCCTTCTCGGAAACCTTCGGACGATCGCCAATATCCAGCGCCTGAGTCCGATTTACCGCATTACTCAGTCATTCCTTGGAAATGCGGAAGCGACACGCCGCGGCTTATCTGGTACGTGGCCATCTACTGGAGTATGCCCGACCGCTCCACATCGACGTCGAACCGATTGGCGGTAGACCAGCCAAAACGAAGCGCTGACCGCAACCAGAATCTGGCTAATCAAGCCGATCCCGCGACGGACGGAATGCTGCTTCCCTCCCTTGATGACGGTATCACGCTCCTCGATGTCGAAGGTGATCGGGGTGTTCCGATCCTTCAGTCATTGGTACTCGATCATCTCCTCTTGCACGACGGGCCCGCTTTCTGGATTGACGCAAACGGCCATGCGACGACGGCCACGCTGACGCAGATAGCCCCCAGTCAACGGTTGCTCAACCGAATCCACGTGGCACGCGGATTTACCGCCTACCAGCACTACGGCGCCGTCTGTGATCTCCCGACGGCAGTGAACAAGTCGATCCAAATGTCCACCACCGATGCCGGGGCGGCCGGTCGACGGGCACCAAGTCGCGACAAGGAAACGTCCCCCCACACACCCGCCCTCATCGTCGCGCCGGCCGTCGACGCCCAGTACCGCGCCGACGATACCCTCGGCGAGACTCACGCAAAAACCCTCCAAGCCCGCACCCTTGCCCGGTTAGCGACCTACGCCAAGGGGTACGACATCCCGGTGCTCGTTACGCGAAACGAACAAAACGAATTCACCGAGCCAGTCGCGACGGTCGCCGACCATCACCTCGAGTGCGAGCAGACGCGGATGGGCCCACGGGTCGTCGGCGAGGACTTCGAGACGCTCGTCTATCCCGTCGACGACGGCGCGTACTACCAGACGACGTTCGCGTACTGGCGGCAGCTGCTCGCGGCACGCGCCACGCAGGTCGGCGTTGAACCTACGACGCCGGCCGCGTCGACGCCGACCCCAGAGGGCGTCGGGACAGGCGTCACAGCTGACGGTGAGACGGTGGCGGCCACCGCGGACCCCTTGCTCGATGCGTGGACGGCGAGCGGTACAGGAGGCCGATAGCGATGGGGCGTACGAACCCAACCTACCGAGATGCGCTGCGGGCCATCGAAGAGCGCTGGGCAGAGTTCCGGCGGGCACTGCGGCGTCGCGACCAACCGCGCTTCGACCAGCTGTTCGAGTACGCCCGCAAGCACGCCGACGCGAGCGGGCTGTTGAACCACCAGAACCCGCTGCTGCCGGCGCTGCTCAGCATTGATCTCGAACAGGAGGGCCGCCTCGACGACCACGAGGAACGCCTCGAGGAACTCGAGGCCGCGGTCGCAGCACGTGATGACAAGGAGGCCGCTCCATCAGACTCGGACCCGTGACGATGCCGTTCAGCATCGACTTCCTGGACGACGGCCGCGTCCTGGAGTGGGAGGCAACCGCCGACGGCGCCGTCGCGACCGAGCGCGATGACTACACCCCACGCTTCTACGTGGCCGGTCGCGACCCTGATGCCGACCTCGACCTCACGACACTCCAGTCGGTGTACGACCAGCACCCGGACGTCGTCACGACCGAAATGGTTACGCGACGGCCGGGCTTTCGACGGGCCGAGGAGACCGTTCTCGCGGTCGACGTCGCCCACATCGACCGCGTCACCCCACTCGCCCGGAAAGCGCGTCAGCTGTCGGAGTATCCGGTCGGGGATCTCGCCTGCTTCAACGTCGACTTCTCGCGGGAGTTCCGATACTGTCTAGAGACCGGCGCCGATCCGACACCCGCGAGCGAGCTGTCGACGCTCCGGCTTAGCGTGCCGGTGACCGAAACGAGCAACGACGTCTACGGGGAACTGTCCGTCGCCGGCGACACCGTCACCGGCTCGCCGACGGATATCCTGACCGCCGTCCAGGGGGCGCTCGAAGCACACGATCCGGACGTCCTGGTCTGCTCGACGAGCGAGATCGTCCCTACTCTGTACGAGATGGCGACGGACGCCGGCGTCGACGACTTCTCGCTGAGTCGATGGCCGGACATCGACTTCCAGCAGCTCGCGAGCCGGTCGACGTACTCGAGCTACGGCCGCGTCGGTCACTCACCGGCGCGGTACAACGTGCCCGGCCGGGTGATTATCGACGAGTCGAACACGTTCTTCTACGGGGAGACGAACCTCGACGGCGTCCTCGACCTCGTGTCGCGCTCAAAGAAGCCCGTCCAGGAACTTGCGTGGGCGTCGATCGGGAACGTGCTGACGGCGATCCAGATTTGCGAGGCCCACGACCGTGGCGTCCTCGTGCCATGGAACTCCTGGCGCCACGAGTTCTACAAGCCGATGGGGACGCTCCATGACGCCGACCGCGGCGGGTTCATCTTCGCGCCCGAGGTCGGCCTCCACGAGAACGTCCACGAACTCGACTTCTCCTCGTTGTATCCGAACATCATCTGTACCCGGAACGTCTCACCGGACGTCATCCGGTGTGACTGCCACGGCGACCGCGACGACGTCCCCGGCCTCGGATACTCGATCTGCGACGACCAGGGCTACCTCGTCGACGTGCTACAGCCGATCATCGACGCTCGCGACGAGATCAAGGCGGCCATCCGTCACGAGAAAGAACGGGACGACCCCAACGAGGACCGGCTGGCGGAACTCGAGGGACGGTCGGGAGCGCTAAAGTGGATCCTCGTCGCCTGCTTCGGCTATCAAGGGTTCAGCAACGCGAAGTTCGGCCGCATCGAGTGCCACGAGGCGATCAACGCGTTTGCTCGCGAGATACTACTGACGGCGAAACAGCGGCTGGAAGCCGGCGGCTGGCGGGTCGTCCACGGCATCGTCGACTCCATCTGGGTGACCCCGCATCCCGACGTCGACGACGATGACCGCGAGGACCTCCAGACGCTCGCAACGGAGATCACCGACTGCGTCGAGATTCGACTCGAACACGAAGCTCAGTACGACTGGGTGGCGTTCGTGCCGCAGCGCGAGAGCGACGCCGGCGCGCTGACCAAGTACTTTGGGAAGGTCGCCGGCGACGACGACTTCAAGGTCAGAGGTATCGAAGCCCGACAGCGTTCGACCCCGCCGTTCATCGAGGACGTCCAGCGGGACTGTCTCGAACGGCTCGATGCCACGCGGTCACCGGACACCGTATTTGACTGTCTTCAGGACGCGATCAAGCGCCTCCACGCTGGAACGGTGCCGGTCGAGCAGCTCGTCGAACGGAATCGTGTCTCCAAGCCGCTGGAAGGGTACACGCAGAACACGCAGAACGTGGCGGCGCTGAAGCGGGCTCGGGACCAGGACCTCGCTATCCACCCGGGACAGGACATCGAGTACGTGGTCGTCGACGACGAGAAGAGTTCGCGAGAGCGGGTCGCGTTGGCCCACGAAGAGGTAGAGTCGTACGATGCGTCGTACTACGAGACGCAACTCGTCAGAGCGGTCGAGAGTGTGCTGGCACCGCTTGGCTGGGATCGGACGGAGATTCAACGCGAGATCGAGGAAACTCGGGAAACGGACTTGGCCGCCTTCACCGAGATTGAGAGAGGTTAACCAACACTATCGAGGTATCGGGAGGTTTGTTGGTTAATGCTGAGTGGAGACACGGAAGGGACCTGGAGAGAATACTTCGCCCACACACCCCTCGTCCAGAGTGAAAACCAATCAAGAGAGTGGGGTGAGGTCCACGGGAAACGGGGGTTCTCGTGGGAGAAGCTCAGCAAGAATCACGGTAAGACTGCCTGAGACGAGAGAACACGGAAGAAATGGAACAGCAAACACGAGCAGCGGTTCGAAACCACCCGGACGAATGCCGCCTTCGTCCTCTTTCCTGTGCTGAATGCACTTGGAGAGTGGTAGGGGGTAGGTAGTAATAAAACTTCTAGGTAATACTATGCAGGTTGGTATGTTTGGAGGATCTTCGACTGTGTGACGACTGCTGTTCGAGGGATACTCGTCTCACGTCTTGTGATTTCGGTACTTCCCAGCCGACTCGTCGTGTGGTTCCCGCCCGGTGAGCCGAGGGACTCTCGTAGCGTTTCACTCTGGACGAGGGGTGTGGGGGTTCGATTCCATCGTCCGCGTATTATGAGACGTTGAAGGAACAATCGTCATTCTGACTATTCACCAACCACCGAACCGGCATCAAAGCCAAAATCGGGATTGGTATTTCCCGATCTCCCTCATCAATCGGAATCAAGATACTCGATCCCGACAGTTCCGATTGTACCCTGCTTTACTTCGGCTGGAGATCTGACCTGCGTCTTCACTCTTGACTGGGGGTGCCGACGAACGCTCGTCACCATCATTCGAGATTCACACTCCACTCCAGCTCGTCACACCGGCGCTTTCACTCTGGACGAGGGGTGTCTGCCGTGCGTCAGACATCCAGTGCCGATGTGTCCTCTCATAGAAATGATTGATTCCCCAGTTCGGGAGATACACTCTGGACGGGGGGTGTCGTCTCAACCAAGTACGCTGCTCACCGGATGGAGGGCTATTCACTCTTGACCAGGGGTGTGTCAAACCCGCTCCGGTCCGGCGCTTTCACTCTGGATTGGGGGTGCCGGTTTGCGTCGGTAACTCTTGCTCCGAATCCGATTTCACTCGGGACCGACTCGAACCTTTGTGAGGATGATACGCCAGCGACGAAACATCAGAAGACGACCATAGCCCGATTTACACTCTGGTCGAGGTAGCCAAATCATTAAGTAGGTCCCATCCGCGATATCTGATATTGATGGCTGAGGAACCGTCCCAACTCTCTGACTTCGACGGACGCTACGAGGATCCCGCTGACGATCCCCTCTTTGACTTTGATGAAGACGACCCCGACCGAGCCAACATTTTCGCTCGAAAGGAACTGCTGAAGGTTGGCCACGTCCCTGAAAGCGGCCGTATCGTCGGCCGGGATGGCGAGATCAAGGCCGTTGCTGCTGAACTCAGGCCGATCGTTCGTGGCGATCCGCCCAACAACGTGATTATTTACGGCAAAACGGGAACCGGGAAGTCGCTCGTTGCCCGTCACGTCACCGAACGAGCCCGCCGAGCCGCGGAGTCGAACGGTGTGTCCGTCGGCACGGTCTACGTCGACTGCGCGCAGCACAACACACAGACACGCGTCGCGAGGACGGTAACTCGTTCACTCAACGAGACGGACGAGACTGACTTCGATATTCCACGCGCAGGGATTGGCAGCGGTGAATACTACGACTATCTCTGGGAGATTCTGGATACTGCCTACGAGTCAGTTATCATCATCCTCGACGAGGTGGACCGACTCGATGACGACGATATTCTTATGCAGTTGTCGCGGGCCCGCGAATCGGGGAAAGCTGATTGCCACTTGGGCGTCATCGCAGTCAGTAACAAGATCGAGTATCGCGACCAGCTGAACGAACGCGTCAAGTCCAGTCTTCGCGAGGAGGAGTTTGTCTTCCAACCCTACGACGCGAATCAACTGCGCGAGATTATGAAGCACCGACGGGACGCGTTCCACGATGGCGTTCTCTCGGATGATGTGATCCCGCTGACGGCGGCAGCCGCCCAAGAACACGGTGACGCCAGAAAGGCAATCGAAATTCTTCGTCACGCCGGGGAACTAGCCGAGCGAGAAAACGTCGAGACGGTCGTCGAGGAACACGTTCGCGATGCCCAGGAGTGGGCCGAAATCGATCGGTTCGAGGAGCTGCTACGTGGGTCGACGACCCAGGTCAAATTCATCCTCTATTCGCTCGCGCTGCTCACCGAAGAGAATCCGAACGAGGATGGATTCTCTACCAACCGGATTTACGAACGGTATCAGGCGACGACAGAGAAGGCTGACGCGAAGACTCTCAGCGAGCACCGCGTCTACGAACTGTTGAAAGAGCAGGCGTTCCTCGGTGTCGTTGAATCAACTCGGACTGGTGGTGGCCGGGGTGAAGGCAGTTATCTCGAGCACCGGCTGGTTCAGGACACCGGCATCGTGCTGAAATCTGTCCTCCGGGACAGCCGGTTGGAAGACTTGGCCTAGCTCCCGTTTCGGTCGCTGACCACACCCCTGATCACGAGTGTATCTCCCGATACGTCGGAAACGTGGGGTGGGTGATCCGAGGTCGTCTTGTCCTCCCAATAATCGACTTTGGGCGGGGTGACGAAACGACGGAAACGTGGGGGGTCTGACCCCCTCAATCGTGGCTGCGTTCCCTCCACCGACCTCCAGTTACGACGGAAACGTGGGGTGGGTCTGTTCTCTCCGAGTGTTACCTGTCTGGGCTGACCGGACACATTCACACTGTGGGGTGGGGTTGAATCCATTCACACTGTGGGGTGTGTCCTCTGCTACTAATTGCGCTTGACAAAACCCTCGGCTACGGTTCACCACCCTCTACTCGTCGGGATTGACGGGGCCTTTATACTGGGAACGAACTTTTTCGCCTTCTCGCCACTGCCAGTAGTAGTAGCGGTTGTCGTTAATCTCCTTGATCGTGATCGTGGCCTTCGCCGGGACGTCGTCCGGCAGATCGTCGGGACGTTCTTCGATTTCGCTTTCATCTGAGTCCTTTTCGAGACGTGCCTCGCGAGCTTTGTGCTCAGCTAGCTCTTCAACGTAGCGGGCAACGTGCTGGAGCTGCTCAGAAGAGGACCCGTTGAGCGTATTGACGAGGTCTGTCGGGAGTTCCGCCGGCGGCGTCGGTGGCTCGTAGGACATCAGCGGTCGCCTCGTGTTAACCAACAAAGCGCGCATCGGCATAGATTTGTTGGTTAATAAGATATCGTCCCGTCACGGGCTGAAGAGTATGAATAGCAAACTATTCAAAAATAGCAACCCGGGGACGCCGTCGATGTCAAACCAACGGCAATCAAATAAACCTCACCGTAGCGGAGGTCGAGAACTCAATTGGTGCTGTGAAGATCACGACCATTCTCTCTCTGACTCACGGTAGGAAACGTCGAGATCGAGATCGTCGTACATACGATTGAGCATAGCAAGTGCCGACTGAAACGTCGCATAATGCTCCCGCATGAACTCTATCGTCTCGCCCCGAGAAATGACTGGATATCCTTCGACGTGGTCGGGGTTGAGCACCGAACGCTCGTCGAGGACGACTTGGAGAGGGGCTTCAAACGAGTCCTCCGGTCGACGCTCAAATCCTGTCGGGATTCCAAATCGTTCGAAAAAACGCTGCCAGGCGTCGGCATCCTCCTCGAGGACGGTAAGAAAGAGCGGGTAGTCGTCAGGGTCGCGACCGACCTGGTAGCCGCCCTGAGTCCACACGTAGACGGCGTCCACCTGTGTAAAGGCGAAGGGCCAGTCACCGAACTGTGGGAGTACGTACGCCTCTTCGATGGACGGTGGATTCACGCCGGCACTTGTGACTAGCAGGTCTCGTGCCGCCTTACGGACGCGATCGTCGGTCACGAACAGTCCATCATCATATCGAAGATACCCCCTATCCTCTAGTTGATTGACTGCTTGTCGAACCGTTTCGTAGGGGGTGTGGAGATGTTGGGCTACCGTTCGGATCGAATCCCCAGGATTGACTGCGAGCAACACTCTAGCAGCAGTCTCATCAAACGGTTCGTACATCTATCAGGTGCCAATATTTTGGTAAGAGTCAAATAAATTACTACACTTTCGGCTATGCCGTTCTGAACGGCCTATGCAATCCGTCTGACTGACTCAAGTCCCGAGACACCAGCCAGTCTGTCTCTGACCTCTTCCTCGCCAATCGCCGTAGCCCATAGGACCGTAATTTCGACGGTGATGTGTGTGGCTGACAGCTGTGGCTCGATACTATCCAGTTCGTCAATCGTGACGTTATCGATAGTTTCGGGCCGCGAGAGACGCTTCTCAGCGTCAGTGACGAGGTCCCCATCCGCGCCGCAGGGGATTCGAATCGTCACGACGGCAATTGTCGTCGAGTCTAGGTCGGTGGTATTGGATACTGCCATATTATCATCTCCGTTGAGGCGCGTCTCACGGGCCAGATGTTCGACAACTGTACTCTGAGTGCACGAGGGACGATTCGAACGCCCGTCTCGGTCGTGGCACGACCGCGTGTTTCCGAACTCCACCACTCGCGCATCCTCAAAGAAAAGATCCGAACAGGGCTAGGTCAGTTCGAACGCCTCGATCTCATCGATGATCTGCTTCGGATTCTCGGCGTGTTCGATGAACGAGAGGACGTTCTCCGACCATCCCGAGATGTTGTAGACGTTCTCGTAGCCTTCTGGCGTCACCAGGTCGCCGTAGGCCGCGAGATCGACGAGATACAGCGCGGTGTCCGCAGACACCTCGTCCCGATACGTATCGAACGCGTCTTTGACCGTCTGGGAATCGCGGGCCGTGAACGGCGTGTTGGCCCAGATCTGCATATCGGTGAAGACGACGATCCGTTCAACAGCATCCCCTCGGTCGTGGAGGTGCTTGATCGCCTTCCAGCCGTTCGTCGAGTTCCCGACGTCCTCGTCGAATGCCAACACCGCCGCTTGGCGCTGCAGTACTGGCGTGTCGACGTGCATCGGAACGGTCTGGAAGTCGTCGCCGAACCCGCCGACGTCGGCACCCTGGTCGGCCAGGATCGCACCGAACAACGCACCGATCTCCTTCAATCGGAGCGTGCTGTTCGCGGACAGCGGCTGATCCATCGATCCCGACAGGTCGACCGCGACAAAGGTATCGCCGAATCCGCCAGGCACCGTCTCGACCGCGACATCAATTGCGTCTTCGAGCCACTGCTCGACCGTCGGTGCCTGGACATCCGCGTCTTGCAGCGCGGTGTAGGCCTGGTAGTACCGGAACGGGTACAGCGGCGCGTGTCGGACTGCCTCCAGGTCGAGGTGATCCACGACGGTGTCCTCCGGAACGCCGGCTTCGAGCATGTTCCGGAGGTTCCGGATCGATGCGAAGATGGGCAACGTGTACTCGTCGTCCTCGATGAGCAGTTCCCAGGCGGCTTGGGTGTTGCCGCGCTCGGAGATAACCGTCTCCCAGGTGTTGGGCGCCGGCAACGGGTCGACGTCGGGATAGTTGTCGAGGCCGCCGCGCATGAACCGCTCGAAGAGCGCTTCCTGCTCGGCGTCGACGGGCGTGGGGTGGACGCGGTTGAAGACGTCGTATAGCGTCACCTCGCGCCGCGACAGCTCGTACTTGCCCAGCGTGTAGGCGTCGGCCATCTCCACCAGCGCGTCCTCGATCCCGCGTCGAAGCGGCCACGGCGCAGTCCCGCCAAACAGCTGATCGTGGACCGCGAGCGCGGTGGCCGTCTCGTCCATCCGCTGGATGATCGCCGGCGCCCATTCGCGGATGAGCGACTCGGGGGAGTCGTCCTTGAACCGGTCGTCGTTGGCCGCCAGTACGAGTAGCACTTGTGGGATGTCCCGCAAGTAGAGCTCCTGGCGCGCATAGGCTGCGAGCTTCAGGACGAACTCCGGATCCTCGTTTGCGGCGGCATCGAACTGGTGAACGACAGCAGCCAGCTGCTCGTCATCGGTCTCGTAGAACGAGCCCTCCAGCAGTTGGTTGATCGTGCGCTTGTACAGTGCGAGTCGGGGGTCGGCAGGCTCGAACGCTTCTCCACCTTCATAGTTGGTGGTCCGCGTTGCCTCCGCGACCGTTTGCTTTGGCGTGTTGAATTCCATCCTATCACCCGGAGCCGCAACAGGCGACTCCGATCGCAGCTGCCCACACGCTCTGTGAGCAGCGAGTATCGGGAGAGAAACTTCCCGAACCAGCCTCGCTTCGCTCGGCTGGACGTTCCCGGCACGATTCGAACGTGCGACACCCGGCTTCGAAGGCCGGTGCTCTGTCCTGACTGAGCTACGGGAACACGAGTGGCCGGACAATTTCTGGAGCGAACGACGGGATTCGAACCCGTAATGTGCCATCGACGTAGCGCTCCAGATCGACGGCCACTGGCGACACGGCGACCGGAAAACTGTCGGAGCGGGACCGGTGTCGAGCGTCCTCTCGTACGCTCTTTGTCCGGGATGTTCTCGATGGACTGCGCCACCGACAGGATTTGAACCTGCGAGTTCCTAGCGAAGCAATGCTCCGACTCGACGGTCGCCACGTGCGGTCGGGCAACCGGTGGCGCGACGGGCTATGACTCCCGTTGGTGTGCTTTGCAGGCGAAGAAACGCACCACCTCGACGACCACACGCTTGGGGAAAGCCGACCGTGACAGCGTCACGGATCCGTGGCTGCCCGCTATGTCAGACACGGAAAAAACGCTGTCAGGGCCAGCCCCCCGAGTGCTCCCGAGGGGAATCGAACCCCCGACCTCCACCTTGAAAGGGTGGCGTCTCTCGCCAACGGAGACTCCGGGAGCGCAGTAGGGACGAAATCAAGCGCTGAGGTGCGGCGGATACGCACGGATTATCGCAGGCGTTCGAACCCCTCGAGTTGCCCGTGCGTGAACGTCACTTGATACGTGACGAGTGTATCGAGATTCTCGAAGGAGTGTTTGAGCTCGAAGCGGCCGTGGTAGTCGTCTCGTTCGATCCAGCCGTCGTGGACTCGGTTCCGACAGCCGGCCATGTAGAGGAGATCTTCCTCGTCGACGTCGTCACGGCTCGCGTATGGCCGGTCTTCCGGCGGGACCGCTTCGGTGTGCCACTCCTCTTCGAGGAGCCGACCGTCCGCCGTAATCCGAAATGTGGCCATGGTCGGTCGATCGATGCCTTTCGTCTGCCAGTCGACGTCCTCGGCAGGAGTAATCCCTTCGGGGTACTCTGGCAGGTGGACATCGTCGTAGAGTTCGACTGTATCGAATAGTCCCATTGTTGTCCTCCATTGCGGGACCAGGAGTCGAACCTGGGCCTCGGGGATATGAGCCCCGTGGACTGCCATTATCCTATCCCGCAGCACACAATTCGGAACTCACTCATGGGCATCTCTTAGTTCTCCACAGCTGTCCGTGTCCCTCAGTCTCGTCGGCTGGAAGTGAGAGGTCTCGGACTGTTGGAGAATGCTCCAGCCCGGATTCGAACCGGGGGCTCGGCCGTGAGAGGGCCGTGAGTTTGGCCGCTACTCCACTGGAGCGGGTTGGTCTCGTCTGGAACGAGTCGTCGGCCAGTGGGACGGGCAGGATTCGAACCTGCGTGTTCTCATTACAGGTGAGACGAAGGAACTCTCACCGTCGCACCGGCTCTCCGGTGAAAACTCGGTGAGAGTGTGTGAATGCCAGGCTCTTCCACCGTCCCGCAGTCTCCCCGGCACGACTCGAACGTGCGTCTCCTCCTCTACAGGGAGGCATCGTACCGCTAGACCACAGGGAGAAAATGTCGCCGCGAGGATTCGAACCTCGGAAGGACCTACGCCAGCGGGTCTGAACCGCTTCTCGTTGACCACTTGAGTACGGCGACGTAACGGTGAAGCGAGAATTGTCTACAGGCACGATGGCCGGATGCCGCCACCAGGATTCGAACCTGGGAAGGACTAACCACACGGGTCTCGACCGTGTCCGTTTGACCACTCTGGCATGGCGGCGCAATTCGAGAATTGCCAGCGACTCTGCGAATCACTTCGGCACGCAGCGGCGGGAGAGCCATTTGAACACTCGTGTCCTTGCGGACGCTGCGGTTCCAACGCAGTCCCTTGACCAAGCTACGGAAATCCCGCCAACGGTGAGACGGAGAGTCGAACTCCGAAGCCTCGCGGCTCTCGGTTTCACACCGAGCGCGGTCGCCTATCCGCATGTCTCACCATCTCCGTCGGAACTTGCTCCGACAAGCCCGCCTCGCGTTTCTCACCGGGACACCGGAAGACGCGCATTACTCAGCTTCTGACCCTCTCTACCGAGGCGAATGTGCTCATCAGCACCCAGTCACGGCAGGGATGGATGGCGGTCACCTTGTTCCGTGGAAGTATGCGCCGTCCTCGGTGACGCAGATTTCCACGCTTCCAATCGTGTCGATAGACGTTGTTTCACCGATCGGGACGTGACGGAACGCTTCCTCCTCGCAGGCAGGGCAGACATTCGTTGTCATGACGCCGCGACCCGGATTCGAACCGGGAGACCGATAGCAGACGGCCACGGCATAGCAGGCCGCTGGGTTCCCCAATACCCAGTCGCGGCACAGTGAGCCGACGCGGATTCGAACCTCGATCCTGTGCGCCCAAGGCACAGATCGTCGTCCGCTGGACCATCGGCTTACCGGACTGCCGAGCGTTCGGCAGTTGATTATCTATCTGTACGACTTTCCAACTGCGCAACCGCGACCGAGTAGTCGTGGTTGCGCGTCTCATCGCGGGGGCGTACTTCGGGAGGTTCCCGGGAATACCACACCGGCTCATGTAGGTTGCGGACCCTGCTGGGCCCAGCATCGTCGGAACGATCCAGCTGATCGCACCAACGGGCTGCCTACCTCGATGGGTATCCCCACGTGGCCACGCCACGCATCCACGCCGACGCCGGGGTTTGAACCCGGATCACGACCGCGACAGGGCCGTATGCTCGCCGGGTTACACCACGTCGGCATGTCGCCCCGGCCGGAATCGAACCGGCGACCTCCGGATTCAAAGTCCGGCGTCCCTCGCCAGCGGAGACTCCGGGGCTCTACGTAGCCGCAGCTCTCGCTGCGGGGCTGTTGGCTAACGACTTCCGTGCGCTCAGCGCGGACGGAGCCCGTTCGACCCTGTATCGAAACGAACGGAAACCAATCAGCCGCGAGCCTGGCATCCCGCACTCGTATTAGGCTGTGTCCTGAGCGAGTACTGGGCACAGGCAGGCGGCAATCCCGTGTTCCCCGACCCGTGACGGGTAGTCCGTATGGGGGCCGAGTTATGCGGGTGAGAGTGTCCGGCCGTCGCCGGATTGCGTCGAACTCTCGTATTCGAAGTCGACGTGGATCCGGCGGTTTGCGCCCGGGCTCTTCGCACGCTGATCTTGTAGGCACTCGCCGAACACGGGACCCGCGGCTAAGCGAGAACGAGCACGCCGCGGGGTGAGGCGAGTGATGATCATCGTGTTGAACTCTCTCGGTTTGAGGAGTGTATCGAACGTCAGCAGAAAATATCGTGGCAATTGTATTAAAATTAGTTTGGGTGTGTTACTCACAGGCACGGCAGTCACACTTCGAGATACGGTTACATATGACGTTCATCGTCTAGGATCGGCTGTCGTCGATAGCCGGGTGCTGGCCGGTGTCCTCGATTGGATTCACAGAAACTATTTACACCAACCTGCTCTCTGTGACGATAGATGAGTGGCCGATCGTCGGTTCGGTTCTAGCCGGGAGCCCAGTCACACGGCGTGACTGACGGTTCTCGGTTGGATACCAATGACCGAGAATACCGACTCAAACGAATCTCAGAAGCCAGAGAGTGCAAACAGCGGGTATTCCAACCACACCGAACAGCGATCATCCCCCGGATGCCAGTGCAGTGGTGCTTCCCCTCCGTGCGATGCGTGTAACACCACCCAGTCCGACAAACTCCACGAAATCTCCCTTGGTGAGCGGGCGTATGATGTGTGTGGTGATTGCCTCCAGCTCCTCGTTGACGACGTCGAGGAGTACCACTGGTGGGACCGCCTGACTGAAGCGCACTACAATCGCGCTGCCGAGTTTCTCCGCTCCCTTGATGCAGTCTGGTGTGTCAAAGATCAGGCGTACGCTGGCGGGGAACTGTGGGTCCACACGCCCTATTGCGATGCTGCAGTCGTCAGAGATGTGTGTGACCACTTTGGGTTCCAGATTCGCTGGTTTAGCGTTGTATACCCCGTTGACGATGGCTTCGAGTGCGTCTCCGAGCACGGACCCTGTATCGAGATCAACCTCACGTTTACAGCCCACCGTTCGGATCCACTCCCGCTTGAATACGACATTCAGAACGACGTGACGTACCACGAGATCGAGTGGCTCGATGAGTATCGGCGCCTGTTCACGTCGCCTCTCGAGTAGTTCGGACTCGCAGATCGAATTGCCTCTCCGAAATCCGTTTGTACAAACGCCTCACCATTTGACGCCCCGACCTGAGTGCCAAGAGCCTGTATTCCATCCTCACCGATATACGTATACATAAATCGGAGAGATTGGAATCTATGAGGGGAGTGGAGCTACGGGTTATCGACTGTTTGCGGGATCGGTCCTACTCGGTTGGCGAGTTAGCCGATGCTATGATAAACGCAAATCGTGCGAGACTTTATACGTTGGCAGAGCCAAGATTTGCTTGACTAATGGATCTGGACGACGCGGTTGAGGAGGCTCTCGCAACATACGGGATGTCGCGGAGCGAAGAGGCCGAGGAGACGGGCCGAACAGTCGCGATGCTCCAAGACTAGCGCACGCCGTTCACTCGAGGTTCCGAATTTTCTCTGCGAACTCCGCCTTGGATAGCCCAGGGGTCTCCATCAGCTCGGGGTTGTCGGTGCGCTCTACTGCCTCTTCGACGAATTCGATCCAGAGTTCCTCGTGCGCTGTCGCGTAGACAGCTTTCGCTTCTGAGGGATACATATCCAGCTCGTATGCCGTCAGGTCGATCTGGACCTCGTGTTTCCGCTCAAGCGTTGTCGCTCCGAAGTCAGAGAGATGTTTGAGTAGAACATTCTTCCGACGAACCGTCAAGAGTCGTTTTGACTCGTTAATATACTCGTTTACCCACTCCCGCCAGTCGTATGTCTCTGAGTCGATTTCCACGGAGGTCTCTGGCATCGAGAAATCGGAAGCAATCCGACGGAGGTAGAACTGAATCAGGGCAACTGCAGTCCGATGGTTCCCATTCGGAAGCGCGTGTTTGAGAATGATATTTGAGGCGAGACGGCCTGCAACATCAGTCGCGCTGCCCTCCCACGATGTCCGGTTGAGCGCGTCTGGGAGTGCATCGATGTCGATGTTCTTGTACGCTTCAACGGGAACTCCTTCTTCTTCCTCGTTCTGGGCTATGAGTGCTTGATAGATCTCGAGGAGCCGGGCAACGATGGTACCGTTATCAGCACCCATCTCTGAGAGTGCCTCGCCAAGATCGAATTCGAGATCGCCGACGTCCCCACCACCGACGCGGAAGGTATAGATACCGAAGTACTCGCTGTCAAGATCGTACTTGCGAACCTTCACCGCCACGTCATCGTCGTACTCGACAATCCTGGCAACGATCTCTGATGGAGCCTCGTGGACAAAATCAAGAGAGAACTGATTGTCGCCGGTTGGTGATAATAGACGTGACCCATCTACCTGATTCGCTGTACTTGGAGGAGCATCTTAATTCACGCTACCTTTCGGACCGACCTGGCATCAGGATTCCATCGAACCGAGTCTCTCCCAGTCGACGTTGATTCGGAGATGATACTCACTGTCGTAGCTTCCCTGTTCGGATCGCATTGGGTCGAGGAGCGGACACCCGCTCGTGAATGACTTGAGGAGCGTCTCACGCGCCGGGAGGTCAATGCCGAGCTGGTCGGCGAGGTAGACGATCCGCTTGGTCGCAGCGCCGTTGTCGGGTCGCTGGAGGCACTCAACGACCGTCGCCCACGAATAGTCTCGATCCTCCGCGACGACTATCGCCTGTACGAATTCTCGGATGCCACCACAGAGTTCGGGATGGTCGGTACAGTCAACGGTCGTCTTTTCCACATCTGCGACGTTCACGGCGGTGCCCTCGATGAGCCTCGACTCGTAGCCGAAGAATTTGATCTTGAGCGGAGCGACTACGTCCGTGAAGTCGGTCAGTCAGTGGCTGATCTCCGGGACTAACGACAGACTATCGCTCCCTATTCTCTGACAATCACTCCTAATCCGGACGGGGTGTGTTCTCGTATTTGACCATCTTCTCGGGCTTATCGGCGATGGTGTCGTAGATCTGCTGAAGTGTCTCCTCCGCGGCGAGCAGATTGTGCGTCTCCAAGAACTCGCGGCCGTCTTCGGTGAGGCCGTAGAACTTCCAGGGATACCCCTGCCGGCGCTGGTCGTCGTCCAGGGCGACCTCTGTGACGATGCCGGCGTCGATCAGCTTCTGGATGTGCTTGTAGACGGTCGCATCGCTCACACTGGGATTCAGCTCTTCGAGTTCGTACATCGATGGGAGCTGTTGGGGGTGAGCGAGAATATCGCTGATAAGCGAAAATCGTGTCTGCTGTGTAATGAAGTGGACGAGTTCGCGTGGTGTCGTGTCGTCGCCGACACCCGAACCAGCATCCATAACGATGTGTTCGACCGGGCGTAGTAAAGTAGTTTACCCGAGAGTAAACTACCGGGCCAACTCACTCTGATGAGTGTACCGCCAAGCGAGTAGGGCAGGATAATTCACTGTTACCCACTCTCTTCCCACTCCGGACGTGGCGTCGGGGACGGGAGTTCGTCAACCACAGTTCGGAGTTCGTCCTCTGTCGTCCACGGGAAGCACCGCTCGTGGAGTTCGAATTTGCGGAACTTGTTGAGATGGACCCAACTGTACGCTGCCGGCTCTTCGCCCTCATCTGCCCGGTCGTCGATCACATCCCACACCTCCTGTTCGTCGATGTCGAGACTGCTCTCTTGGGCGCGATCAACGAGCGACTCGACTTTTGATTGGACTTCATCCGCCGACAAATCGTCTGCGAACGCGATCTCGAGGGCGGCCTGAATGACGTGCTGTGTCGAGTCAAGGTTCTCGTCAGTCACCCACGCGTAATCACGTGGGAACACGTACGACTTGTCGAAATACGGCGGGTCATCGATTTCGCCCAATTCAGGCGCCTCCCCACCACTCTCCTTCTCGAAGACCCCAACGATGTAGTCGCTGTATGTCGCGAGCAACGAAAACATGATATCGAACGTATTGAGGCGGTCAGTCGGAAGTTCGAGGAGATCACCCATGATGAACGGATAGGCACCGAGCTGCTTCGTGAGTTCGTTTTGGACGGCGTGAAGCCGGCGGATATAGGGGTCGCGATAGCTCCCCAAGATGAAATACGATGTCCGCTGACTCCAGAGATACGGCAATTCACGCTGGGTGAACCGCCAGATTTCCCGTTTCTCTGCAGGCTCAAGTTCGATGCCCCCGACGGCCTCGTGAACAACGGTCATAATCTCCCCAGCGTCCGGCGGCGGGCTTGAGTCAGTCATTAGCTGCTGATTCAAACCACACCACCTTATTCCTTCTGAATCACTTTGGTTTTTTCTGAGTTAACCAACTTGGACAACCCTAACTGTTATAGCGTCCTATCTCGTACCATCACGTATGAGCGAAACCGACACTGGCGCGGCCGATGCAGGGCCGTTCGCGGAACAGCAGCGGCTGTTCAAGCTGCTGTCCCAGGATACGCGCCATCTCATCATCCAGGAGCTGCTGGGCCACCCCGCCCATCTGATGTCGCTCGCCGAACTCGAGTATATGACGGGAAAGAGCCAGGCGGCCATCAAAGACCAGTTGGAGACGTTGATCGACGCCGGGCTCCTCGCACGCTACACGTACGAACCAAGCGAGGGAAAACGTGATCTCCCCTCCCAGTTCTACGGATTCACGGAGCGGGGCGTCGAGGTCCTCCACGACTACAAGTATCTCCGTGGGCTTCCGGTCGCACGCGCTCTCTACGAAAGCACGCGGAAGACCGAGAAAATCGAACGCCACGAATCGGCGCCCCGTCCGGAGCTTCCTGAAGCTGTCGCGGAAGCACTCGAGTTCGACGAACCCGATCTCGACGCCGTCGATGGTGGTACAACCCGATAGTTCGTCGTAGAACAGCCCCGTTCTCAGTGCCGGAGACTGAAGGTATGCTGACTTCGCACCCTGGTCAGGACTCCGTCGGCTCTAGCGTGGCTGGCTCGACGTTGATTCGAAGGCGATACGTGCTGTCGGTCGATCCGGTTTCGGGCCGCGTCGGATCCAGCAGCGAGTACCCACTCGTGAACGACGCGACGAGTTCCTCACGGGCGGGGAGGTTGATGCCGAGCTGGTCGGCGAGGTAGACGATTCGCTTGGTCGCAGCACCGTTGTCGAGGCGTCCGAGGTACTCACCGACCGTGTCCCAGTCGCAGCCCCGTTCGTCGGCAGTTCGCATCGCGGTCGCAAGTTCCCGAAGGCCACCACAGAACTCGGGGTGGTCCGCACAGTCGACCAGCGTCTTCTCCAGGTCGCTGACCTGAACGGTCGTGCCCTCGATCGATGTCGACTCAAAGCCGAAGAATTTCCGCTCGGTGACTGTCGTGACGCGGTACGGGACGCCGTGGATCTCTCGGCTTTGCGCCCGGGTCGGCGTGACGACGTACACCGTCCGGGGGACCTGTTCGGTCAGCCCGTGGTGGCTGAGGGCGCTATAGTAGCCGATGTACATCGGCTCGGCGACGTGGGCGGCGATGAGGTACTCGTGGGTTGTGTACACGGCTTCCTCGCCGGCAGTGAGTGGAATGATGAGATACGTGCCCGGGAAGAGCTGGTCGAGCCAGCCCTTTTCGGTGAGCCGGGAGGCGATCTCGCGGGCGGTGTTCGGGGGGACCTCCAGCGTCGTCTCGATGTCGTCGACGGAGATGATCTGGTGACCCGCGCCAGCGAGTCGTGTAAGGAGTCGACTTTCTCGAGTCGAGAGACTCTGGCGTATATTTTGCAATCGTTCTATAGTACTCATACCTGCGTTTCCTACATAGAGTATAAACACGGGCCTGCTTTAGCCTTGCCCCATCCCTCTTAGCTTCCTTAGAGGGTGTCATAGAATCCATCTCATACCGTGATGACGGTGCTTCCCGGATTGTCACCTCGTTCGTAGTTGGTGACGGCGACGACGAGTCGAACGCAGAGCGCAAGGAACACCTGCGCTCGGGCGTGGACGCGGCCTCGGGCGCGTAGCGTCCCGAGGCCGCAGTCCTTGACCGCATCGTTCGTTCGCTCGACCTGACTCCGGCGGTTGTACGTCTCGTCTAGGATCGACTGTTTGAGCTGAATCTCGTCACTGTGTTTCTCGATGCGGTCTTCGACTCTGTACTTGATATTGAGCGGATCGTCGGTGTTTCGCGGGTTGTACGGGGCGATTGGCACGACTCCTGCGGTCAGCAGGAGGTCGTGCCAGTCGAGCGTGTCGTAGGCGCTGTCACCGAGCATCCAGATCGGCTGGGCGACGGCGAGCGCGTCACGGGTGACGCGCATCGCCGTCTCTTCTGCGGCTTGTTTGCTCTCGGTGAACTCGGCTGCAATCGGGATCTTTGCGCCGGTTGAGACGATCGTACAGCCGTAGCCGTAATAGTACTCCTCAGCGGTTGGGTCGTAGTTCTTCGACGCATCTGGGTCGGATGGCATCGCTCGCACGTCCGTCGAATCGATTCGGTAGGTCATGTCGAGCAGGCCGCGGGCGGCGGCCTGCTCGACGAGGTGGTCGAAGACTTCGTCGACGACGTGTTCGAGGTCGGTGAGGAAGCGATCGACCGCGTCTCTTGAGGGCGGTCGATCGAAGCCACAGCTGAGCCAGACGACCGTGTTCTGGAGTTCTCGTGTGACCGGGCGAATGCCGTAGATGTCCTTGTAGTAGCAGTGGAGGAACGCTCGGAAGAGTTCTGGTGGGTGGTGGTCTCGTGTTCGCCCCCGGCGAGCGGGGGCGAACACGTCGAACTCGCTGAAAAAGTCGAACTCAAGATGCTCGAACAACGCGAGCGTCTCGGTAGCCACGACATTGAAGAACTCGTCGATAGAACCCTCTTCTTGCAGGGTGCTGGCGCTCGTAGACACAGTTCCAACACCCTGCGTCCTCGTGTGTGAGGCTTTCTATGACACCCTCTAGCTCTAGAGAACATAGATTGGTGCCTTTCCCAGGCTCCTGGTCAACCTGTTCATAGTCGATACTAAGCGTATTGGCTCTGTTGAAATCCTCTTCTTCAGATATATTCTCGCCTGAAACAGCCGGTCGATGAGAGCTGCGAATATGCCACTACATTCTTCGAGACTCGGTAGAGATACTCCCATACGATTCGTCGTTCTGTATCCGAATCAGAATCCCACGTTAAGTGCGTCTCAATTCTCAATCTCATCGAATAGGTGAGCGACTCGTTGTTCAATTTCATCACGTTGCTCCCTCGTCTCAGATGCATTTAGTGACCAAACACGATGTTCACCGTTCCACTCATTGGGTCGGAATTGATCGACGGAACAACCCATCGTCACGATGTAATTTGCATCCATACCGTCCTCTGCGGTAATTCTGCGTGGAGAGTGGTCGCTAATAGTAATTCCTTTCTCTTGGAGTGCCTCGATGACTTCATCATGGACACTCTCAGCGGGGTCAGTTCCTCCTGTGACGATGTCAATTTGGAATCCACGACGGTCACGCTCTCGTTCCGCGAACGCTGTCGCCATCTGGCTCCGACCCGCGTTTCCGACGCAGGCGAATGCGATCTTTGTCATTATATTCTTATTCGTCTTCTCACGACTACAAGCTTCTGCCCCTGCGCAGGTAGTAGAAATCAGACGGTATAACCGGGCACAGACGCAACTCCTGACCAAATGGCTCTGTTGAAATCCTATCCTTCAGACATATCTCGTCTAAATCAGCCGGTCGAGGAAGACTGCAAATATAGCGTACCCTTGTGAACCATGCAGTGTGATTATCCGTCTTTGCCACGTAGGGCTAATAATGAATACATCTGGACCAACAACGAAGGAAGAACTCAGTCACACTCTGGATGAAGCTATCCTACAGGCACATGAAAACGGTGTTGAGATAGAGAGTGGTGCGTATCCGCTTTATCATGATGACCCCGATATTCCAGACGTGGAAATTGTTCTTCCTACTACAATCGTAGCACACCCGAATTAATTTCTATCAGCTCATGCTGTGCTGTTGAGTGGTTGTATTGGTCGATTTTGTGCGAATGAGCGACTATTTGACTGTATCTCAGTTAATCAAAAGTATGGGTGAGAGTAAGATTCGCAAGCATTTATCAGTGCATACGGCCTCTCTATGTTAAGCCAATGACTTCACACAACAGATCCAATGATCTATTCCGAGACGACCCTGTTTCTGCCGACGAAGACGTAGCGAAACTCCGCCTCGAACTCAGAGACTACTCCCTTGAGCAATTAGAGGATATTGGGTTAGTCAGTTGGAACAGAGAGGACAATGTAGTTCGTAAAGGTCCTTACTTCGGTGAAAAGTATTCGTGTGAAGAAAAGAACCAAGACGGCTGATACTTGGTTCCTCTCGCCTTGTTGAAACCCTTGCTGACAAACACGACAGGTGAGTAGATAGAGAGGAGATGGATGCTCTCCCGAAGTCACGGCTTCTTCGATTCGTTGAACGGGCTATGGTAGTGGCTCGTCGTGCTGTGGCACGGTTTTCGAGTCGCTATTCACGGAAGCGGTTCACGCTCCGACAACACGTTGTCCTCCTCTGTCTCAAAGTGAAGAAGACGACCACGTACCGCGACCTCGTTGACGAACTCATCGAGATGCCCCGCATCCGTGACGCCCTCGATCTCGATTCGATCCCTGCACCATCGACACTCTGCAAAGCTTTCGACCGCTTGGAGATGGCTGTCTGGCGAGTGTTACTGAATATCTCGCTTGCTGACTTGCCACTGAACGGTGTCACCAGCATCGATGCGTCCGGGTTTGAGCGAGCGCATGCCTCAACTCACTACACGAAGCGAACGAACCTCACCATTCGGCAGTTGAAGACAACGCTGTTGGTTGATACAGCGACCAACGCCGTTCTCGATATTCACGTAACGACGACACGAAAACTCGATACACAGATTGCGCCACAGGTGGTGAAACGGAACGCAGCATCCATCGCAATCCTGGCTGGTGACAAGGGATATGATGACCAGACGCTCCGGCAGGTCACCTGGAATCACGATATTCGACCACTCATCAAGCATCGTGAGTTCACCTCACTCCACAAGGCATGGAATGCACGGTTGGACAGCGATCTCTACCGAAGGCGGAACATGAACGAGACAGTCAACGCGGCGATCAAACAGAAATTCGGAGCATTCGTCCGGTCACGCCGCTGGTGGAAGCAGTTCCGCGAACTCGTTATCAAGTGCCTCGTTCACAATCTGGAGCGAAGCCTCGATGTTTCACACGAGGACGGCGGATGTCCGTGATTCCGAGACGAAAGGACTGCTGAATATAGCGCGTGTCTCGCGCGGAATCCTTGCCGGAAAAAGATCGGTTGCACCGGCCAGTAACGATGAGATGTCGGCCGTTCGGCACAGGCCTAGTGCTGACCGCGCGAGCATCCGCAAGCGAAGCCAACGAGGAACGACGACGAGTAAAAGATTGCCTCGCAAACACCGTGGCCGGCCGAGTATCCGGCGTGTGAGGACGCAGTGGCTCCGAAGTGACGTTCTACGAGTGGTCTGCTTCGGTCGGCTCGTACACCCGTATCCATCCGTCGCTCTGGACTTTCACGAGGTAGTCGGAGTACTGAAACTCGACAGTCCCTACGCCCTGCCGAGAATCCCCGGCTCCGTTCGGCCCGAAGAACGCCTTTTCGATCGCTGGTACGTCCACGGAGTCGTACAGCGGTGGCGATTTCACCTCGCTCAGAGAGACGCCGTCGGCCTCTGCGATGGCGTAGATGATTGCGGTCGTGAGTTCCCCCTGGCCATTGTGTTCGTATTGCCGCTGTGCTACCTGCGTCCCGTGCGTATTGGCACTGCTGGTCAGGTCGTCTTCTGCCATCGTACTCTCGTCAGCCCTCTTGCTCATCCATGTCACTCTGGGCGTGCGTTTCCTGCTCCGAGTCGAGGCTGGCACCTATCCCTTTAAGGGCGGTCAACACTTGGTCGGCGTGTCTGGCGGTCGTGATCGTCTCGGTTGCTTCATCGAACGTAATCACGCCTTCGTCAACCAGTTTCGGGACGTGGGCGTGGTATAGCGAGGCGTACACCTCTTCACGCTGGTCTTCTGTTACGGTGTGTTCAGGAACGTCGTTCTCCCACGCGGCGATTTTCGTCGCCAAGTCAGTCAGCGACCATTCGGTGTCTTCGAGAAGCGTGTAGCATAGGTAGCGCCGTCGGGAGTGCGCCAATACCTCGTACACCGGCTCTATCTCCAAAATGTCCAGCGGCGGCAGTTGCGTTTCCGGTGACGCGGAGGCATCGGATGTTACTACCTCGTCGGAGTCGGGTTCACCTGCCATGACAGAGAGAGAGAAGACTAGAGAATATAATAATTCCGCCTATACCCGTCGGGACGGGGGTTTTCAATGCTGAATACGGCCGATTTGCGTTTTCATACTCTCCATTTATTGACCGCTCGAATGAGTCGCCATTCCCGACGTTCTCGACTAGTGATGTCACCGGGGCGTCTGAGGACGCGGCAGAATTGGGTGGCCAGATTGAGGCAAATCATCACACGGTGCAAAGTAGCACGGGTATATTCGTTTCTGGCGCAATGATGAGGGACGGAACCCCGACTGCACACTATTCGTTCGTGCTCCGATCATGAAGGGGCCGTTTGAGCCGGGATACCGGACGAACAGACAGTCTCCTCGTTCTCCTCGCGTGGCTGGCGCGCGGGACGCATCACACAGTACGCTCGTTCCGCAACAGCCACCACCCACCAATGCCCGCATTCGACCGCGAATTCCATGCAGATAAATGGTCGCAGACACTCATCGACTACCTAGCGGACGCCGACGACAGAACTGCATCGCTTGATGCCTTTATCGAGCACATCATCGACCAAGAGACGGATGCAGTCACACCCGACAAAGTGACCGTCACCTACGAAGTAGTAAACGCGTGTCCCCCGACGCTCGCCGAGAACGGAGTCGTCACGTTCGACGAACGACCGAGAGAATCAACTACCGACCACCAGCAGCGTCATAACCTTGCCTATCCGCTTCCAAGCGGTTCCCTCGCAGTTCGTGTGAAGCGATACCGACCCACTGCTGGTCTACGCTCTTCGTCAGCACGGGTTCAGAGAACTATCACCGATTGAGGGTTTCAACAAGGCCATCCGTCTCTAACCCTTGTTCAATTAGTTCGCGGTAGGCTCGCGGATGGCGGATACCATTCTCACGAGCGTACTCTTTGACCCGCTCGTGCAGGTCGCCACCGCGCTCCATATCTATCTCAGTTCGCACAAGAATTTGTACGTTTTTGGCACACTAAATACTTACGTTGGGCATTCAGTCTGGTAACAGCCACGGAAAGTGTGACACGGGAATTACACGATTCTCTCCCTCCCTGTTCGCTCCTCGGTTCCGACAGAGCGTCAGAACACTCGTCACTCACGGGGAGGCCGGAATTCTCTCACTGTATCAAGATAGTCCTCTGGGTCGCGAGCGACCTGGTAGCCACCGCGGGTCCAGACGTAGACCGCATCGATGCCAGTGTATGCATACTCCATCCCCGCGAACTGCGGGAGAACATACGCCTCCTCAGAGAATGGCTCTATCCCTTCATTATCAGCAGAAGACACTCTCTCTTGATCTAGATAATCACGCACCAACTCATAGGGGTTCTCACTTGTGAGGGGTTTCAGAGCAACTTCTTCCCCAATTCGCTCACTGAACGCGTGGTACTCACTCATCACGTCTTGCCATACCTCGGGAGCACAACCAAACAGCATGCATAGTCCCGAACTGTTCTGATCCATCAGGTGCCGAATGCTGTTGAGTGTTGCCTGTTCATCCTTTGGTGAGAGTCGCGTTGCGGACTTGCTCGTCGACGGGGAGCTCGGCGCTCTCGAGAGTGATCGTTATTCGACACGCTGACGTCTTGTTGGTTTCTTTCATTTGGTTCGCCTCTGGGGGTACGTTTGATTCCCCTGCACCCCTTTGGGGGAGAAAAACTATCCCCAGCTGTTACCCTCCGGCGTTAATGGGTGGTTCCACTCTCGAGAATGGCAACGATATCGGAGAGATCGAATAGCCGGAGATCATCACGCTCGTCTGCAGCTTCCTCGACGGAGCGTTTGAACCCGGAGCGGCTGAACAAGGCGAATTCATACGTCGGCTCACCACCTCCGGTGGGTGTCCAATCGATTTGCTCCACGTCGTCTTCGAGGTCCGCGAGCACGTCATAGCCGAGGGGGGTGTTGGTAAATTTCGCTTCGCCAGCGATCAGCGTTGACTCGTCAGTTGGTGCGACGACATCTACTTCCTGGCCCTTGTACCACCACTGGCTTGGCACCTGTGTGAGCTGGTAGTCTGCATAGAGCGCCGGCACTGCCTGGTGACAGAGCGATTCGAACGTTTCGCTGACGAAGTCGGGCAATTCCGGTTCGATGAGATCTGCATAGGCGTTCTCGCCGTAGAGTTCATACTGTCCCTCGCGGCCGTAGAGATACCGGAAGTAAAACCGGAATACGGGATCTCGAATCTTGTATCGAGTCCGCTTGCTGCGCGCCGGATCGGCGAGTGCCGGATGATGTTTCTCGATGATCTGGAGGGTTTCCAGCCGGTCGAAGTAGTACGACGTGTTGGTGCTCTCGATGCCGGCTCCCTGGGCGATCTCGTTTCGACTGCGGTTCCCGCTGGCCATCGACTCCAGAACCGAAAAATACGTGTTCACCTCGTTGAGCTCCATCTGGAGGACGGTTTCGGGCTCGTCGTGGAGTGGGCCATCCGGGTCGCACAGCAGCCGCGTGATGTTCTCTCCGAAGCTCTGTGATGGATCGAGCGGGCTGAGATATCGGGGTGTACCGCCGAAGACGCCATAGACGAACACCCGTTCTTCGGGATCGTACGTCGGCACGAACTCTTGGATGGAGCGAAACGGCAGCTGGGTGAGTTCGAGGCGGCCATTCGGTGTCTGGGATACCCGTCCGTAGAGTGGCGCACCGCCATCGAGGACGTGGGTATGGATCATGCCGATTGCAGAGCCTGTGAGTACGAGCGTCGCCTGACTCTCTTCGACAGCTGTATCCCACAGATGTTGAATGACAGAGGGAAGTCCCCCGTTCGATTCGATGAGGTACGGGAATTCGTCGATAACGATGATGGCGTCTCTGTCGGTGAGATACGTTAAGAGCGGTTCCCACTCCTCTTTGACGGCCGTGATGTCGGGATAGGTCGACGCTGCGGCCTCGACGAACCGCCTGAGCTGTGTCGTCGCTGTTCCTTGGACTGCCTGATAGTACACGGCTTCGTCGCGGTCGGCAATCGATTGGCGGACGAGTTCGCTCTTGCCGATCTGGCGCCGCCCATAGATGATTGCGAGTTCTGCAGTGCCACTCTCATAGAGGGTCTGCAACCGATCGAGTTCATCGATACGATTGACGAACTGGTCCATACTCCCAGTCGTTGTGGGAGATACATATGTGCTCCGAAGTTAGGAATCAGACTATAATAGTCTGAACTATAATATTCTAATCCCTAATACGGTGGGTCAATCATTCGATCCTTCATATACAGGTGGTCAAGGCAGAGAGCCTCGGGGCTTGAACCCGAGGGTGAATGCCGGCAACGCCTGACCTATCAACACTAATCTATACCTTTACAACACCTGGGTCCGTCGATTAAGGTATGGAGAAGTCGCTCACGAAGACACTCGTCTTCCAACTCCAACCCAAGAAAGAGCGACTTCTCTCCGACGCGTACCACGAAGCCCGATGGGTGTACAACCAGGCCATTCAATTAGCGAAAGATGGGGTGGACTGGGACGACATCTCGCCACGTCTTGAAGACGAAGCTGACCTTGTAAAGAACACCACCCAACGCATCATCGCCAAGGCATTTGATGCACTTCAGCAGTTCTACGACCGCGACGACTACAATATGCCCAGTCACGAGAAAACTGGACCGTACCCGTTGCGGATGAACTTCACTGAAGGCTACACCCTCACACTCAAAGACAGCGAGATACACTACCGTATTAGTGCTAAGCCGTACAACCCGGTGGACGGCACGCTTCGTGGCGCACCCGATACCCTCGAACTCCTCAAACAAGCCCTCGAAAGTGACGAATGGCGAGTCGGAACCGCTGAAGCGATGGCTCGTAACGGCAACCACGAACTCCACGTCAACGTCACCCATCTCAAAGCTACAGTTCAAGACAAACACGACGCTCAAACCGTCGTGGGAGTGGACATCAACGAGGACTGTATAGCACTCGCTGCGCTCCACGAAGACGACATCATTGACTCCGTGGTCATTGATACCCGGAAATCAAGCAAGAGCGCCACCGATACTTCACGATGCGGAAACGAATGCAGAACGCGGGGCAGACAGCGTTTGACTGCGTGTTCGAGGACAAGGAAGAACGATACATTCACGACCAACTTCACCAAGTATCCCGACGAACCGTGGAGTGGGTTCAGCACTTCGAGTCGCCGCTTGTTGTGTTTGAAGACCTCAAGCACATGCGAGACTCGATTGACTACGGCACTCGGATGAACCGTCGGTTGCACTCGTTGCCGTTTCACAAACTCCGTTCCTTCGTTGCGTACAAAGCGGCGTTCGAAGGGATTCCGAGCGATGACATCGACCCGGCTTACACCAGTCAAGCGTGTTCTTTTACGGGGTGTGAGCATACGGCTCGGTCGAATCGTCGGAAGAAGCGGTTCAATTGCAAAGCGTGTGGTCGGCAAGACCACGCTGACCGGAACGCGGCAGTGAATATCGCGAAGAAAGGATTGGAGGAACTGAATCGAAATGTGCCTGTTCTCAACAGCCTTCCCGTTGTTCGGAAGGTGCGACGGCAGGCATCGGGGGCCGTGGACGCCCCGACCGTGACCCACCCGACTGTTCGAGGCTATCAGGCCGATGGTCGCGTGGGAGTGTCCGACTAACCCACGGGAAGCCTCGGGCTTGACCCCGAGGCAGTTCACTAAGGCTCCGACAGACATCCCCGAATGTTCCGTTAGTCGTCCTGTGAGCGGATTTTGCTGGCCCGCTGTTCAAGTCGGCGGAGGATCTGGATGCGCTGCTGATTCGCGTTCTCGTAGGCGACGCAGGCTCGGAGTGTCTCCATGTTATGAATAGTCGCGATACCAGCGTTGATGAGTCGGGTGTTTGGTGGTTCGAGACGCTGTTCCGGTGTGAGACCGTCTGGTTCGACGGATAGATTCGATGAGTCGCTCATTTTGTTCGCCTCTGCCCTCTCAAGGCGACAAAAACAGCTGCTAGGCCACTCCCGGTCGAAGAAATTCCTTGTCAGAACTCTACGTTAGTTGGACGGTAGTTCGCGTCAGTGTCGACGCTGTCGTACATGCGGCCGAGCATGTCGAGTGCTGACTGGAAGTGCGCGTAGTGCTCGTTTGCGAACGCCACGGTTTCTTTGAGTGGGATGACGGGCCGTCCGTCGACCATCTCGGCCTCGATCTGTGGCCGCGGCTCGAAGATCACCTGTATCGAACCATCGAGGTCGTCAGCGGACTGACGCTCCTCTGCAGTCGGGATCCTGAACCGGTCGAAGAATGCCACCCAGGCGTCGAGGTCGGACTCCTGGACGGCGATGAACAGCGGATAATCCCCCGGGTCGCGAGCAACCTGGTAGCCACCGCGAGTCCAGACATAGACCGCATCGATGCCGGTATAAGCATACTCCATCCCCGCGAATTGCGGGAGGACGTACGCCTCTGAGATCGACGGTGGCGAGGTGTCTGCTGCCGCCTTCAGGAACTCGAGACCGGCGTCTCGGATTGTCTGATCGACGAGATGGAGTCCATCGTCGTACGCGACGTATCCCGCCTCCTCGAGGCGATGCACGACGCGACGGATCGTCTCCCGATTCTCGTCGGTCTTCCGTGCGACGCCTGAGATGGAATCGCCCGGGTCAAGCGCGAGGATGACCTTGAGTTCCTTCTCACCGCACACTTCGTACATTCTATGGTTACACAATTCTGTGCAATAGTCAAAAAAAGTACTATTCGTGTGGGTCGGCTGGCTGGATCTGGCGAGTGTCCTCAGCGAGGTCGTGGATATACTCGCGGAGGGTTTCCATATCCTCGCGGGCGTCTTCAAGCGTCTTACCCTTCACTTTGGCCGTAATCTTGTCTTGGTCGCGGGTGCCAGTACCGCGAGTGAGTTTGACGGTGAGTCAGTAACCCACGACCTAAGCCGTGGGCTTGTCAGTGGACTCCCCTTCTGACTCTGTAATAGAGTAGGCATGGAACTCGCCATTCAGGTTCAACGTCCCTGACGTCAGCGCACACTGACAGGGTGCGCCTCCACTCGAAGACGTCTGCCCCGAGTGGAGTCGCTTCATCAGTTTCCAAGCAATGTTCTTACTCGCGTTATAATCCGCGTTCAGTTCGTACGCGCACTTCTGACACGCGAACTGGTGCTTCGACCGTCGATTAGTCTCGTGGGTAAACCCACACGATGAACACCGCTGAGACGTGTACGCCGGACTCACCTGCTCAACCTCGATGCCAAACATCTTTGCTTTGTATTCGACGTATTGGTGCAGACGACGGAACGCCCACGCGTGGAATCGCTTCGCACCAGCCATCCGCTTGCGAATATCTGTCAAGTTCTCGAACGCGATATGTGTACAGCCGCGGTCACGAGCTTCTTCGAGAATCTGAGTCGAAGCCTGATGCAATTTGTCTTGCATCCAGCGATGTTCGCGGTCGTTCATCGACTGAATCGCCAGGTGCGCCGATCGCGTCCCCGTCCGTTGCATCGAACCGCGAGTCTTCTCGAACTCTCGGCGTCGATGATTCATCTCGTTGGCGTTTCCGATGAACGCGCCCGTTGAAGTTACCGCGAGCGAGCCGTCCACGTTCAGGTCCACGCCAAGGACTGTTCGGTGCTTGGCGTCCTCAGGACGCGACACGTTCTGATGAACGTCGGAAGAAGGAGTTGTAGACTGTTCTTGCTCGTCGTGTTCGACTCGGCGCATCCGCGCATGGAGATAAAACGACTCTGAATGGCGGTCGTACTGCAACGTGGACATTCGAAACTCGTAGTCCTCGTTCAGTAGATACTCGCCAATCGGTGTTCCATCTGGATTGTTAGGAATCACGTAGTCGCACTCAACACGACCGTTCACCGTTGAAAGGGAGACGTGGTCGCGGTGGAACGTCGCAGAGCGTTTGTCATAGACGACGCTCCACGCATCGAAGTGTGGTTGACTCGTGTTCTCACCTTTTTTGAGGCGAGCGACACCGCTTTTCGTGGCCTCGATCGCGCGTCGAATCCCCTTCTGTACGAGGTTCGCGGTCAACTTCGTCTCGCCACGGAGTCGTTCGTAGAGGGCTTTCTCAGCTTTCTGTTTTGAGGTTATACAGTAATCGTCCGGGTGTCTCCACGCCCACTTTGCTGTAGTGTTCGCACAGTGGAGGAACTGGTCTTTGGTTTGATGGAGGTCCTCGCACCGTTTGTCGGGGACGTCGAGTTTGACTTGGACAGTGCGAATCACCTCCATCCGTGGTTCACATATTAGACTAATTCTTTATAATAACTTGGATTAAAATGGGGAGTTGACCTGCGACCGCTCTTGGTTTGTGGAGAGGGTTGTCGGATTTCTATCACGGCTAAAGCCGTTGGCTTCCTCCTTGGAGTTCTGTGAGACGCCGACATCGCTTCGCTCGACGTACTCGGTTGGTGCCTGACGCTCACTCTGCGGCGATTCTGCGCTCGTACGAGGTTGCTGGGTGTGTTCTGACATTGATAGGTCTCTGTGATCGTTAGTTGACGGACGGTGCGACTGGATCGTCGACTATCTCACGAAGGGTTGTATCTATCTCGTGTCCGGTGAGTCGCCAGCAGTTGTCGGGTTCTGTACACTCTAGCTGGCTCACCACTTCGGTCTTGAACGCCTTGTACTCCGCCAGTGCCACCTCCTCATTGTCAGTGTAATCGAGCAGGAGGGCGAGTGCGAGTTGCGCCGGCCCACTCCCACCATATCCCCATTCAAAGCCCGAAGGACTGTGATTCGCCAGCTCGAGACTCCGATCTGGCGTGAGCTGTTCTTGGTCCGATTGCTTCTCGACGATGGTGCGGCCTCGACGACGGTAACCGACGTAGATGACGTCGGGATCAGCCGAGGTCCGTGACTGTACGCGCGAACGTGGGTCGCTGATTCCACTCATAGGTTGGTTCGCGGGAGGCTCGTTTGATCACCCCCGCACCCCTCTCGGGGGTTCAAAAACAGGGCGGGGCTGCGTTCGGCAACGTATTTGACAGTTGCAACGTACTGTCCAGGTATATCGGAATGGCTGTACTGGACGATCTCTCAGGGTTTGAGTTCGAGGACGTGATAGAGGACGTCTTCCGAAATCTCGGGTACGAGAACGTCCGTCAGGCCGAGCGAACCGCCGACGAGGGGCGGGACGTCATCATGGAGGAGGTCGTCGACGGCACCCGGTGCGCGATCATCGTGGAGTGCAAGCACACGGGGACGGTCGGGCGACCAGTCGTCCAGAAGCTCCACTCGGCGATCGCGACGTCCGACTTCGACGGCCCGAAACGCGGGATGGTCGTCACGACGGGTCGGTTCACGAATCCCGCTCAGGAGTACGCCCAGCGTCTCCAGCAGAGCGATGATCCCCATCCCATCGAGTTGCTCGACGGCGAGGACCTCCGGGAGATCGCCGACGAGATCGGTCTCGATCTCTACAACGGCCGCATCGAGATCCTCTGTGACGAGACACTACGGCCGTACGACCCGGCGGCGGATGTCGACGCACCTGTCCAGGAGGCGTTCCGCGACATCGAGCACATCGAGGCCGCGAATCTGCCGGTGCCGCGCTCGCAGGTAACGTTTCGGCCGGTGGTCGCGATCACCGCCGACACGAACGCTGTCTTCGAGACCTCCGTCGGTGTCATCCACCGGATCAACGACCGTACACAGTTCGTTGTCCACGCTGAACGCGGCCATCCGAAGGTGGCCGATGACGATGTCTCGACGCTGGTCACCGAGAACTTCCACGCGACGGTTCCCCTCGATACCGGGCAGCTTACCGAGGTATTCGACGACGTCGAGGAACGACGGTTCGGCCAGACCCAAACGGAGTACAAGGAGTGGGCTGTTGACCGCCTCCAGGACTACCACACGACGACGGTGACCTACACCGGCGACAACAACGTCACCTACAACAAGACGTGTGAGCCGAATCTCTCGGACATCTCAGTGCAATCGATTGAGCCGGTGTATCTACCTGAGGTTCGGCAGACGACAGAGATTCTGGAATACTCGTATCCATACGAATACTATGCTGCTGGCCCCTCACGGGTCACTCTGGAGGACGGGATTCATCGGTGCGTCCACTGCGAAACGAGCGGCGTCGACGAGACGTACACCTACTGTCCGAAATGCGGGGCGATCGCCTGCAACACCCACATCAAGACCGAACGGCTCGAAGGGGAGCCGGTCTGTACCGGCTGTGCAGTGACTGAACGGTTCGCGCTGCGAAGTACTTCTACGACGAGGAGAACCTCGAGGCGTTCCGAGAGGAGTACGCCGAGATGCCACTCCACGAGAAGGCAATGGAGAACAAGCTGCTGGCTGGCGGGAGTGTGGTTGCGACCCTGTTAATCGTCCTCGGCGTTCTCGTGATCGGCGGCATCATCTAATCCGTCGCAATTTTCCGCGGGGCTGCGGGCGTTGTTGTTACGAGACTCCGTACTGCTCTTTGAGTGCCATATATTTGTCCTTCTTTGGAAGGATGACTGGCAGATCATCTGTCCTGTCGTAGTCACCCTGAAGTGGCCGATACAACGCGTCCACAGTAGGTTCCAGGTCGTACCACCGTGCGGTCTCGATGAGTGCTTCTTGATCGATATCTTGCGTCTCGATCAGCAGCATCGAATAGCTGACCCGTCGGGATCCGCTATCGAGAAGGAGCGTATGGCACACGGCTTCAGCAGGCGTTAGCTCCTCGTCTGGAGCATACCAGAACGGAGGCTCGCCGGCGAGGAAAAACTGTAGACCATACGCTGCAAACCGGCCCAGTCCGGTCATCTCCCAGCCTGGAGCTGCTTGGAGCGCGTCCGTATCCTCAGCGGTCTGTACGCGGACGAGGGATCGCTTCGGATCGCACCACGCGATCGTGGCGCTGGGGGCGATTTCCCGGACTCGTGCTCGATGTTCGTGCTCTATGGCGGCCCGAGCGAACTCCAACAGCGGCGAGACCTCGTCCCGGAGGGCGTACTTCGGATCGGATCTGGAGAGTAATGCTCGGTGCTTGAGCGGTGATAACGCGCTGTGGACACCTTGTCGGGTGATTCCAAGCCGGTCTGCGATATCAGCGATGTGTCGTGGCCTATCGAGATACCAACACACGCGGAGGGTGGCTGGGGAGAGCAGTTCCGTCCAGTCTACGTGGCTGAACTCCGACTGGAGCGTTCGATACGCTTCGGCGACGGGATGTCCCGCGATGCGGACTCGACGCTGATTGCTGGGGCCACGGTTTTCTGCGAGCAATCCCGCTGCGAGCAATTCGTCGAGTACGTCGTACAAATGTTCTCGTGAGTACTCGGTTTCAGCCGCGAGTTCCTTCGGTGTTGCTTCACGGCCGGTACTCAGCGCGTCAAGCACGGCGAGTCCGGCCTTCGTAATCATCTGGGTCTTTCTAAATCCTAACTATATAAATACGATTTGGGATTTTACTTGACGACTGCTTCGTCCCGAACCAGTTCTGTGAGCGCGTCCTCAAGCGACCCGTAGAACTGCCAGCTGGCCTGCTCGAAGGCCTCGTCCGTTGGGCCGTCTCAGCGGGGGAACACGGAGTGACCGCTCACTTTGACTGTCCACTCGGTCGGCTCGTCGAACGGGTTCTCCGTCGGGAGTTCCACGACGTAGAGGAACTCCTCGTCGCCGTGAATGCCGTCAGCTGGATCCTCGACTCTGTGGCCCAGCAGGAACAGCGGCTGGTCGAGGTGCTCCATGTTGGACGGCTCAAGGAGATCCGCTGGCTGAGCCGCGTCGATCGTTCGCTCTGGGTCGTCATCCAGATAGAGGCCGACCGTCGAGAGCTTGTCGAGGAACACGAACGTCGCCGCCGTGTAGCCCGGTCCCCGCTCGGCACGAGTGCGCCGGCGCCCATCACCGGCGCACCACAAACACTGATGCCAGCTACTTACTCGATTTCCAGATTCCCCGTTCCTCCTTCAGCACTCTCACTGTTCTCATCCCATTCGAGTTCGAACTCGATGCTCAGCTCTCCAGGGCCATCGGCCGGCCCTTCCCGTTCGGCTTTGACTTCGAATGTCGGACGTTCGGGAGGGTCCATTGTGACGGACTCTGCCCCCGTCTTCAGGGTGATCGAATCTCCCTGTTCGAGTTTTTCGGCGACGCTCCGGAGGTACGACGCGATTTCGTCTCGGCTCTGGGCACTCTCAGATTTGAACAGGCCTTCTTCAGGCATACACTCTTACCTACACCCCCTACTCGAATAAGTGGCCCTCTCACTCTCACAACGAAAATTTTCTCGTTACGCTAGGTGAGAGACCTCCGAAGGTTCCTCGACGTCGGCGAACTCTCTGCGCTCGACAGGTATCCAGTCCACATCTGGCTTCGGACTCCACCAGTCGACCTGGTACGCGCCCGGTGCGCCGAGGACCTTCACCCGCGCCGATCCATCCGGAAGATCGCGACGGAGTTTCTCGTCGACGTGGAGATTCCAGGTCGTGGCGGTATTAAAGCAGGCGAGAACGGCCTCTTCGTAGCCGCGTGATTCCCGTGACTCTTGCAGTTTGACCTGCGTATTGCAGTTCTTGCAGAACACTCCCTCGAAGGGAATGTGACGGAACACCTCGTGCCCGCAGACCGGACACCAGAGGAACTCGAATAGTGCTTCGCTGTGGCGGTCGATGACTTCCAGACTCATCTGTGGATCTGGCCCAATTGAGACGGGCCACCCATTCCGGCCGAAAATAAACGTCACCGAAGATACGTTCCCACCAGTCAGCGCTCGGCGCCGTACACGATTCGCGAGGGCGTTTCGTACCCACAGCTCCGACACTCAAACCAGCGCTGAATCTTCGCGCAGTCAGCTGTTTTCCCACCGATTGCCACGTCGCTGTTCGGACACTCGGGACAACTCAGTTCGGGCGCTGGCCGTGCCCGGAGTTTGTCACGGAACGATTTCGCGTCCTTCGTCTCGTACCCCCGCGACCACACTGGGTAGCCGTCGACGAGGATTACGCCACGCCATTTGTAGCGGTACGAGTCCGGTACTCGGTGTAAGACAGCCCGAGCTCCGGTCTCGGTATTCCGGTATGCGAGTGTGGGCGTGCGGCTCTCGCGCTTCCAATTTGTGATCCGGGACATCTGTTAGAAGTGGACGTCGGCGGGCACGATCCAGAGCTCTTCGCTCTCCTCCAGCACTCGATCCAGCTGCTCACGGTGACGGATACCGTTCGCATATTCGTTGTACAGGAAGATCGTTGGCCCGTCGTAGGCGCCGACCTGGTGGAACGCGTGCCGAGCGAGATCTTCGTCGCGCATGATCTCCCCATCGGAAAGTTCGTCAAGTACCTCCCTCACCCGGTCGAGGTTGCGCTCGAACTCCTCTTTCGTCGCCTCCCAGCCACGCTCAAGCAGGTCCTGGCCGTCATCGGAGTCGACAGGGGCCGCGGTCGGCAACTCACCCCATCGCGCCTTCCCCGCAACGGACGTGTCCTTCTCGTCGAAGGTCACATAGTAATCGAAGACGGCGCCGGCGTGTGGGTCCGCGCCGACCAGGCGGTCGAACACCGTCTTTCCGGTGGCCAGGGCGTCGTCGTGCGTCGATGCCTCTACGAGGGCGTAAATCACCATATGCATCTCGAACACCTCGAAACGCCGACGAACCGGGTTTCGTTGCTCGCACCAGCTGCGCCGGCACCCATTGCCGGCGCTCGAAAAACTCTCCTCGTGACGGCGGATTCTCAGGATTCGTCCGCTCGTTCGACAGTGATGGTCAGGTCGCCCGATTCGTAGTCGGCCTCGAAGTCGACCGCGAACGCGTCCGACTCGTAGGCGGCGTGGTAAGCACGGTGGCGTGCGAGCGAGCCAGTTGCCTTGAAGTGGAAGAACGCGGCCGCCGTGTAGGGCTTGCTCTGTGTTTCGACCTGTGACTCGACGGAAGCGGGAAGCGCGATCTGGGGCGTCTCTGTGTCGATACTCGCAGCGAACTCCTTCGCTTCCTCGACGGTTGCTTGCGAATGTGCCGGTGTCTCGCCGGTCAGCACGTTCACCGGGGTTTCCGTCTCGTCGGTGAACAGGACGTCTTCGAAGGTGTGTGTCCCGAGGATCGCCTCGGGATCCAACTCGCAGTCGTGAAACGGATCGTCGTCTGAGGTCATCGAATCACGAGCCTACGGCGGGGCTCACCCATTCCGACCCCTGAAAAACAGCAGCTGCCACGAAGCAGATCGAACTAGGAGTGGTTCAGGCTCGCCTTCTCGAAGGGTGACTCTCCGGTCGGAATGAGCAGCTCCTGTCGGTCTCCGACTCGCTCGGCCAGCTTCCGTTTCAGGTACTGCCTCGCCGTCGACGGCGTGAAGACACCCTTGTCGAGCATGTCGCCGACGACGTCTTTGAGGGCCGCGAACTGTCCCTGCAGGTGGCCGTCGCCGACCGGCTCGCCGTCGTACCAGCGCACCGTCGCGAGCGCGCCGTTCCCAACCGTCTCTCCCTCTTTGACCGTCTCCGAGTCGTACTGGAGCCCGAACCACAGCGTCCGATAGGCGGTCACCTCGAACGTCGTCGACACCACGAAGAACGCCTCGTGGTGGAGATAGTCGAGATGGTCAGCGACGATCTCGTCGAGGGTGAGCCCGGTAGCGCGGGGCTTCGGCTCGACGACCGTCGACGGTCGAGCCTCGCCGGCGAGGTAGCCGTCGACGGCTTCTGCCTCGAGGCCATCGGCAAGCTCTGCGAGGAGCTGTTTCGCCCACTTGGAGTCGGTGTCGTCGCCACCGAACGGCGACTCAGCCGAGATTCGGTGCTTGAGCTTCAGGTTCGCTGCGCCCCAATGGCTGTAGTGGAGCGTGTACTGTCCGTCTGTGCGTTCATACGCAACGAGTGCGCGGTGTCCCATCGAGCAATCACCTCACGGGGCGACCGCGACTGGATCGCCCCGCACCCCTCCCGGGGGGACGAACAACGCTACCAGTAGTGCCAGCGGGGCTTCTTTATTCGGGATGAGTCCTGAAATTGGGGCGGCTAAATCGGCAAGTAAAGGTGGTATACTGAGCGAATCAAGGGAAACCCCTTGTTGGTGGCTCCCTTACGGTCCTTGTCCATGGCCTCAGAGGAACTTGATTCGGTTGACAAAGGCATCCTGTATCTCTTACAGAAAGATGCCAGGAATAACACGACGAACGCCATCGGGGAACAGGTCGGCGTCTCGTCCAGTACGGTCGCCAATCGCATCAATAAGCTCGAAGAGGGCGGCGTTATCACGGGGTATCACCCGACGATAGACTACGAGCAAACGGGGATGGGCCATCACTTGCTCGTCATTGCGACGGTTCCAATTGATGACCAAGAGGAGATCGTTGACGACCTCGTTCGCGTCCCTGGTGTAGTAAGCGTCAGTGAGTTATTAACGAATAACGCAAATCTCTCAATTGAGTTAGTCGGGCAGAACAAGCAAGAGATCGAGAAGAGTATCGGTGAGATGAGTGAGTTGGGAGTCGATATCGAGCGCCTGGATATGCTGAAGCGGGTTCGAGCGTTTCCCTACAATCACTTCGGAGAAGAATTCACGAACGAGGACGATACTGGCTGATTTCCAGACCTTATTTAAGTCCCTGTGGTTATTATCAAATACCCGATATGTTTATCCGATGCGCTGGCCTAGTCGTTTCCGATGAGCCAGGTTCAGACCATCGAGACAGATGAGCGGAGCGTGAGTCAGGCAGTCATAGATGCAGTAGCTGCCGTGGAGGATACTCCACCTACGGAATTAACGCCGCCACTATACGACGTAGTTGACCCCGAGGCGTTGGACAAAGTGTTCGCTGGGAAGGCATCTCTGGGGAAGGTGGTGTTCAACTACAACAGTTACGAGGTTAGTGTGGATGCCGATGGCCATGTGGCCGTCAAGGACCACAGTGGATAGCGACCGTAGTGAAACCATGAACCGTTCTGGAGAGCAGGAACATCCGTTTCCTTCCCCTCAATCAACAATCGAATGTACCGACTGTGAAAGTGAGGATGGGAAAGTAACTAAAGTAACATACGAGACTGGGAAGATCTATCGGGCACCCGTTTGCGAGGACTGCATTATAGAGTACGTTATGAATTCGAATGTTGCTGAAATCGACCGTGTACGGCTATCCTGAGATATGGTCTGTAAACAATCTGTACTGACCGGCTGTTTCAGCCCTCATCATGGATAAAGAAACCGTATCGACAACTACTCCCACTCGTCGATCGGGTTGGGGGAACTGAGGTCCGCGTGGAGGACTTCGCCGTCGCGAACGACGTACCGCTTGGCCAGGACCGGGAAGCGGCACTTGGTGAACCCCGCCGTCTGGATATCGAACTCTTCGTCGGCTTCGAGGTGGTTGGCGAGTTCTCGCAGGAATTCGTGGGTCACGATGCCGCCCTCGTAGTCCGGGAGGCCGTTCTCCCGCGCCTCGTACACCTCGAAGTCGTCGTAGCCCCAGATGGTGAGCTCTCCGTCTTCGGTAACCTCCCAGTCGAGCGTCCCGAAGCAGTAGCTCTCACAGAGCTCGCGGACTGCCTGCGGATCCGATACGATCGCGCCGGTCGATGTCGTCGAAGCTTGCAGTGTCGCCATGTCTGGACTTCACGGGGTCGCCCCCGCACCCCTGTCGGGGGCAATAAACCGATGCGAGAGGTGGTTCCCGAGGCGTGGCCGGCGACTCCAGTTAGGAGTCTGCGTGGGCGTTTGCCCCGGCTCTGTCGCCCGGCCGCGTGAGAAGGCTCACCTCTTCCAGGAGGTCTCTCGCGGTCTCAACTCGCTCTCGATCCGCGTCGTCCAATCGGTCGACGTCGAGTTGGTTGAGATTGCTGAGTATACGATGCATCCGGTAGCCCTGTTTGAACTCTTGCTCCATCGGAAGCGCCTCACCGCTCGCCGGCCCGGAAAGACTCCCCATCGAGACTGGCGTCGGACTTGCAGGAGCTCGTGGCCTTAACCAACGAACCTCGACGGTACTCGCAAGTTGTTGGTTAATCGATGCTCAGCACTGGGGCTACTCGAGACTGGGTCCGTAGCGAGCCGAGCCACACACCCGACACTCCCAGATCGGTTGCCCCGTCCACGCTTCATCCGGGACCGACTCGTGGGTCTTGAACCGATGGTCGGTCGCCTGTCCACAGTTTTGACAGTCGAGTTCCTGCGTCGTCGGTACCGACGACTCCTGCCGATCAGCCCCAGCTTCGCCGGCGGATTCGGTCAGCGCTATCGCTGGAACCAGCCACACCGCGTCGTCGGCGTCGTCGAGGACCGCGTCGAGACGCGACGCGTCGCGGATGCCGTCCCCACGCTGGTCGTAGAGCCGCGTCGGGGCCTGCTCTTGACGCTCCGATGCTCCCTGCCCGTGCCATCCAGTCCGGTCACGGGCGGCACTGAGAAGCCGCTCTCCCTCCTCTGACGACACCTGTACCGCGTCGGGAAGTGAGGGCCATTGTTCGGCCAGCTGGCGCGCCGGCGCCTCGTCAAGGTCGTAGATGAGCGTGTAGTCGTCGACGGCCGGCTCCGCCTCTTTGGCGGAGAGGAGGTTCGCCGCCGCGCCGCCCTTCGCGACGGCGCCGTAGAACGTGGTCGACTCGACGACCAGGTGGACGATGCCGAGGACCGTCGTCGACGCTGACTCGTCCGTGCCAGTCGGGTCACCACCGAGATGGTTGGCGAGACAGAACCGGCATTTCGTCTGGTCGTCTGGGACTGACGCCCCACAGGACCGGCACTCGCCGTCGGTTACCGTCGGCGCATCAGGGTAACCACCAGAGCCCGTCGCGACGCGTTGCCGTCGGGGGTCACCTTCACACCCGCCGTTGACCTTCTCGTCCGGAATGTGGGACGCCTCGCCAGTCGGCCGCAGTTCCTCAAAGTCAGAATATTTGTAGTGCATCGGTTGGCTCATAGCTTCTGTCGGTCTCGCATTTCAATGTCCGGACGACTATGCTCGTAACATACTCTTGATTATACAAGAGTGTACAAACATATACGCGAATACGGCACGACCCTGTTGCAAGAGGTGCTAAGCATGTCGGAATCCCCACGGAATGGCGTCCAGTCGTGGACTGAGTCGATGAGCGCTCGCGACCGTATTCGAGCGGTCGTCGAGACGCTCCGCGAACCGTGGTCGGTCAACTGGATCAGCGAGCAGGCCGACGCCGCTTGGAGTACGACCAACGATGAACTCCAGGATGTCGTCGACCAGGGCCAGCTGCGCCGCGTCGAGGCCAGCGAGACCACGCGCTATCAGCCGGACTACACGCGACTGCTCTTCGAGGAAATCCGCACGCTCATCGACGAAAACACCCGCGAGGAGCTCCGCAACGAATTGGCCGCGATTACCGAGGAGATCGAGGAGTGGCAGGCGACCTACGACGTCGAGACGTGGGAAGAGCTCGAACAGTCGCTCGCCGACGGTGACCTTGCAAGTGCGGAGCTCCACGAGCGCCGTGAGGTGATCACGCGGTGGGAGGAGAATCTGGAAGACCGTCGCCTCATCAAGCACGCGTTGGCGCTCTACTCGGATGTCGAAGCCGCTCGTGAGCAGATGATGGACGTGGCTGACCGCGCCATCCGCTAATCCCGTCTCACGGCGGGTTTGAGGCGCTATTCAGCTGCTCTATGTCGTTATCCTCGTACGCTGCCCGCCACATCGCATGAACTGCACGCGTCACGAGTGACACCTCGGTCACGTCGATACAGGACGATTCGGCGTCCGTTGTTGCGGCTTCAGGCGGCCGGTGGAAATGGATTTCGGGAGAGTGTGTATTTGGGTGGCGATCGAAGCGCCAATTGACGTCGTCGCTATCGACGTAATGGAACGAGTACATCCCCCATTCGCTCCATTGGATATCGAGTCGAGCGTTCTCGGCGTTGCCAAGCCCGTCGCTGAGACTGATCTGCAGTTCCGTGGGGGCGACGACGTCGTCGTACGCTGTTTCGTCTACAAGCGGTTCGAGTTCGAGCCAGAGGTCACGAATCCGCTGGAGTGCCGGAAGATAGATTGGTCCGAACTCGCCGGCGCGGTCGTCGTCGTCGCTCATACAGCGAGCTGGTGGCTGGCCTCGTCGTAGGCGAGTGCTGCTTGGGCAACGGCGAGATTCTGCCGCGTCGTTCGCCACGCGGTGAGATCGTCCCAGCCCGCTGTCTCGTCGGCGTCGAGTTGCTGGGCGAGTTCCTCGGGTGAGACCACATCGTAACGATCCTCGTAGCGCCGGATCTCAGCCTTCATCTCCTGGATGCTGTCGAGCAACTCTGGCCGATTGACTTCCTCACGCAGCTCACGGATCCGGGACATCAAAACCCGGTCGCTATTGCGCTTATACAGCGTTGTTTGGCCGTCCTGTTCCGTCTCGGCGAACCCGGTGTTCACGAGCGTCTTGCAGTGGCGACGCGCCGTCGGCTCGCTCACGAGCGCTCGATCGGCGATCTCGGCGGCCGATTGCCCATCGTGGGTCTGTTCGACGATTTCGTACACCCGCTCGAACGGCGTGGTATCGTCTTTCCACTCCGCTTTGACTTGCTCGTTGACGTCGTCCCACGTCTCGGTCATACTGGGGTCTACACGGTCGAGAAACAAATAGTTTCCTGAGAAAATTATCTAACGGCCGTATTTGTACAGGGGCGTTGTCGGGCTACTTGTTCCTCTAGTGTCTGGTGATGCGTCCGGACAGTTGTTGGCGTGACGTTCCCGGACTCGGCGACGTCACTTTGCGTCAGCCATCGGCCTTCTTCGCGACCGGCCTTGTAGAGACAAGCCGCTGCGAACCCAGCCGGATGGACACCCGTTGTGACGCCGTGCTCCTCGGCCTGCTCCGCGAGCGTTCGGGCCCGTTGACGGATCTTGTCCGGACACTCGAGGTCCGAGGCGAGTCGCGGCACGAACATACTGGGGGAGACGGGCTCGGCAGGGAGCCCCAACTCTTCGTTCAGCACCTTGTACGCATTCGTGACTCGCGACTCCGCGACGCGGGCCATCTCACTGACCTCGCCTACCAACCGCGAGAGGCCGTTGCACCGGCAGGCTCCGTACACGCTGGCCGCGGCGATGGCCTCGATGGACCTGCCACGAAGCAGATCCTCGTTCTGGGCGCTCCGGAAGAGCTGACACGCCTGGTCATGAACCGAATCGGAGAGGCCGAGGGCACTTGCTAAGCGGCGCACCTCGCCCAAGCCGTGTGCGAGATTCCGTTCCGCTTTCGATCGCCAGCGACCTCGGGTCTGCTCACGGCGCATCCGGGCGAGTCGCCGTCGCTTCTGTCCGGAGAGTTCGTTCCCGTTCGCGTCGGTGCCGTAACCGATTTCCGTCGACAGGCCGCGATCGTGGCGAGCCGCAGTAAGTGGGGCGCCGGTTCGTTCGCACTCCTCGTCGTCGTACGCCCGCCACTCCGGCCCGTGATCGATACGCTGCTCGTTGATGACCAGCCCACAGTCCTCGCAGACTGTTTCGACCGCGTTCGTGGTGACCCGGCCGTCGCACTCGGGACACTGGTTCGCACTTGATTCCGTTCGGACGTCTTCGTCGAATCCGCTTTCGTAGATGTCTCTGGTTGCCATCGTTCTCACCGTGTTCAGGGAACTCGCCAGTTCGGCGCGCCCCTCACCTATCGAGGGGTCAATAAACGCTATCGAGTACGAATATGGATTCAGCTGGATTGTGGCTCAGACGACAGTACTTGAGTTACTGCGGTGTCCCTCATCTCGATAGAGTTGGACACTCCTCGAAGTGGGGACTAATTAGACGTACTTTTCTGTAGTAGTACTGCCAGTAGGTTAGTATGGATTTGGAACGAGGTTGGCGGGGTGATGCATCAGAAGCCTTAGTCGCCGCAGACATTCTTCGAAATGGGTATGGCGTAGCTTATCCCCATGGTCATGAGCAGAAGTACGACCTGATAACCGACGTTGAGTGGGGGCTGTTACGAGTTCAGGTAAAGACGGCGAGCGATTATGATAAATACCGTTACGAGTTGGAAATCTCTCCAGAGCGGTACCCCGATGGTACCGTTGATATATTCGCTGGTGCCATCCACGAAGAGGGTACGGCAATATACGTCCCTGCTCACGAAATGGGAAAGACGCAACGTGTGAATTTCAATCCGCCAGAGGAAATGCCCAGTGATTGGCATCGGGAACAGGCGAACCTGCCCGGAGATTTCTCTATAGATGAGGCTCTCCTTAAAATTCGAGAGGTGACCGACTCTCAGTGACATGCGTATCTGATAAACGAGGGTGTCATAGAATCCATCTCATACCGTGATGACGGTGCTTCCCGGATTGTCACCTCGTTCGTAGTTGGTGACGGCGACGACGAGTCGAACGCAGAGCGCAAGGAACACCTGCGCTCGGGCGTGGACGCGGCCTCGGGCGCGTAGCGTCCCGAGGCCGCAGTCCTTGACCGCATCGTTCGTTCGCTCGACCTGACTCCGGCGGTTGTACGTCTCGTCTAGGATCGACTGTTTGAGCTGAATCTCGTCACTGTGTTTCTCGATGCGGTCTTCGACTCTGTACTTGATATTGAGCGGATCGTCGGTGTTTCGCGGGTTGTACGGGGCGATTGGCACGACTCCTGCGGTCAGCAGGAGGTCGTGCCAGTCGAGCGTGTCGTAGGCGCTGTCACCGAGCATCCAGATCGGCTGGGCGACGGCGAGCGCGTCACGGGTGACGCGCATCGCCGTCTCTTCTGCGGCTTGTTTGCTCTCGGTGAACTCGGCTGCAATCGGGATCTTTGCGCCGGTTGAGACGATCGTACAGCCGTAGCCGTAATAGTACTCCTCAGCGGTTGGGTCGTAGTTCTTCGACGCATCTGGGTCGGATGGCATCGCTCGCACGTCCGTCGAATCGATTCGGTAGGTCATGTCGAGCAGGCCGCGGGCGGCGGCCTGCTCGACGAGGTGGTCGAAGACTTCGTCGACGACGTGTTCGAGGTCGGTGAGGAAGCGATCGACCGCGTCTCTTGAGGGCGGTCGATCGAAGCCACAGCTGAGCCAGACGACCGTGTTCTGGAGTTCTCGTGTGACCGGGCGAATGCCGTAGATGTCCTTGTAGTAGCAGTGGAGGAACGCTCGGAAGAGTTCTGGTGGGTGGTGGTCTCGTGTTCGCCCCCGGCGAGCGGGGGCGAACACGTCGAACTCGCTGAAAAAGTCGAACTCAAGATGCTCGAACAACGCGAGCGTCTCGGTAGCCACGACATTGAAGAACTCGTCGATAGAACCCTCTTCTTGCAGGGTGCTGGCGCTCGTAGACACAGTTCCAACACCCTGCGTCCTCGTGTGTGAGGCTTTCTATGACACCCTCTGTTACAAGCTGTTTTAAACACGGGATGTGAATTCGGTCTCGATAAGCGGAGTCTCAACCAGATATGGAACCGCCCCGGTCAAGAGTCGTTGAGATCGCAACCCTCCTCGAGAGATATCTCGCGCTCTCCGTCTATATCGGCGTTCGAGGAATGATATTTTTTGGGAGCTGGTTTATTCTGTATACCATTATTGGACTATTTGTAAAAATGTCTGGGTGGTTCGACCCACCGTATCCTCCATTATCACTGGAATCTGACCCATTCTTCGTCATCGGAGGCGCAATTGTGGGGTTATTCGTCGTTCAGAGTGCTGGTTCGTTCTTGCTGTATCATTTCCTCGTTGGGGTCGAGGACGAGAAGTCAGAGTTCGCAGTCCTGATGGGATTCATCAGTCTTGGATTCGGTGGCGCACTGCTTCGAGTGACCCTCCCTCCTGCGCTTCGAATGGTCTCAAGCATAGTATAATCCGGAATTAATTCGTATCCTCACCAATTGACGGTGAGGACCTGACTGGTATCAGACCACAACGTCTTTTCTCGGAGAAGTCGGAGGACCTACCAGTCATCTAATTGGACAGCCAAACTGTATTGGACTCCTGGCTTGAGCACTATGTTGGGACTCAAGAACGATTCCGTATGCTGCTCGGCAACGATGAGTGCTCTCTTCGCGGGTCAACCGAGGTGGGAACCCAATTCTCCAGTTCCTTTGCATACCAGGCCAGTGATCCTATCTCGTTCTGAGCCGTAGGAGTTGTTGAACTCTGTCACTCTCTGACACTTCATGCGTCTGGGACTTACGGAGATTCTCATAGGGCCATCCGACTTGATCACAGTATCGCCAGTCGCGTTGTCGGGGTATTGTCGCGTGGACTCTCGTTCTGGTCGCCGTAGGATGCAGTATTTACTTATTTATAACTGGCATACAGCCACGCTAGTATGGCCGATGATTCAATTTCGTCTTCTACTCAGGCAGGGGGTGGGCAAAGCGTAACCGAAGAACTCAATCCGGAAATCGGGCTCCTCGGCGCGCTGGCGATCGGCGTGGGGACGATGATTGCCGCTGGCATTTTCGTTCTGTCCGGCCTCGCCGTCGAAAAGGTCGGTGCCGTCGCTATCCTCTCGTTTCTTATCGCTGCGATAGTCGCCGCGTTCACCGCCGCCGCCTACGCCGAATTCTCCTCCATCTACCAGGAGAGTGGGGGCGGATACATGTACACCGCTAACACCTTCGACAACAATCTCACCTACATCATGGGATGGACGATGATTCTCGGCTATCCCGCGAGCGCCGCCTTCTACCTCGCTGCGTTCTCTGACTGGTTCTACCGGTTCATCTATCCCGCTCTGAGCATCCCCGAGGCAATTCCGTTCTGGGTCCCGGGAATCGTCATTCTCTCTTTGCTTGTGCTCGTCAATATGCGCGGCACAGAGGAATCCAACCAGTTCCAGATCATCGTCACCGGCCTGAAGGTCGCGCTGTTGCTGTTGTTTCTCTACGGTGGATTACAGGCGCTGGATCCGGCGGTCATCCAACAGTCAGTCACAGAGAACATTAGCGAGTTCGCCAACATCGGCCTGACCAGTGCCCTCGTGTTCATCACGTTCTTCGGCTTCTCCGCGATCGCCACCAACGCCGAGGAAATCAAAGACCCTGGTGACACTATCCCGAAAGCGATCTATCTCAGCATGGGGATTGTGACGGTCATCTACACGCTGGTCGTGCTGGTGATCGTCATCGCCGTCAACAGTGATGCCTTCGTTCAATTCCTCGCAGCGAATGTTGATCTCGGTGGCGTGGACGCCGCCGAATACATCGCTACCCATGGAGAGGTATCGATGGGGTACGCGGCTCGGTTCTTCCTCGGATTGCCCTACAACGCCGGGTTCTACGTGATTATCGTCGGGGCACTGTTCTCGATGCTGTCGGCTGCAAATGCGACGATCATGGCCGGGTCGCGCGTGAAACTGGCAATGAGTCGCCGGAACCACCTGCCACGAAGCCTCGAGGCGATTCATCCGAACTGGGGGACGCCGTACAAGACGGTGCTCATGACTGGGGGACTCATCTTCCTGTATATCTTCGTGTTCGCGGTGTTGTTCGGTGAGACCGGTGGCTCCCGCCCGCTGTTCGGTATACACCTCGGGATCGAGGGGCTCGCACAGTTCGCTAATTTCCTGTTGATCACTGGTCTCACGGTCGTCAACGTCGCGTTAGTCGTCAACCGTCGCAAGTATCCTGACATCAACCGTGGCTTCCGGGTCCCGCTGGTCCCGATCATCCCGGCGATTGCCGTCCTCGCTAACCTCGTGCTCATCGGAACCATCGTCACCGATACGGTCGGACAGTACGCCGTCGCACTCGGGGTTCTAGCGGAGGTTATCGGCGTGGGAATCTGGTTCGCCTGGAAGAGTCGGACACCGTCAGTCGAACAACTCGAGGAGGAGACACCGACGGCTGTCGCCGAATATACGGCTCCTGGTAACGGCTATCAGATTGTCGTCCCGATTGCGAATCCACGGAATGCACCCCAGTTAATGCGAACTGCGACGACACTCGCCAATGAAAACGACGGCGAAGTGCTCGTCATGAGTGCGGTCACTGTTCCCAACCAGACGCCGCTCTCGCGTGGACGTGAACGGACCGGCGAGAAGCGTGCCGTCCTCGACCAAGCGATGGATATCGCCGAGGAGGAGGGAGTTCCCGTCAGCGGGACGATCAGGATTGGCCACCACGCCGCCGACGCCATCATCAACACGGTCGCCCAGCACGGCAGCGACGCCGTCCTCGTCGGATGGGGTGGCGACCGGTCGAGCGATAGTGACGTCGTACTCGGCTCTGTCGTCGATCGTGTTGTCGCCGAAGCCGACTGTGACGTCTTCGTCGAGCGGATCGGGATAGAAGCCGACGGCGATCTCGATTCGATCCTGTTACCGACGGCGGGTGGCCCACACGCCGAACTGGCAGCCGAAACGGCCGCCGCGCTCGCCCGCGGAACTGGCGCGACAGTGACGTCCGCCTACGTCATCGACCCCGACGCGTCCGACGCGGAATACGAGCGGGCACGCTCGTTGCTCGCTTCGGCGACCGAGGCGTTCGAAACCGGTGGAGCATTCGAGACAACCCTCCTAGAAGGAGAAGACGTGGTGGCGACCTTGGTTGAGGCGAGTGCAGATCACGACCTCACCATCATCGGCGCGACGCGGGAAGGCGCGTTCCAGCGGTTCCTGTTCGGCACGATTCCGGAAACGGTCGCCATGCGAGCGTCTAACACGGTCATCATGGCCAAGCGGAACCTAGACGTGCGGTCGCGACTTCAACAGTCGATCGACATATTACGCGAGCGTCTGACTGGGCAGTCAAACACGATGGAGCAAGGTGGGGAGGAATAAATGTCCGAGCCGGATGCGGATCCGTTGCGCGTAGAGTACACGACAGTTGGTGAACTCATTGACTTCATCATATATGCGATCGAGGATATTAGTCTCGAATTCGAGAGGTGGGGCGAAGAGCACGTTCGGGGACCGGGGTTGTACTTCGTGGTCGTGGCAGGGGTGCATTCTGGCGCGTATGCGGACCCACTGGGCGAGAACGTCTGGCCGACCGAGACCTGTCGGGTCGTCACGGAGAATCTCGACGGATTCGTCCAGGCAGCGCGAACGGTCGGCCATTCACGTGACGGCGCGGTTGTCGTCAGTACGGACGGAACTATCCAAGAGCAGATGGTCCGGATCAAAAGTCCGAATTCCGACGAAGCGGAGGCGGCAGAAACGATTGAGTATGCTGACTGGATGGGAACGAAGCACTTGAGCGCAATCGAGGTGTCTGTCCGTGAAGAAGTGGTCGCGGCTGTGACGCTCAGTGAGGAAGACGGTCGCATGACACTCTTTGAGGATGGGGATTACAACGATTATCAGCGCGATGAGTTAGGTGGTGAGTGGCGTCCTTCGGGTTGATTCAGACTCTTCAAGAACATCCTTCCTTAGAAGATTCGACCCGGAATGTCGAGAACGACTTTTTTGTAGGGTTCGCCCTTTAGTCACGTCTAATGAGTACATTGAGGGAGAACCAATGCGTGTAATCGTAGTTGGGGCTGGTGAAGTCGGTTCCAATATCGCAGTCAGTCTCGCCGAGAGCCACGACGTCATCGTTATCGATGTTGACCCCGAGAAAGTTGATGAACTTACCTATTCGAACGACATCTTAGCGATAGAGGGGGACGGGACCTCGCTGGAGACACTCGAAAACGCTGGCATCGCCGAAGCAGACATGCTCATCGCCAGTACAGACGACGATGAGACGAACCTCGTCACCTGTGGAACCGCGAAAACAGTTGGTGGCGTCTTTACTATTGCCAGGACTCGAAATACGAACTTCTTCAAGACTTGGACAAAGTCGGAGGATGCATTCGGCGTCGACTTCATGGTCTCGACGAATCTCCTCACGGCGAATGATATCGTCCGCGTCGTCGGGCTCCCAGCAGCAATCGACGTCGACCCGTTCGCTGGCGGACTCGTCCAGATGGCCGAGTTCGAGGTGACAGCAGAAAGTGAAATCGCGGGACAGACCGTCGAAGAGGCGGATAAATTCGAGGCGCTCACGTTCGCTGCACTTGTTCAGGATGGCGACGTCGTAATCGCTCGTGGGCAGACGCGTATCGAAGCTGGGAACAGGGTGATCGTCATCGGCAGTCCAGAGAGTGTCCAATCCTTTTCGAGAACGGTTGCCTCACCTGAATCTTCAGATGAGGCCCGCAATATTGTCGTCGTTGGTGGGAGCGACATCGGATATCACACGGCTAAGCTACTCGAAGAGCGTGGTATCGAACCTCGTCTAATCGAACAAGATGCGGACCGTGGTCGGGAACTCGCCGAAGACCTCCCCGGAACAATCGTGTTGGAACACGATGCGACAGATACAGATTTCCTCGTCGGGGAACAGATCGATCGAGCGGACGCAGTCATCGCAGCGACCGACAGCGACGAAAAGAACCTCCTCGTCTCGCTGCTCGCACAGAACATTGGAGTTCAACGAACAGTCGCCGTTGTCGAGGAAGGGCAATACGCCGGCTTATTTGAGGCGATCGGGATCGACGTCGCAATCAATCCACGTGAAGCGACTGCAGAGGAGATCATCCGCTTTACACAGAAGGGCCAGGTCGAAAACCTCTCACTCATCGAAGATCGTCAAGCTGAGGTGCTGGAGATCGAGGTCGACGAGGAAAGCGTCCTCACCGGTCGACCGATCCGCGAGTGCGTTACCGAACTCCCATCCGACGTCGTCATTGGAGCGGTCACTCGCGATCAGGAGTTCATCGTTCCCCGCGGCGAAACCGTCATCGAACCCGGCGATCACGTCGTTCTCTTTGTGGCTACAGATGTCCTTTCTCCTGTTATGGATCTCGTATGAGGATTCGCGTCGATTGGCGGGTTAGCTGCCGACTGGTTGGAACGATTCTCAAGTGGCTGTGGGTGCCATTACTCTTCCCACTCGGTATCGCTCTCTACGACGGAACGGCACTGCTCCCGTTCGTCCTCCCGATATTGGGCACGGTACTCCTAGGATTCGGTCTCGAACAGCTAACCGACGAGCGTGACCTCCGTGCCCGGGAGGCGTTCCTGATGGTCTCGCTGACGTGGCTGAGCATAGCTCTCGTCGGTGCCGTCCCATTTCTGCTGGCTGGTGAAGGCACTCTTGCAGAACCTGTGAACGCGCTCTTCGAGAGTATGAGCGGCATCACGACTACCGGCGCGACGGTCATCGTGAATTTCGACCGCCACTCGCGGGCCATCCTCATGTGGCGAGCGGTTCTTCAGTGGCTCGGTGGGCTCGGAATCCTCGTGCTAGCGACGGCGGTCCTCTCCCAGTTATCCGTCGGTGGGGCGCAGCTCATGGAGACCGAAAGCCAGACCCAAGACGTCAACAAACTCACTCCCAAAATTTCGGAAACGGCTGCTCTTCTCTGGAAGCTCTATATCGGCCTGACCGGGCTCCAGGTGGCGGTTCTCTACGGGCTTCACTTGGTTGGATATGCACCGGAGATGACGTTGTACGATGCGATTGCGCACGCATTCACGACGATCGCGACGAGTGGCTTTTCACCCCGGGGGGACAGCATTGCTGCCTTCTCTCCTGCTGTGCAGTGGGTGATTATTCCGTTCATGGCAATCGGTGCAACCAGTTTCGTGTTACTCTACTTCGTCTTCCAAGGGAACTTCGACCGGCTCCGGAACAGCGACGAGTTTCGGTTCTACGTCGCGATCCTCGGGTTCTTTTCCCTCGGTGTTGGCGGGATGCTGTTCGCGAACGGCGGGCCATACACGAGCCTCGAAGAGATCGCTCGACACGCTATCTTCCAGGTTGTCTCAATCGTCACAACCACTGGCTACGCGAGCACGGACTTCAACCTCTGGTCGGCGGGACCCAAACACCTCCTGTTCGTCTGTATGTTCATCGGTGGAATGGCTGGCAGTACGACCTGTTCGATCAAGACGCTGCGCTGGTTGGTCGTCGTGAAGGCGTTTCGGCGCGACCTGTTTACGGCAGCTAGTCCAAGTGCGATTCGCCCAGTCCGACTGAGCGGATCCGTCATCGACGAAGAGACGATTCGGGATATCTATGCGTACACCCTCGTGAGTCTCGTGTTTTTCATCCTGGCGACGATTTTCGTCGTGCTCGACGCTTCTCGGGTACAATTAACGGTTTCTGAGTTTGAGGCGATGAGTGCTGCAGCAGCAACGTTCTTCAATATCGGACCGGCCTTCGGTATCGCAGGCCCACTCGAAAGCTACGAGCCGTTCCCGCGGTCGACGAAGCTCGTTATGACGTTCCTCATGTGGGTTGGACGGATCGAAATCATTCCGGTGCTGGTGCTATTGACGCCGTCCTACTGGCAATCGTGAAAAGCGTGGAGAAGCGGTACTAGTCCAGCTGCTTTCCACATCGAGGGCACAGACGGACTGAAGAGAGGATTGGATGGAGAAACTTGACTTGAAACTCGAAGCCACAGTTCTCACACTCGTAGACGGGTGGTTCTCGAATCCAGATCGTCCGGTTTGGTTCGGGCTCTTTTTTCCGGACTTTGTCTTCGCCGACGAGCTTGTTCAGAAACGACCAAATGAGACCTTTCGATGTCTCGAGGCGGCGTGCTAACTCATCCGTAGTGTATGGTTCGAGCGGGTCCATAGTCTCATAGACATCCTCAGGGGAGAGCTCATCCCCATTCGACGACTCGCTATCGGGATTCGGGTCAGGCATGATGAGGGATAGTACGGGTACCTACGCGTCGCATACGGCTTTCGAGCTTAAATAGGGTCGGAATGCCCTTCAAGATATCCCGGCTTCACTCGGGTGTTGACTTTCGCAGTCTCAGTGGAACACGGTCCAGAATCGGATCCGAGTTCTGGATCAGAACAGTCCCCAAGATGCTCATCAGCAAGACGTAACCAACCGTAAATGCGGGAATTACGGATCCGAGTGCCCCAGTGCCAACACTGGCAGCAAGTGTAGCGATCACGAGAGAAAACTCACCTCGTGGCACCATCCCAAAACCGACACGGGCCGAACGTATTCGATCCAATCCGTAGACTTGACCGGACAGTGTGCCACTCACCAGCTTTCCAGCAGTCGTGACGAGAATGGCTGCAAGGAGCAACCAGACGACGTTGGCGAGTAATGTAATGTCTGTCGTGAGCCCGATCGAGAAGAAGAACACAGCAGCAAAGAAGTCACGGGCAGGTGCGACGACGTCCTCGATCCGTTCGGTATGGTCGGTTCCGCTGAACGCTGTCCCGACGAAGAACGCAGCGACAGCTTCACTGAGTCCAGCGGTGAGAGCTGCACCGGCTATGAGTGTCGTGATCCCCAGAACCCGAAGCAGGAATAGTTCATCTGAATCCGCGTCGAACGCTCGCTCCACGTACTCCGAGCCGTACCACGCAACGACGGTGAGGACACCGAGAAACGCAAACGCCGACCCCACAGACATCGCAGCATCCAGAGCTGTCCCCTCACCCAGTGCGACCGCCGATAGTAGTGCTAAGTAGATGGCGATGAGAATATCTTCAAAGACGAGTGTGCCCAAGATCGGGCTACTCTCCGGGTTCGCAACCCAGCCGTTATCGATGAGTGACTTCGTGATCACGGCACTCGAGGAAATGTAGACGATCCCCGCGATGAAGAACGTCTCCAAGAGCGTGTAGCCGAAGACGACACCAAGAGTCAGGCCGAGACCGAAGTTGATGAGGAAGTCGATACTCCCGATTTTCGCGATGCGTTTCCGATCGGCCAGCAGCTGAGAGACGCTGAACTCGAGACCAAGGAAGAACAACAGGAATATGATACCGAGTTCAGCGAGTACATCGATAAACTCCCGATGTTCGACGAGGGTGAGTGAGATTCCGCCAATTGAGGACGGCTCATTCGGTCCGATGAGGATCCCGATGATGATGTATGCTGGGATTACGGACAGGCCGATGCGGTTGGCCAAAGCACCTGCGAGCGCGATACCAGTCAGTGCGATGCCGATCTCGACAAGCAACAGTTCCGCCATTCTTAGGCCTGCGAAGTATCGGTAGATCCGGTTTCGACAAGTTCGGAGAACGCCTGTTGCTCGTCCCGGCTCCCGAGCGTGACGAGGATATCATCAGCCTCGATAGTCGTATCGGGCATCGGATTCGCTATCGTCTTTTCGGCCCGCTGAATTGCAATAATTGATACGCCGGTCTGCTCCCGAATATTGGCCGCCCGGAGGGTCTGTCCCACTAATGGTGATGATGAATCGATATCGACCCACTCGATGATCGCTTCGCCCAAGGGCACTTGGATTTCGTCCATTTCGATGGGCTGAAAGTGTGCTCCCTCAAGGATAGAGCCAAGCTGGCGCGCTCGCTTACCAGTAAGACTGAACAACTTCTGGCTGTCTTGGTTTTCTCCAGGACGGCGATAGACCTCACGCTTCCCATCGTGGTGAATGAGTACAATTAGTCGTTCCTCACCATCCAGTTCGAGTTCGAATTTATGACCGACCCCTGGAACTTCGGTTTCATAGATCGTCATACGTTATCGCGGGAGGCCGAGTATGATAAATGACGTGCGTTGAAGCAATTTCCGGCGAGTTGCTACTCAACGTCGCTCCTGGCGGCTTTATGTCCAGCCGAGAAATAGTCTTCTAGAGCGCTTATGGAGGAAGTGACCGACAAAAACTCTACGAGTACACGACTGAGATAATCGTCGAGGTCATGGGCATCGATAATCGTGGTGAGTTCGCTATTGCCACCTATCAGTTTACGTTTGAAGAGAGAAGTGGATGGTTCAAGCAAAAGGCGAACTTGACATCCTCCATGAGCCTCACGTCGAAAGGGCTCTGGAAGAAGCCGGCTATTCATTCAAACGGTCGAAGTGAGCACAGTTTCAGATTACACTAGTGGGACCTAAGAATGGAAGCGACGAAGCAAAAAGTTCATAGCCTTTTTGAAGAAGGTGTCGGTATGGAAAAACTCCGAGTGATGGTTCGGAGATTGAGTGACATCTCATTACTCTCCAGTCCAGACTTTGAATGTCCGAACTGCGAAACTACGGTTAAGTCACAATACGAAGAGTGTCCATCCTGTGGCCGACAGTTGCTCTAACTCCGAACATCTGTTATATATTGATGAGATGTTTAATTCTATGTTTTTGCAGGGAAGCGAAATACCAGTTCCGTTCTGGAAATGAGCTCAGTCAAAGTTGTATTTGGATTACAGGGGTGGGCTCATGAACCGGAATCAAGTACGCGCGACTGCACTCGGATTTCTTGGCGTGTTTGTCGTCTTTGGTATATTGGCATATCTTGTCGGCGCAGAAGGATTCATTCAGGAACTTGCTGACGCTAATCGTCGTATCGTTGCACTTATCCTCCTAGTTACACTCGGATGGCTCGCTGCGTGGGGAATTGGTCTTCGGACAGTCCTGGCGGTGATGGACATCGAGATCTCGTTCATACGATCGTTTTTCATTCTCAACGGAGCAATGTTCTCGAACAACATCACCCCATTTGGGCAAGCAGGTGGTGAACCGGTGACCGCACTGCTTATCTCAAAAGTAACTGACTCGGAATACGAGCAAGGGCTAGCAGCTATCGCAAGCGTAGATACCCTCAACTTCATTCCATCGGTGACGTTCGCTCTGATCGGTGCCGGATATTACGCCACCAAAATGTCGTTCGGGCGGCGCCTGCAATTCCTCGTCGCTGGTATCATCATCCTTGCTATAGTTGCCCCCGCCGTCGGATATCTTTCGTGGCGAAGGCGAACTCGGGTACAGTCGTGGATCGTTCGAATTCTCACTCCAGGTCTCAAACGGCTAGGTGGGATTCTCCCGCGGATGCAATCCCCCACACGACAGGCTATCCGCTCTCGGGTCAGGCATTTTGTCGCCGCTATAGAACGCGTGGCGGGGGATCGTCGGGGAATTATTGTTGCACTCGCTGCCTCGACGGCTGGCTGGGTCCTCCAGATGGTCGCGCTCTGGTTAGCCTTTCTGGCGATCGGTTCTCCGATCCCGTTCTCCGTCCTGTTATTCGTGATCCCAGTTGGGGCTCTCGCTGCGATCACGCCGCTTCCAGGTGGCGCTGGTGGCATAGAGGTAGTACTCGTCGGCGTGCTTACTACCCTTCCTGAACTGGCGATTGGAGGGGGTACCGCCTTCGCCGCTGTCGCTATTTTTCGGGGAGCAGTTTACTGGGTTCCTGTGACTATCGGTGGCGTAGTAATGGGAATCGTAGGCGTTGACGCTGTTTGATACACATTCGTTGTTTCAAAGAACGTCTGCAACCATACCATGGATTAATACTCTACAGCCCAACCACCGGACAAGGATCCAGAGTGCACTCGTACCTCCGCGAATATCTCCGGCGTCTTCGCTTAGTCGTATGGAACAAGCGAGAGCAGCGACCTCGGGCGTTTCTTCGGATATATATCTTCTTGATAGCCTACACCATTATCTTCATCTCGATTCCGGTCCTCGTAGCGCCATCTGGTGACAGCCTCTTCCGGTCTGCTTTGCTTCGCACGATACTCACAGTCTGTGTGATTGGGCTCCTGTTTGGGGCAGCAACCTACATCGACAAACGCCCCATTCGCTCGTTTGGACTCGAGATTGACGGGCGGTGGGGGGTTGACGCACTCGTCGGCCTCATAATTGGAGGCGCAATCCCAACAGTAGCAACTGTACTCGGATTGGTTGGTGGCTGGATGACAGTTAGTGGAGTGGAGTACACTCCAACAGCCACCTATCTCCGAGATCTCGGCTTTGCTATCGTTATTACAGTGGGTATCGCGATTGTTGAAGAACTCGTTTTTCGAGGGTACGTACTCTCGAACGCCATCGAGGGGCTTAACTTTCGATGGCTGTCCCAGCCCGTAAGGGTCGGTACTGCATTGGGGTTGTCCGCCCTTCTATTCGCACTCACGCATCCAGCACCTGAACTCGTCAATGGTCTCCATTTCCTGTGTGCCGGTCTTTTGCTGGGCCTCGCATACCTCTGTTCGGGACAGCTCGCCCTCCCAATCGGCATCCACGCTGGCTTCAATTTCGTCTCTGCGTACGTCTTTCCGACAGCTGCTGATCCATCAGTAGCCGTGCTCTCGTTGACCGTCCACGGGCCCTCCTGGCTCACCGGGCAGACGGGATTTATACCGTTGGTACTCCAGTTCCCGGCGGCACTTGCGATCATAGGATACATTTGGTGGCAAACTGGCGATTTCGGTATCAGCCCAACGGTTAAATCCAGAAATCTCGAGGGGTGACCGCTCTACATGTGCGCTTGAATGCTGTCTCAAAGACGGTTAGATCGGAGCCCCTCGACACGAGGTATAAAACGACACGTCTGGAAAAGGTAGTATACCCATGCCCCTCACCGGTGACTCGACGATTCTCGTTCCGGTCGACGTCTCCGTCGCAGAACCACCTGATCAGGAGGTTTTAGAACTACTTCGACCGGTTAACCTCGTGGTACTCGGTTACTATCCGGTCCCAAAACAGACCGCCCCAGCTCATCTCAAGGAAGACCACGAATCCGACGCCTCAGAGCGATTGGACGACCTCGTTAGACAGTTTGACAGTACTGAACACGACGTCGAGGGCGTCCTCGTCTTCACGAAGGACCGTCAGGATTCCATCGACCGGGTCGCAGATCAACACGACTGCGACGCGGTCTTTGTCCCCGGTGAAGCCGGACCCGTCGAACGGATACTCGTTCCCCTTCGAGGAGACGTGAACCTAGAGCGAATCATCTCACTCGTCGGCGATCTCGTCCGAGCGAGTGATGCGACTGTCACCTTGTTTCATTCTGTTGAGGAGGGGACCGATCCGAGTCAAGGAGAGTTTGTTCTCCGGGGTGCAGCTGACCGGCTATCGGAGGAGGGAATCGATCGCGACCGGCTCGACTGGGAACTTTCCGGAGCCGAGGATCCGAAGTCAGCGATTATCGACATCGCTGCGGAGCACGATCTGATCATTCTTGGGGAAACAGAACCATCACTTCGAGGCCGGATTCTGGGAACTGTTCTCACTCCGATCCTCGATGGAACCGAGAAACCTGCGATCGTCGTTCGAGACATCAATTAGACTCTTCATGACAACTATTTCTGAGCGACCAGCATGACCGACGACAGCGGCGGGGAACTAGAGCGGAATATCGGGTTCCTCGAGGCGATGACACTAGGCGGTGGTACGATGATTGGAGCGGGAATTTTCATCCTACCAGGAATCGCAGCCGAAGGTGCCGGCCCCGCGAGTTCGATCTCCTTCATACTCGCTGGCTTCGTCGCGTTGCTCGCGGCCCTGTCGCTCTCCGAGCTGGCGACAGGAATGCCCATTGCCGGCGGAAGCTACCATTACGTGAATCGTGCTCTCGGTGGACTGTTCGGAAGCATCGTCGGATGGGGAATGTGGAGTGGCCTCATGTTCGCCAGCGCGTTCTATATGATCGGATTCGGCCAATACCTCGTCGAGCCGATTCCATTTCTCGATGGCCGACTGTTCATTGTCCTTCTGGGACTCGCGGGACTGGCCCTGATTGTCGGGGTGAATTACTACGGGACAGAGGAGTCGAGCCAGCTACAAAACGTGATGATTGGGACGGAAACCGTAGTCGTCCTGGCGTACGTGGCTCTCGGTCTGTTCTTTATCGACCCGTCCAATCTCGAGCCGTTTGCTCCCACGGGACCGAGTGGGATTATCGCCACGACTGGCGTCGTTTTCGTCTCATTTCTCGGCTTCGAGATCATCGCGACTGTCGCAGGGGAAGTCAAAGATCCCAGCCGGAACATCCCGCTGACGATGATTCTCTCGGTCGTCCTCGTCACGATCCTCTACGCATTAGTGATGCTTGTCAGTACCGGGGTCATCCGATACGAAGCACTTGGTGACTCACTCGTTCCGGTTTCGGATGTCGCAGTCGTGTTTATGGGCTCAATCGGAGTTGTGGCAATCGTCGCCGCTGCAGCCATCGCAGCGATTTCCAGTTCGAACTCTTCGATTCTCGCAGCGGCCCGAGTGAACTTCGCGATGGGGCGCGATGAGTTGATGAGCAACTGGCTGAACGTCACCCACGACAGATTCGGTACCCCACACCGGGCGATCATCGCAACCGGTGCCGTCACGGCGTTACTGATTGCTGCCGGGCTCAATATCGAGACGATCGTCGCGCTCTTGGCCGAGGTTGCGAGTTTCAGCTTCCTCGTCTCGTATTCGATGGTCCACGTCGCCCTTGTCGTCTTCCGTCGGGCCGATCCCGAAGACTACGATCCGTCGTTCAAGATTCCCGATGTATTGTATCCGGCAGTACCGATCCTCGGGGTGGTACTCTCGCTCGTCGTCATCTCACAGATGGCGTCGGTCATCATCCTCCTCGGATTAGGAATCGTCGGAGTCGGTGTGGGCTGGTACTTCATCTACGTCAAGGAGCACGCCATCGACAGAGGCCTCATCGACGATGCAATCTCGCCGACAGTAGATGGATACACGGTCGTTGTTCCAGTCGTGAATCCCGAGACACAGCAGGACCTCCTCCGACTGGCAGCGGCAACTGCACACGCACATACCGACGAAGAGACGCCAGAACTCGTGGCAGTGAACGTTCTCCAGGTTGCCGACCCGTCACCACAACAGAACATCGAAGCCGAGCGCCTCGACCACCAGCACGACCTCCTCGAAGCGGCACGGGATATCGCAGCGGAGATGGACGTGAATCTGCGGACGGTGGCGATGACCGGACAGCGCGTCGACGAGACGATTCTTGAGGCGATTCTCGAAGAGGACGCCGATCAAGTGCTGCTCGGCTGGAAGGGAACGCTCACTCGACTGGGGCACGTGTTCGGCCCGAATCTCGACTCCGTCGTCGAGAGGGCACCATGTGAAGTCACTCTCGTTACGCTCCACGACGAGACGATCGGTACCACCGTGGCCCTGGCAGGTCCGGGGCCCCACTCGCCGGTTGCTGCACGGCGGGCTGCTGAGTTTGCGACCGTCGACGGGAGCGTCCCGACACTAGTGAACGTTCAGCCAGAAAGAGAACCGGAATCCGCTGCTGTCGAACGAGGGGAAGCAGTGATCGAAGACGTTGCACACCAAGCAGGACTCGATCCAGAGGAGTATGAGAGTGAGGTCATCGTTGCCGATGATATCGAAGCCACGATCCTCGAGACCGTTAATCACTACAATACGATCTGTGTCGGGCTGTCCGAACGGAGCGAAGCGTCTCGGATTATGTTTGGAACGATCGCAGAACGCATCAGTCAGGAGGCAACGAGCAACGTTGGCATCGTTCGCGGTCCCCTCGAAGTCGACGAGCCAGCTACGCGTCCTCTAGAGGAACAGCTATCGAAATGACCAGTGCGGAGTCCCCCCTAACGGTGAACACACCTCTCCGGACAACAGCAAAACGTTATCCCGGGGATGCACCTGTTCCCAGATAGTCGTCAATTTCGGAAAGTGCCTCAGTCGCAACATCACCGAGTTCCCCAGCCTCGATATGCGAATACCGTTCGCGAACCATCTCCTCGGAGTTGTCCAAGTACCGGGCAGCGACAGTGTACCCGAACGCCCGAACGAGGACCTCTCCCATCCCACGTCGACCGCCGTGAGGGGCGAGATAGTCGTGTTTCGGATGGTCGATGTCGATCTCTGCGGCCTCTGAGAGTCGCTGGAGAATCGACCGTGCGCCGTCCGTCGTGATCGACGGCGGTCGCACGTCCTCATCGAGCGCCAATAAGAGGTCACGAGCGAACTCGCTACGTCTATCGTCGATTGTATCCGGGTGTTTCCCTCGGTCGGCCAGCTCGTCCTGTACGAGCGTCGCAAGCGTCCGCTGGTCGAACGTCGAAAACACCGGCCAGCGGTCCGTCGGCGGGTCCATCAGCTTGCGGTAGCTCCGCAGGGGCGAGATCACCGGGTCGGGGAGACTGGCGGCGTCCCACTGCTGTTTCTTCCGGTAGACGTCCATACTCCCGTCGTCGAGGGAGAGGTCCTCCCAGCGGACGCCGCGCCGGCGCGGATCGTTTGGGTCTCGAAGGAGTTCCCCGACCCGAACGGCGGTGTACGCGAGAACGAACACCAGCGCCCGGTCACGAGCCGCCTTCAGCGCCGCGTAGCGCGCTCGCTGTTTGTCGAGGGGGTCAGTATCCTCCGAGAGGGTCGTGTACGCCTCGACGGCGTCGCGGGCCCGTTCGTCGACGTGGCGGGTGAAGGCGTGGCGCTGCTCGGACGTCCAGGCCTGCTGGTCGCCGGGCTTGCGGCCGTCGTCTTCGGGAAGTGGAGCCATCGCACTCGCCCGCTGAGCGTAGTGGGCCTCGAGGTAACCCTCGTTGACGCACCAGCCACACCACGCAGAGATATAGCGGTAATAGGTTTGTACGGTATTCTGCTTGAGCCCGCGATCACCGGCGAGGTGCCGGGCGTACTCCCGGAAGACGCGTTCGTCGAGGTCCTCAAAGGTGGGTTTGCGGTCGACGTCGTCGGTAGTGATACCGGTCCAGTCGTCGTCACCGCGGTCGCCGGCGGCCCACTCGGCGAACCGCTCGAGCTCGCGCGCCGCGTTGCGTCGGTAGTTCCCGCCATCGCCACCCCGGCCTTTCCCCTTGTCCTGCAGGTAGCGCTCGAAGCTGTCGTCGAGCGGTGTCGAACCATCGCGTGTCGATGAGGTGTTCTGATTCATACGGTTTCGTCACGGGAGCAGGTGGTCGTCCAGAATATCACTACAATCAATCGGGATCGCCTCCCACGCAGCTTTCACGGCGTTGTATCCGGTCCAGCCCTCACGTTCCAACATCTCGCCGCACGCTTCGCAGAACTCGCGACGCGAAATTAGCTCGTTGTCGTAAAGAATGTAGAACAAAAACGGCGGTGTCACGACACGGATATCTTCGTCTTGGTCGTCGACAGCACGACGAATCGAGCGCCGGCCCGCCGCGTCCATCAAGATGACGTAGTCAACGGCCCCCGGGTTCTGTAGCACTTCCTGTCGGAGCGATTCCTCGCCGGCGTCCGCTCCGTGGGGACGGGGGACGCTCGTCACCTGGGTGAGCGGTGTTTCGTTATCCTCGAGCGCATCGAGCGCGGTACGGCTCCCGTAATGAAGCCGGTACGGACGGCTTCCCTCTGGCGCTGTCTCGCGTGTGTTCTCGACGTGTCGCTTGAGTTCCTGTTTGCAAACGTTTGTCGTCGTGAGGCCGATTTGGTCGGTTATCTCGGTCCACAAGGGGCTGTTCGCGACGGCAATCAGCGCGTCCGTATCGACCAAGATCGGATACCGAGTGTCGTCACTTGCCATTTAGACGAGATAGTCACTAGTGTCATCCTTGGCAGCCTCACGGAAATCGCCAATGTCCTCTTCGAGCAGGTCGAACTCTTCACCGAGGAGCACGCGAGCAGCGTCCTCCGAGAGGTCGCCCGCTGAATAGCGTTCGTAAATCGCGATCTTGTCGTCGTCCGTCATCGCTCGCCGAAGCATCTGAGTGAGCCCTTCGCGTGCGAGTTCACTAATGTTGATTCCGCCCAGATGGACGGAATCGAGTTCGTTCGCCGCCTCTTTGAGCGGCCCAGCACGGAATTTGATCGTATCGTCAAGCGATTCCTGGCTCATGATACGAATTACGCGGGGCAGAGTGATAAGTTGTTCCCCCATGTGTGAACACGTGGGTGGGTGGCGAGCTTCTATCGAGCGTAGAGGTTCGCGTTCGGATCACCACCTGGATGTGGGACCGACATCCGTTAGCTGTTGGCCTCGGCAGGCTCTGTCGTCGGAGCGAGGAAGTCCCATTCGCGGATGGCGAAGCCAACGATCTGGATACGCCGCTGAAGGTGCTCCCACTCGCGGGCGATCTCACGGCGCCGGTCTTCCTCGTCGGAGTCAAGGGACTCGTCGGCGAGCGTTCCACGAAGCTGGTTCGGTGACTCGACGCCGAATTCGTCCTCCCAGTCGCGAATCTGCGTCTTCATATCGGCGAGACGGTCCGTGAGCTCCTCGACAGTGTGCCCGCTGTCTCGGAGGCGCATCGCCTCCTGCATCGCTTGGCGGCGGTAATCAGGGTAATACGTCGTGTGAGTGCCGCTTTCGTCACGATGGAGGATCCCATCGTCGACGAGGCGTTCGAGGACGCGTTTGGTTGGTTCGTGTGACCAGCCCGCTTCGGAGGCGATCCAGTTGGCCGTCCGCGGCTCCGACAGCTGCCGGGCGACCATCCGCACGCGGTCTTCGCCCGTAGTCTGTTGATTCCGTAGTCCAGTATCTTCTGTCATATCCTACTATCAACGCGATTTCTTAATATAGGTTGAGATGGATAGTTCTATATCGACATCAGGGGATGGGTCACCGAAATTCGTTGGCGGTGATCGTCTCGAGATACTCGACGCTGACGTACCGGAATTCGATTCGGTCGCTGAAGCCGTGTTGAGGGAGGAGCGTCTCGGCCGCGCGTCCAGCCGGTTTGTCCGTCGTTAGGAGAACAACGTGGTCTGCCTCCCCAGTGTCGAGTACTTGAGCAGCAAGCCCAACGAGTGCCGTGTCCGCTTTCTCGGTGACATCCTCGTCGCGGTCGGTCTCGTTGGCGATGAATCGGCGCGCTTCGTCCATCACTGTCGAGACGAGTGGATTGGTGTAGTCGAGCTCGTCGGCGACGACGATCCACCCCTCCTCGAATCCATCGGGATAGGGAATGTTCCCCGAGGGATACTCGTCCGCTGCAGGATCGCCCCCGAGCTCTTCGTAGACGCGCTGCGGGATACGCAATGAGACACCGGCCTGTCGGAGTGCCCGACGAAGCCGTTGAAATTTGTCCTTGTCCGGGCCACCACACCGTACAAAGACGCCGGTATCGGCGATATAGACCGTCGTCATGCAGCCGCGTCGGCGTACTCGGTCGCAACCGGTTCCAGCGCCTGGAGGATGATCTCGGCCTCAAGCGGTGAGAGGTCAAGCTCCCGGGCCGCAATCCGATGGTTGACCGTGCCGTCGACGTACTCGTAGGCGTACTCGAGGGCGACAGCAAGGCTGTCGAGGCCATGACGCTCGATGTAGACGTCGACGTCCTCGTCCTCCTCTCGGCGGGCGACGGCTGCAATAAGGGCCGGCGTGATCGTTTGGGTCTCGCCGTCCGTCGAGAGCGTGAGTGCAATCGACTCGGCGTCGTATTTATACGGTCGCTGATCACGGGTTTTCTCCACTAAGCCAGCTGTTTCGAGGTTCTGCACGTAGTCGTAGGTGGTCCCTTGTGGGATATCGAGCTCGTCGACGATCTCGGAAACGGTGACGGGGCCGTGCTGCAAGATGTAGGCGTACAGCCGAGCGAGTGCCGGCGTCTCGAGAAGGTCGACGACCGTCTGCAGCTGCTGAATAGGTGGTCGACCTGACCGGGGCGGCGAGTGCGCCATCTCGATTACGAATTATAGATAATTCGTGATAAGACTTCCGGCGATGGATCGGAACTCGCAACCAGTCCAATACCCGCAGAGAGACAGCCGCTTGCTGCGGCTCAACCCCGGGGGAAGCGGCGTCGTGAGGCGGTTGCAGCATTCGTGCTTCACCGACGGCGGCGGGGTACTTCAAACTGGTCGTGATTACGGGCATAATCATGACCACCGGTGACAGAAGTCTCATAACCATTTTTCCTATGATAGAAGGGTTCTATACCCCGAAATTCGGATTTGGCCAACGGTATAAATCATATACCGCTATACCAAAACCGCGACCGGTGAAGTTGAGACTACAGCGGGTTTAGCGGGGCTGTAATGCGTGGTTTCGGACGGATCAGTGAGACAAGACAGCTTCAGATCGGCTCTCAACCACACCACCTTATCGAATTTGTAACTAGTTCAGGAATTTTCCTCTCTGCTCCATAGTGTCGCCACTCACGACTCGACTATCTCAGCAAATAGCCGCGGTCTATCCGATTCCAGTCTCCTTCTTCAACAGCGTTAGCGTATTGTCCGCCGTCACGAGTGGCGAATGTTCGTACTCACCGGTCAATTCGACCTGCACCAGCGCATCGACTGCCCGCCAGATCGAATACAGCAGACACGCGAACGCGAAATAGAAGAACCGGAGTCCGAAATCCTTCGAGGTCGTCGCCGCCATGAATCGCTTGATCGACCGATACCCACTCTCGATCTCCCAGCGATACGCATACTCGGTGAGGAAACTCCCGCCATGATTCGACATAAACACTGAGTACTGCCGGTGATCATCGTGCTCAGCGTTCTCTTTGCGCCGGTAGATCAGCGTCGTCTCGTGCCACTCGTTATTCCCGAGATGGAGTTTGCGGTCCGCTTCGTATCGATCATCATCCCGCTGGAGGAGTCGCTTCGCCTGAGCTCTCTCGCTCGTCTGCATTCGTTTCGGCACGACGTATGAGAGTCCGCGCTGGCTAATCATTTCCAAAACATGCTGGCTATCGAACTCCCTATCCATCAGCACGTTATCGACATGGACCAATTCCTCGGCGGAGTTGAGAAGGTCCTCGACGATCTCCTTGCGTGACTCACCTCGTCGAACAGGGCGAGCATCCAACACGATCGGGATGGCGTTGCCGACCAGCTGGACAGTGGCCCACTGGTAAGCGTACTCATCGGTCTTCTCCTTCGTCCCTATAATTTCGTCTTCGTGTCCCGTTCGATCACCGGTGAAGGAATCCGCTTCGGTGATGTCGATCGCGATGATCCCGGCCCGGAAGAACTGCTCTGTCTCCGAGACTTCTCCTAACAACCGATCTACCGCCTGTCGGTACATCTCGCGAGTCTGTTCGATTGAGAGGTCACGGATGTGCTCGCGATGGACGTGCCCCAGCGGTGTCCGCTCACGCATCGACTCGTAGACGAAACTGCGAGCGCCTTCATTGACAGCCAGCCGCTCACGAAGCCCGAGATACGTCTGTAAGTCCCAGTAGGCGTTCTCATGAATCTCACAACCGTCGCCACGATTCAGTGAGAACGCGGGGAATACGACGCGGCTGATGTGGTCCGTGATCGGTGCCGCTTCGTCGAGGACAGTTCGATTGTCTGGGTCCGATTCGTCCTCTTTGCCACCTCGAGATGGAAGGTGTCTTTCTGGCTTGCGCGGAACGGTGACACCCGCGTTCTGGGCTTTGATGAGGATGGTCCGCGCAGCTGTCTCGACTGTACTGCGAAGCTCGGCAGTGAACCGGTTGTGCCAGCTGCGCCACAGCGTTGATTGGTTCGGTACTGTCTCCAGATCCAGTTGGTCGCAGAGTGCTGGACGACGCTCAAGGTACTCAATTAGTGCGGTTTCGTGCTCCCATCCGTGGCATTCTTTCAGAACGAAGACGCGAAAGAGCGTGTCCATCTCGTAGCGAGTCGCCCCCACATAGCGGTCGTGCGCGGCGAATACGAAATACGCCAGAGGGAGTGAGCAGACGAAGTTCTCAACCGATACATGGCGGTCGTGCCTAAACCACGTCTGTGAGACCGTCCGGATATCGGACTCCAACCCGGCAAGCGTGCTTCGATCGTATACTGGCGTGGCATCGTATACTGGCCACTCGACGTGCGTTCGTTGGGCAATCCGTCGAAAGACAGTTCGTCGCGACTCACGAATTGCAACCACTACGGGACGTTGAACACGACTCTCTCAAAAACGCCACTCTCTGGTAGTAGTTGCAATGGTGCAATCCGCCTCTGCGCTATTTTGATTTAGGATCAAAATGCCAATAATGGATCGTGTTTTGTACGGCTACTACCAGTAATGGATCGAGACGACTTCGAAGAGACGGCACCCGGTGAAATCGTTCCGATTACGACCCCAAAGGGAACGTATTCGGCGTTCAAACCTGGATCCGTTACCGCCCACAACTAGCACTGACCAACTGATGCCCGTTAGCGAGGGCGACGCAAGCTAAGCCGGCTCCACGGCATTGGCCCTCGCATCGGGTCAAGAGAGATCCTCATTGAACCGTTCATTCGGAAGGAGACACTGGAAGCGTCCCAGATCGAAGGCACTCATGTGACCCTCTCAGATATCTACGCGTATGAAGCAGGACAGGAGACGTTCATCGACGAGGACAGACGACAGGGTACCCAGGAGATCATAAACTACTTGCACGCCCTGACACACAGCCGAGATGCGATAACGGCAGGTAAGACTGTCACCGTCGAGTTGTTGTGTGAGATGCTTCACCGATTGCTCTCGGGGTACGCGGGGACGAAGCAAACCCTATTGTCTCGACACTGTTCCTACTGAAACAGCCACCAAGTCGGTATCTGATATAATGGTGTTGTTGACTCAGCTACTCTTTGAGCCTAAGGGATAATTTTACCTCTCGGCACTCAATAATCTCACTATGAATCGCCGTGCCCTCCTCTCTTCTTTTGGTGCAATAAGCGTTGCAAGTGTCGCAGGATGTCTCTCGACACTCAATTCACCTACAGCTGGATCTCCAACAGCGACAAAACAAAAGGAAACAGATGGTCTGTCAGCGACCGTCACGAGTGTCTCATACGATGGGACGGCCGGAGAAAATGAGGAGAGTGTGTCTCAGTCCGGCGACTGCACGGCTCAGAGCGCAACGCTCAGTGGGTGGTTCTCGACGAGTAGTTGTCGGACAGTGGCTATTCGGGCGCTCCAATACAACAGCACCGAGCGGTACGCAGAACTGGTCTTGTATCCCCGTTGGACCAACTCAGACCCCCCCGAGAGTGTTGACTGCGCTGGTGCCTCGTATCAGTATCAAGTCGAACTAACGGCACAAAATCATCTTCCAACAGACATTAAGATCGTCTACCAGCGTCCCGACGAACGAGCGGCGACTGAGTTTACTGTGCAGATCATTGAGTGCTCATAAGCGGAACGCAGACAGTCTGTCTCTACCGAACTCAAATATAGAACACAGATTAGAGATTATTACTTTCTATACGTTAGTGTACACCGTTATTGTAGGCATGCTCTCTAGAATAGTTCATTCCTTCAACCGTACAGTAGGTAATATCGTAAGTCACACCATCAGTATTCTTATCGCGGTTGCAGTCTCCCTTAGACTCGTAATTTTCGCTACTATCACCGTATGAGGCGACCATTGGTGTTGCATTATCATATGAACCCTCATCAGCATCCTGGCCGAGTGAGTGATCATCCCCTGGAAGCTTGAGACAACTGTCCAGCAGGAAGGAATGTAATGCCTCTTGAATTGCCACGGCTCCCAGCATGTCACCGGAGTACCAGTCGGTACTGACGAATGCCTCAGTCCGACCCTCCCATGCCCCTTCTGAATCAGCGAAGGCATCGGAACAGTTTGTCACCCAGAGGAACTGTCCATCGGTGAACCCATTATTATCCAACCACGTCGTCGCGGAACTTTCCATATTGGAACAATTTAAAGAGTGGTCAGTTTCATACTTTTCTATTACATAACCTGGTATGTCCATACCATAGGCACTTCCTGTCTCGTCCATAATTTGATCCAGTGCGTTGAGAACCGCCTGATATACCGTATCAAGCTCACTTGTGCTGGGGACCTTTGCCTTCATTAGAGGGTGTCATAGAACGATTAGCACACCAAAGAGCAGGGTGAACGCTGAGGTGGATGAGTTCAGCGACCCTGCAAGATGATCCTTCGGTAGAGTCGTTCTTCAATGTCGTGGAGACAGAGACGCTAGCGCTGTTCGAGCACCTCTCCTTCGAATTTCTCGAAGAGTTTGACGTGTTCGCCCCGGCGCAGACGGGGCGAACACGAGACCACGAACCACCAGAGCTGATGCGTGGCTTTCTCCACTGCTACTACAAAGATATCTACGGCATCCGCCCCGTCGAACGAGAGCTTCGGAACACGGTCGTCTGGTTGAGCTGTGGCTTCGATCGACCGCCGTCGAGAGACGCGGTCGATCGCTTCCTCACCGACCTCGAACACGTCGCTAACGAGGTGTTCGATCACCTCGTCGAGCAGGCCGCCCGCCGCGGCCTGCTCGACTTGACCTACTGTATCGATTCGACCGACGTGAGGGCGATGCCAGCCGACCCAGATGCGTCAAAGTGCTACGATCCAACCAAGGACGAGTACTACTACGGCTACGGCTGTACAATCGTCTCGACCGGGCAAAAGATACCGATCGCAGCGGAGTTCACCGAGAGCAAACAAGCACCAGAAGAGACGGCGATGCGCGTCACCCGTGACGCGCTCGCCGTCGAGCAACCGATCTGGATGGTCGGTGACAGCGCCTACGACACGCTCGACTGGCACGACCACCTGCTGGCCGCAGGGGTCGTGCCAGTCGCTCCGTACAACGCGCGAAACACCGACGACCCGCTCGATATCGAGTACAGGGTCGAAGACCGCATCGAGGAACACAGTGAAGACGTTCAGCTGAAGCAACCGACGCTAGATGAGACGTACAACCGCCGCACGGGAGTTGAACGAACCAACGAATCAGTGAAGGACTGCGGCCTCGGGCGCACCCACGCCCGAGGCCGCGTCCACGCACGAGCGCAGGTGTTCCTCGCGCTGTGCCTTCGCCTTGTCATCGCGATCACCAACTACGAACGTGGAGACAATCCGGGAAGCACGATCATCACGGTGTGAGAAGAGTTCTATGACACCCTCTCTATTTCTGGTTGAGTACGCGGTCAAATTCACCAGCGGCATCTGAATTATCAGATCATGACGTTTTCCACTCTGTAGAACTGCTTGATTCACTCGACGAAGAGTCTCTCTACACCGCACGCTTGCACAACGACCATGAGAGTATCTGTGTCGGAATCACGAAGGCAGCTGTCGAGCTCGAATCGGCACAGTCAACTCCAAACAAGTGGACGTTTCGACTTCGAGCCGAATCAGCTGAACAGCTCTCCACATTTCAAGCGTACTGCCAAGAGAACGATTTCGGTGTTCGGTTGACCCGGTTCCCGACCCAACTCCAGATTTTCAATTCGCAGGAGTACAATCTCACAGACAAGCAGCACGAAGCATTAGCACTCGCGTATACGGAGGGCTATTTTGAGACACCTCGGAAAATCACTCTAGAGGAACTCGGCGAGTTATTAGGGATTACACAGCAGGCTGTGATAGCGAGACTACGGTACGGAGAAAAGAACATCCTCGAAAATACAATCGTCCATTCAGTGAACTCAGAGTCTAACCCATAGTATCTACTCTATCGAATTATGACGTTGCAGCTTCGGTGGCTTCAATTTCATCGAATAGACTACGAACCCGCTGTTCGATTTCATCGCGGATGTCGCGCACCCGATCAGGATCCTGTCCGTCAGGGTCCTCCAGCGCCCAATCACGGATATCGACGTCGTCACCGACTTCGCCGACGTCGAGTGTCGAGCAGCCCATCGTGGCAACGTAGTCGCAGGAGCGCAGTTCGTCCAGCGTGATCTCTCGTGGCGTCCGCTCGGAGAGATCGAACCCCGCCTCTTCCATCACGTTGACGACTTCGTCGTGCACGTGGTCGGTCGGATGCGTCCCTCCGGTGAGGATTTCGACGCGGTCTTCAAGTCCACGTCGCTCCCGTTCACGCTCCGCAAATGCCGTGGACATTTGGGAGCGGCCAGCATTCTGGACGCACATAAAGGCGATTCGAATCGGATCGGTGTCGCTGTGTTCAGTCATTGTATCTGGTGTGTGTGGTTTCTTCGTTCCGCTTCGGTCGGCAGGTCGGCAATTAGTTCGATAACGCGCTGTTCGATCTCTGTACTGATTGCCCATACAGACTCCGTATCAGCATCCGCCGGATCGATGAACCCCCAGTCACGAACGACCACTCCCACTGGAAGGTCATCGACCGACAACGAACACCCCATCAAGGCGACGACATCACACCCCTTGAGGGTCTCGCGGGAGATCTGTGTCGGTGTCCGCGTCGACAGGTCATAGCCTTTCTCCCGCATTACGTCGATTACGGCCGGATAGATCTCCTCTGCTGGGTCCGTCCCACCGCTGAGGATCTCGATATCCGTTCGGTCCTGGATCTGAACTTGGGTTTCAGCGATGGCGGCCGCGATCTGACTTCGACCCGCGTTTTCCACGCAGACGAACGCGAGGCGAAGGGGATCAACGGAGTTTGTCTGGGGAATCATTGGATTGTTTGGGGCTCAATCATCCTCAGGAGTGGGTTCTGAACCAGTTGGGGTGAGCTGTCCGGTCGTGGCGCCACGCCAGTCGAACTTTCGCTGGAAGTACAGCGCGACGTTGACCAGCGCGAGCAGGACGGGAACTTCGATGAGTGGGCCGACGACGGTGGCGAACGCGACGCCGGAGCCAACACCGAACACCGCCACGGCGACGGCGATGGCGAGCTCGAAGTTGTTCGACGCCGCCGTGAAGCCGATCGCCGTCGTCGTCGAGTAGTCTGCGCCGATGCCCCGCCCCATCCCGAAGCTCACCAGGAACATCACGACGAAGTAGATCGTCAGCGGTACCGCGATCAAGAGGACGTCGCCCGGCGAGGCGACGATGGCGCCGCCCTGCGTGGCGAACATCACGATGACGGTGAACAGCAACGCAACGAGCGTCAGCGGATCGATCTTCGGGATGAACTCATCATCGTACCAGGCTTCGCTCTTGACGCGAGTTCCGACATACCGGGTCAGGAAGCCGCCCGCGAACGGAATCCCCAGGAAGATGACGATCGCCTCAAACACCTGCATCGGCGAGATGTCGAAGGTCGTGATCCCGGCCACGAGTGACTCCATGCCGAGCAGCGGCGGGAGGAACAGTGCGAAGAACCAGACGTACACCCCGTAGGTGACGATCTGGAAGAGGCTGTTGAACGCGACGAGGCCGGTGACGTACTCGGTCGATCCTTCTGCGAGTTCGTTCCAGACCAGGACCATCGCGATACACCGGGCCATCCCGATGAACACGAGCCCGAGGAAGTACTCGGGGCGTGCCGGCAGACCGGGAACGAGGCCGCTGAAGAAGAATACGGCGAGCCCGAACATGAGCGTCGGACCGATCAGCCAGTTCTGGATGAGACTCAACCCGAGTACCCGCCAGTTGCTGAAGACGGTCCGAAGTTGCGAGTAATCGGCCTTCGCCAGTGGCGGGTACATCATCAGGATAAGTCCGATCTCGACGAGGTGGAAGTCCTGAATCGGTTGGGTTACTGATGGGGCGACGAATCCCAGCCCGACGCCGATCGCCATCGCACCAAAGATCCAGACAGTGAGGTACTTGTCGAGGAAGTCCATCGACCGTGGGTCGCCACAGCTCTCACAGTCGCAGTCGGGCCCGTGGTCGTGTTCGACGTTACTCATCTGCCACGCTTCCCTCAAGAACGGTAACAAGCGCAACAGCTCGATTGGTAGCCCGATACTTCTTCCAGCGCCCGTCCTTCCAACCCTCGACAAGGTCTGCGCCGACGAGTGCCGAGAGGGCATGGCTGAGACCGCTCTCGGTCACGTCAACGACGGCGTTCAGCTCGCAGACGCAGAGTTCCTCTTGGGCTGCAACGAGGACGCGCACGAGCGTATAGCGCGTCTCGTTGGACAGCGCCGACAAGACGTCGAGTTCGGCCTCCGCCTGTGCCGTCCCGAGTCCGGCCTCAAGCGTGGAGAGTTCGTCGAGACGGCGCTCGACATCCTCGCTGCGGCACTCCCCGAGTTCGTCATCGAGATACCGCTGTAATCGTTCGGTCGCTTGTGCCATCAGCAATCACTTGATCACTCTCTCAATTAACCATTGCGGAATATTCCTAGCAGAAGATTAACTCACATACTCTATTAAGTCGTTAATGGAGGTCATTAGTGGGGCGAGTACTCGTGGGTGAGCGAACCAAAGTGTTTATGCTGATGTCTGAACAGAGTTTTAATTGAATCGTTGGTAAACTAGATGCGGTGGTTTGTGACCACGACTCTACCGGCAGCCGGAACGGTAACCGAGGAGACCACATATGATAGAACTCACACTGTACGAAGAGGCGATGTGCTGCTCCACAGGCGTCTGTGGCCCCGATCCCGACGACGAACTCGTCGAGGTCAGTGCCGCACTTGATCAACTCGAAGAGGAATTCGATCTCGAGGTGTCGAGGGCGAATATGCAACACGACATCGACCGATTCCTCGAGACCGAGGCGATCGCCGATCTCGTCGACGAACACGGCCCCTCGATCCTCCCCATTACGGTCCTCGACGACGAGATACTCGCCAAATCGGCGTACCTCTCCTACGACGAGCTCGCGGGCGAGATCCGCGAGCAACAGAACACGCCCCAGGAGGCTTAACCGATGAGTACGGACACTACGCCACGAGAGCTCGTCGAACCGAGCAGTGACGACACAGAATTCGTCTTCTTCAGCGGGAAGGGCGGCGTCGGCAAGAGCACCGTCAGTTGTGCGACTGCGACGTGGCTCGCCGATAACGACTACGAGACGCTGCTCGTGACGACTGACCCTGCACCGAACCTCTCGGACATCTTCGGCCAGCAGATCGGCCACGAGGTGACTGAAATCGAAGGCATCGAGAACCTCTCTGCCATCGAGATCGACCCGGACACGGCGGCCGAAGAGTACCGCCAGGAGACCATCGAACCGATGCGCCAGCTGCTCGACGACGAGGAGATCGAGACTATCGAAGAGCAACTCAACAGTCCTTGCGTCGACGAGATCGCAGCCTTCGACAATTTCGTCGACTTCATGGACAGCCCCGAATACGACGTGGTGGTCTTCGACACCGCGCCGACCGGCCACACCATCCGGCTTATGGAGCTGCCCTCCGACTGGAACGCTGAACTCGAGAAGGGCGGCTCGACCTGTATCGGCCCCGCGGCCTCGATGGAGGACAGGAAAGACCAGTACGAGCGGGCCATCGACACGCTCCAGGACACTGAGCGGACGACCTTCGGGTTCGTCGGCAAGCCCGAAGACTCCTCGCTCGACGAGATCGAACGCAGTGCCGCCGACCTCGGTGAGCTCGGCATCGAGTCCCAGATGCTCGTCGTCAACGGCTACCTCCCCGAGTCGGTCTGTGAGGACCCCTTCTTCGAGGGGAAACGCGAGGACGAACAGGCGGCCATCGAACGCGCGGAAACCGAGTTCAACGCCGACGCAATGGCAACCTATCCCCTCCAGCCTGGCGAAATCGCCGGCCTCGACCTGCTGTCGGACGTCGCGGGCGTCATCTACGACGGCGAGAACGCTATCGTCGACGTCGGCTCGGCGACCGACGTCGAGACCGACCAGTCGGTCGACGTCGATGCGCTGGCCGACCCAGAGTCGGTCGCCGACCGAGTGACGCCGGGCGACGACACGCGGTACCTGTTCTTCACCGGGAAGGGCGGCGTCGGCAAGAGCACCATCGCCGCGGCGTCGGCGACGAAGCTCGCGGAGGCGGGATACGAGACGCTCGTCGTGACCACGGACCCGGCAGCCCACCTCGAGGACATCTTCGGTGAGCCGGTCGGCCACGAACCGACGTCGGTGAGCCAGGCGAACCTCGACGCGGCCCGCATCGACCAGGAGAAGGCCCTCGAAGAGTACCGCACGCAGGTCCTCGACCACGTCACTGAGATGTACGAGGACAAGGAGGACACCCAGATCGATGTCGACGCCGCGATCGCGAACGTCGAGGAGGAACTGGAGTCACCCTGTGCCGAGGAGATGGCGGCGCTCGAGAAGTTCGTGAGCTACTTCGAGGAAGACGGCTACGACGTGGTGGTCTTCGACACCGCGCCGACGGGGCACACGCTCCGCCTGCTGGAGTTGCCCTCCGACTGGAAGGGATTTATGGACCTCGGCTCGCTGACGAAGGGTGCCGCCCCAGCGAAGGGCGACCAGTACGACGAGGTCATCGAGACGATGCAAGACCCTGAACGGACTTCGTTCGCGTTCGTCATGTATCCTGAGTACACGCCCATGATGGAGGCGTACCGCGCGGCCGAGGACCTCGAAGACCAGGTCGGTATCGAGACAGCGTTCGTCGTCGCGAACTACCTGCTCCCCGAGGAATACGGCGACAACGCGTTCTTCGCGAACCGGCGGGCACAGCAGGAGAACTACCTCGATGAGATCAAGGACCGCTTTGAGACGCCAATGATGCTCGCACCACTGCGCCGGGACGAGCCAGTCGGACTCGAGGAACTGAGCTCGTTCGGCGACGAGATCACTGGCTTGTCAGCTCTCCCGAAGAAGGAACCGGAGGTGACGATCTCATGAGTGAAGTTCGCTCGGACGAGGAGCCAGTCGAAGCGTCGTTCCAGACGTTCGTCGAAATGCTCACCGATTCCGAAACCTATCAGGAGTTCACGGCAGCCAGCCGAGCCCTCGAGAACGACTCGGAAGCGACGGCACTCCTCGAGGAGTACCGGGAAAAACAGCAACGGATGCAACGCGATGGATACGATCAGTCGCTGCTGAGCGAGCTGCGAGAGCTCAAATCGGAGATGGCGGACAACGAGACCATCCAGCGACACAAGGACGCACAGGAGACGCTCGTCGATCTGCTCCAGGAGACGAACGACGCGATCAGTGAGCAGATCGGCCGCAAGTTCGCCCGGTCAACTGGAGGTGGGTGCTGTTGAGCGCGACCGACGAGGAAGTACTGGCCGCTGCCGAAGCGTTCGGCGAGGAACTGGCAGAGAGTCAGCCTGACGGAGCGTCATCTGAGTTCGAGACGATGCTCAAAGAGTACAACGACGCGATTAGCGAAGCGACCGGCCTGAACTACGGGAGCGTCTGTAGTACCGACGACTGCTGCTGACTATTCCCATGTAGAGGCCGGTACTCGTCCGGCACTTGTATGCGGATATATATTCTTCGTGATAGCACATTCGACGGGTGGTTTCAGCGCTGAAAGGTACTTCGTACCAGGGTACTGTCATCTTATGGGGGCCGTCCACGTAGTGGTTCCTGTGATACTCCGATGACAAGCGTCGAAGTCGAATACTGTGACCCGTGTGGCTTCATCGACCGCGCAACGGAAACGCAGACACAGATTCTGGAGTCGTGTGGCGAAACAGTGGACGGCGTCGAACTGGTCCCCGGCGAGGACGGCATCTTCGAAGTTCGAGTCGACGACGTTGTCGTCTTCGACGTCGACGAGATCGAGTACGACCTCACGACAATTATGGAGGGTGTGTGTGGGCAACTCTCTGACTGTGACTGTGATCCCCGCGAACTCGTCGACGAGGTTCCCGATTCGAATGATTGCAGTCCTGGGTGTTGTTGAGTTCACTCTATACAGATGAGCAAGACTCGTGTCGATGATTTCGACCAAGCTATTTGTCGAGGAACCCACCCGGACGTCGAGACAGCGTGCCCACATCTCGTGGCCGGCCAGGACGGAACGGGTCGTGCAGTTGTTGATAGACTCGCTCGGCTCGAGACGAAAGCACTCGAAGCCGCGACTGGTGCCAAGCAATTCAAGTGCGAACATTGTGGCTGTCCACTCGCGAACCTGGAGGGAATGAATCTCGCTCCTGATGAGTGTCCTCGCCTACAGATTCACGACGGGTGAGCGCGACAGCTGACAGAGGCCACTGACGATACTTTCGAGTGTTTGCACGCCCATTAGCGGGTATGAAGACGACCGACGTGTCTGATTGGCAGCAGTCGTGGCACCAACTGCGAGAGATTCTCGGCTCGAAGTGGGCGTTTCACGCCTTGCGGTTGCTTTCGGATCGACAATACGGGTTCAACGAGATGCAGCGCTCCATCGACGGCGTGACGGCGACGATGCTCTCACGACGACTGAAAGAGCTACAGTGTCACGGCTTCGTCGAGAAGCACGTCGAAGCGACGACGCCGCCCTCGACGACGTACGAACTGACCGAGAATGGGGACGCATTCGTCGAACTCCTCGAAGAGATGGAAGGAATGATTGGTCTTGCGGAGTGCTCCGACGGAAGCGAGTGTGCAACCACGGACGAGTCGTCGAAATGTGCGACAGTTCAGTAGTTCAATATCGAGATCAGACGGTTCTCGATCGGTTTGATGATTCGTAGGGGTTCGGTTAATTCGCCTGCAAGAATGCTTGAGTAGTCGAACCCAGCAGTACTCGAAGTGAGTCAGACGTCGCGAGGTGGTCTCCGGGCCTCGATGGTTGCAGATACGAGGTAGTCACCGAGGTCCCGGTTCGCATCCCAGTCACTGATGAACTCGGTGCTCTCGTCCTTGGGCTCTATCTCGATTGCTTCGAAGCCGGCACTGTCGAGCATCGCTTCGAGGGCGTCGACCGTTGAGGCCCCAGCGACGCAGCCAGTCAGCGAGTCCGGATCCATCTTGACATCGTCCGGGAACGGCGCGGTTTGGACGACGTCTGAAATGGCGAGGCGGCCGCCGGGCTTGAGGACCCGGTAGGCGTCATCAAACACGCGCTGTTTTTCCGGGGCGAGATTGACGACGCAGTTCGAGATGACGACGTCGACGGTTGCGTCAGCAACGGGGAGATGACTAATCTCGCCGAGACGAAACTCGACGTTGTCGGCGTCGTTCTTCGTCACGTTCTCTCTCGCTTTTGAGACCATCTCCGGGGTCATGTCGACACCGATGACGTGTCCGTCCGGGTCAACCTCCTGTGCAGCGAGGAAGCAGTCGAAGCCCGCACCGGAGCCAAGGTCGAGCACTATCTCGCCGGGCGTCATCTCGGCGAACGCTTTCGGGTTTCCACACCCGAGGCCGAGGTCCGCACCGTCGGCGACGGACGCGACGTCGTCCGCGTCGTAGCCGAGGCGTTCGCTCCCGGTCACGTCCGTGTCGCCGTCACAGCACCCACCGTCGTCGGTGACATCGATGCCGACATCGCCACAGCAGTCTTGGTCATCCGAAGCGATAGTCCCGTAGCGTTCGCGCACCATCTGACGAGTCTCCTCGGGATCGGGGTCACCGGTCGCTGTCTCAGTATCGTTACTCATAGGTTCCTCGCAGGTCGTCGAGCGTTTCGAGGAGGGCTGAGGTCGTTTCAGTCGTTTCGTAGTACCGCCAAGACCCCTCCTTGCGGCGCGTGACCAATTGTGCGGTGTACAAGCGAGAGAGTGCTTGGCTGACGGCACTTTGACTGACGCCGACTGCGGCTTCGAGATCACAGACGCAGACGCCGTCGTCGGCGTTCGCGATTCGGCGAAGCAGCTCGTATCGCGTGTCGTTCCCCATCGCGGTCAGCACTTGGAGATCCGTCGCCATCGTATCTGAGTCAACATCACCGGGCGGTGCACAGCAGGGAGCAGTCCCTTCCGCGGTTCCGTCAACGATCGCGTCCTCTACCATATCAGGTTCAGCTTATACAAGCAAATACTAATATGTTTTCCTCGACGGAACCATTCGCAACTGTAGAATCATCTTAGACCCTCGGTGTAGCCTCAACACCACCGATTTGAATCCCGAATCAGTGCGCTAGAAAGACGAGTACATCGACGAAACTGTCTGAAGTAAAATCCACGTTCGGGATTATGTGTGCTGAATGCGTATGCATTGAGAGCTCCAGTCTCAACTTCTGCGCGACCGCCGTTCGGACCCGGTTCCGAGAATAATCGCGAGACTGCAAGCAGATAGCTTGCTACACAATCTGCATAATGTACAATGCGCACGAAATCTGAATGATGAGGGAAATCACCCAAATCCAATGTTAGTCGTTCGTAGCTTGCTCGCTCAGCATCTCCACAACTTCCTGAACACGTTCCTCATCGGCTTCGATACCACGCTCCCGGAGGATCTGGAGGGCGACCTCATCACCGTGGTCCGCAATTACCCGGAGACACGCATCTTGAAACTCTCTTCCCTCAAATTCGGGAACATCAAACATAGAGCACACAGCAGTTACCGATGATCGCATCCGGGTGACGCCATCCCACGTGTCCTCCCGGACATAGAAGCCGTGCATATCGGTCTCATCAAAGGAGAAGGCCGGTCCACCGGTGGATTCGTCCACATCCTCCTCATCCTGCTCAGGAATGGACTCAGTCTCCGACTCTGTGTCCTCAGTAGTTATCTCTTCATCCGGTTGCAGTTCATCCTGGGTGTCAGTACGTTCGTCGTCATCCGATTCGGCTCCTTCCTCCGTTTGTTTGAGCTGTTCAGCGACGTCCCCGAAACGGTCGTCCTCATTAGGCATAGCTGTGTTCCTCCACGAGGTCCGCTAAGTGGTCGAAATTCGGGATCTGGTCGCAATCTTCGTCGAACTTCGAGACGGGCATTCCTTGCTTGAAGGCGCGGGAAATTGCGGTCCGTTCGCGAATCCCCGGCTTCGGGATATTATCGATGGTGCGTCCCGAATCATCGAGGGCATCAAAGATCTCCGGGTCCACACGAGCGTACTCAGGGACGAACGAACCGAACTCTCGGTTGAGATTTTCAACGAGAGTCCGATGCTCGTTGCGTTGTCCCATTGTTTCGCGAATCATATTCGGAGTGACTGCGAGGATATCCAACCCGATATTCTGCCGGATTGGGGAGATCTGGCGTTCAATCATCTTATTGAGGCCGTTGATCGAGCCAGCACGCGGGATTAGCGGGATTATGACGCGCTGGACGGCGATGAGGGCGTTGTCGGAGAGTTTCCCACGGCCGCCTGCGGCATCAATTATCACGTAGTCGTATCCATTTTGAATGAGCGGATCGACAACGTTCCGCCGAAGCTTCACGTCTGCGAACCGTTCGTCCTTCAGCCTCGTCTCAACATTCTCGAGCTCGTTACTCGACGGGAGGAGGTGAACGCCGAAGTCCGTCTCGATAAGCAGGTCTTCGGGGTCCTCACCATCGATAAGGGCGTCACCGAGGTTCGCATCTCGGTCGTACGCATCGTCGTATCCCAACTGGGTCGTCATGTGCCCGTCCTTATCCAGATCCAATAGTACCGTCTCATGGCCACGAGCAGCGAGTCGATCAGCGATGTTGAGCGCGATCGTGGATTTCCCTACCCCTCCCTTGAGCAACGAGACAGCTGCTCCGGGGAGCCCTTCAAACTCGTCAGCACTCATAGCTCAGCACCCCGTAAGAAGCGGATTTTGTACATTTTGTAGGTAATGTACATTGGGTAGATGTTAAAGGTTGCGCGAGTTTTGTCGATAATGTACGTTTTGCACTGGTCATACGCGGTCAATGAAGCTCGTCCATCTTAATTCTGTGTCAGACAGATTGCGTACGCCATCCCCACAATCTACATTTTGTACATTACGTAGATTGTTGGCACAATCTCAATTGGCATAATCACCGTCGACCCTACGCAATCTACATAATTTAGATTATCAGCATTTCATACATATTCATCACAATCTTTGCCACCCACACGAACCAATTGAAGAAGCCCAATTTGCATTATCTACATTATCCACATTATGCAGATTGGCTATGAGATCTACATTCTTCAGTCATTCAATGGGAGAGTCCTGAGTGATAGAACTCAGACAGAGCCGTTCTACCCCGTCCTCTAGTAAGACTTTTAACTGTTACCGGATTATTGGTAACCACCAGATGTATGAGGTTCTCGACGACACCGCGGCGCAGGTCATCCTCACCATCGAGAGTGGTGACTCCATCCGCCGTGTCGCCCAACACCTCCACACGCCCTACGAGACAGTGAGACAGGCCGTCAATCGGCTGGAAGACGCAGGCTACGTTTCATATGACGACGGCCTCACTGTCGTCGACGAGCGCGTACGCGACGCAGCGCTCGAGCTCGTCGCTGCCAGCGCCGGCGTCAGTCCACCCTCCATCGAGGAAACGTACGTCATCCCACAATTCGGTGACTGGTCGTTCGCGTTCACGCGGATCGACGCCGTCTACGTGTGGACTCAGGGCGGCTACCAGGTCGGTCGCGAGCCCGACGACTATCCACTGTTCCTGGCGGTTCGTGAGCAGGACGTCGACGCCTGGGAGGGGTTCTTCGAGTCCTTCGACCTCCCGACCGCATTCGAACGACAGCCCCGAGACGAGCTTAACGGACCGCTACAGATGGTCCTCGAGCCACGCCCGTCACTCGACATCGGATACGTCGAGGGGTACCCGGTGATACCGAGAGCAGAGACGATCGAGTACATGCGCGAGAACTACGCCCAGTTCCAGTCGGCGCTGGCGATGCTCGACCGGATGTACGAGGACCTCGACCTCGGCGTCACGTATCGAGAGACGGAACGGGCACAGCCATGAGCTTCAACAATCGAAGTGACGCACTCATCGAACTGCTCGAAGAGCTCACCCAAGAAGGCCACGAGTACGTTCTCGTCGGTGGCTACGCAGTCTCAGCGTTCAACGCACGCTTCTCTACGGACCTCGATATCGTCGTCGCACCGGACTCCAAGGCCGAGTTCGTCCGATTCCTCGAACGTCGGGACTTCGAGGAAACGGACAGCCACGCCAAGGAGTGGTTCTACGACACCGAAGTGATCGAGTACGAGAAGCGACTCACGCCGCAACAACCGATCGGCTTCGATCTCCTGGTGAACGGCCTTGGGTGTCGCCAGACTGAGGCACAGTGGTCGTTCGACTACCTGTACGACCACAGCCACCAACAGGAGGTGAGCGGGGGCACAGTGACGACAACGGCCAGAGTCATCGATGGGGCAGTCCTCGTCGCGGCAAAGCTCCACAGTGGCCGAGAAACGGATCTCCGAGACGTCCTGGCAGTGGCTGAAGAGATCGACCTCGACGCTGTCACACCCCACCTACGGCGAGGGGACGACGATGCGCTCCGGGAGCAACTTGAGCGTGGTCTGGAGATCTTGGAGAGCGACGAACTCAAACACGGATTTCGGAGTGACTTCGGGGCCTCAGCTGTCTCAGAAGAAACGGTCACCGCTCTCCAAGAGTATCTGTCTGCACAGATTGACTACCTGAGCTGAAGCGGTCGGGACCCCCTTGATCGGAAGTGAAGATAGGGACTTCAGCGGTGCTTGCAGTCAGTCAAAAAATTGGAGGGGCGGTGTCAGTCGACCGTCGCTAACACACGGACATCCGTAGCTGAGTGTCGTTCCCGTTCAGTTCGAGCGCCGTGCTCGCGGAGGAACTCATCAATACGGTCGGCAAGGGACTCCGCATCCTCCCTATCGACGTGGACGATCAGCGTCGGTCGCTCCTTGTCGCTGTTCTCAATCACGAGCGAGACATCCTTGAATTCGTCCGGCTGTCTATACGCCTCGAACTCATCGGCGACCTGGTCGGCCAGGTCATCGAGTACCTCAATCGGTTCCTTTGTCATAAATTGAATTTCGGCCTTGGAAGGTTGTGCCATCGCGAACGCGTGAAGAAAACGTGACGTGACTTTCAGAACCACCTCCATCAGACAAACTCGAACGGAGCCTTCTCACACCGATGGTTTACCGAGAAGAAGACTGATCCACAGAAGGGAAATGGGTTAGAGTGCTCGCGGATCGCTACCGACGATGCTCGCAAACGCGACGTTCTCCTGAACTTGTTCGATTTCGACTGTTGGCTCGTCGCCGGGTTGAGCGCCGGGAACGATCACGACGTACCCCCGTTCGACTTTCGCAATACCGTCTCCTTGATCACCGACGGTTTCGATTGTCACGTCGCGCACTTCTCCCTCATCAACAGGAGGACCAGATGAATCGTTGCTCGTGTTCCCCTGAGAGGAGGGATGCCGTGGGCTCTGTGGAGATGTTGATTCAGCTTCGGAGGATGAATCAAGAAGAGCGATGCGGTACGTTTCATCAACAGTCAGCGCCCCATGCTTGATCTCACTCGGAGGAATCTCGATGACGAATGTGCCATCCTCCTCCTTAATTTTCGCAGTGAACAGCGAACACAGGGAGTCTGAGATTTCTACCATAGCTGGGTTTTGATACTGGATACAATTAATCGGTCTCTTTGAGAAGGAGCGAACTATAGTGGACGTTAGAAATAATTGCTCACCTTTGGAAGCGACAGTTGGTCGAGAGCAGTATCGATCGCGGTGGTCAGTTGCTCAAGCGAGTCGAAGAACCGGTTGCTGAGAGCGTTTTGGAGTTGTCGCCAGCACTCTTCGACAGGGTTGAGTTCCGGCGAATACGCCGGTAACGTGACGAAGGCGAGGTCGTCACGGGCCGCTAGGTCCGTGACGGCCGACGCCTGGAAGTACGGCGCACCATCTAATACGACGATCAAGTCTTCTTCGAATTCTTCGCATAACGCGAGAATGAAATGTTTTGCATGATCGGCGGTGACGTACTCGGTGAACCGTGAGAAAAAACAGTCACCGTCTTCGGTGATTGCGCCGAGCAGACACGTCCAGTCGCGTTGGCCGGACAATTCGGCGCTCGGCCGCGTGCCGCGCGGAAACCACGCGGCACGCGGCTCGACTTGCACCGATTTCTTCGTCTGATCGATACAGACTATTTTGGCGTCCATCTCCGCTCGCTTTTTTTGATCTCGTCGTGGAACTCTTCTTGGTCGGATTCTTCAGCTTCGGCGGCTGTGCGGCGTGGTTTTTGATAACTCAATCCAGCTTCTTTCAACAGCCGCCGGCAGCTCGGATAGGAGTACTCGACATCGTAGGCGTCTTCGAGAAATTCCTGGACGAGCGCCGGCGTCCACGCCGGCGCGTCGATCCCGGCCTCTTCGGGCGGTTCGTGCACGGCTTGTTCGAACTCTTCTTGCTGTGATTCTGAGAGTTTTCGTTTTCTCCCGGATCGATGATCATCAGACACAGCTTGCTCAAGCGGTTCGTCCGTATCAAATCGCATCAGCCAGCTGTAGATCGTTCTTCGACCGGTGTCGTGCCACTCTGCAAGTTCGGATTGCGTTACGCCGTTTTTGTACGCAATTGCGGCTAACAACCGTTGTGTCGGCTTGTTTCCCTCGACGTTGTCGAGGGCGTCTTGGAGGTCTTCGACGGAGATCTCGTCGAGGTGGTCCATTGATCACAGCAACACTCTCTGAGCGGAAAGTTCTAACGGCTACTATAGATCAGCTGTCCTCAGTTGGTTCTTCCCAAGGAATGTCTCGCTTGTGGACTACAGCGAGCTTCGAGTCGTCATCATCTTCCATTGTACTAAGACCACGCTGGACAAGAGTGTGAACCTGTCCAGCAGACTCCGGGAACGAAAATTGGTCATCCTCCGCGTCAGCACGGAGTTCCAGATAATGGAGGTACAACCTGAACGTCGTATCTGCTCCGATAGGCCACCAAATCGTCCCTATCTGCTCATCTACCTGATTGTCCCAATGCTCTATGAGTTCACGGATATCGTCGACGAGCTCCTCCCCCGGAGGTGCGAAGGCGGAGGGAGTATTCCCGATCCCGCTCCATATCTTCGATTATATCCTGAAGGAAAGGCTCAGCCTCCAAGGCGGTAGGTGAGGTCTGATCCGCTTCTAGAAGGTGTTCTAACGCCCGAATTTCTTCACGCCGAGCGGCTACAGCGTATGCGACATTGTACTTGTCCTCGGGGAAGATTTCGTGCTGACTCGGTTGCTGTGCCTGAGGATCAGTATCCCCGGTGGATGAGCTAAATAAGGTCTCAAAGAGTCCCATACGCTTCGTCCGGACGGCACCCATAAGTACTTCCTGTCAGAGTGGACCTCAGCTCCGGCGACAGTGTACCTTCTAACCAGTCGTTGCGTAATCAGAAGATTTCGTGTGAATCCTGACCGACTTGGGAACGAGTATGAAACTCATCCAAAATATAGAGGATTGTAACATCAAATAATGACGTCAGTTGTTGCTGATATCGGACGATGTCTTTCTTATCTCCGGTCACAACACGGTGAAGCACATCGCGTTCTGCAAGCCCTATTGCGTCAAGAAGCCACTGAGAGTCTACAGGAGGAATCCGGGACTCTTGAATTCCGATGTGCTCCTTGACTAGACCGCGAGCGCGCTCCTGATCGTCATAAGTTGACGACATGACGTGGACAGCATCCATTAGTGCGTCTTTCCGCTCCTTTGCGTCGTGGAGAACACGATCTCGAAGATCTTCGACACACCGTTTTGCATTCCGTGGGGTGATTTCACGCGAGGAGAAGTAGTTCTGGAAGTGCCGAACAAAGTGTGGCTTGGCCTGACTTCGAACCTCAATATTATCGAAGAAAATCTCTAAGATACTCTCAAAGGAAAGCCCATCGTAGCGCTGTAAATCGATTTCTCGATTGTACATTGGGATATTATCCTCGACATTCTCTTGAAAGTCTTCAAGAACGGTCCCGAACACGCCATCGGTATCGTCAGGGTCAACTTGTAGCTGATCGGGGTCGGACACAACTCGAGGCGCTCCTTGTGGACGGCTGCAATACTCGTAGATTACAAACTCACTCGTGAAGAGCGTGTTATGACCGTCTAGGATACGCTCTGCTTCTACGGCCCACCGGTCGTGAGAAAACGTGAGTCCAATGAGGACGTTAGTGTCTACGAAGTATCGAGTCATTGGCCCGGATGGAGATCTTCGTGCGCAATTCCCCGGCGTTCAAGAATCGGAGCAACAAGTTCGTCGGCTGCACTCCGTTCAGATTCGAGTTCGGTCGCTAATCCAGAAAATTTCGCATCAAGGTCTTCCTCTTCGAATTCGTCAAGTTTCTGGATCGCAGAACTCCGAGCCTCCTCAAACGAGGTTATACCGAGGTTTCCACGGACCTCTTCCGGAGACATTCCCTGGGCATGCCGTTGAGCAAGCTCGAGTGCAAAGATACGCCAGAACGTTACATTCACCGTCATCAATCTGGAGGGATCAGGAGAATGCGAATGGAGTTCTCGAGTGACTGCGTTATACCACTTGATTAGTGGTCGATCATACTCCGGAAATCGGTTGTTTGGAAATGATTCAAAAGTGTCGTGGACGGAGCTGAGTACCGACTCTCTGCTTGGGTCAACCTCAAAGAAATCGTGGTACTCCGTATGTAACGTTCGTATTTTCTTATCTAACTCCCGAAAATCCCGCTGAACCTGATACGGTGCATCATCATACATTCGGTCTGTGAGCCATTCTAATCCATGTTCGTAATATTCAGAGAGAGCCTCTGAGACAACAGAACGTAGGCGATCTTCAAGTCCGGGCTCGTTAATACTCGCTGAGGGGACAGTCGAGGGCGTGGCTGGAGAGACGGTACCAAAGAGATACCAATAATACGGGATCGAGATATCCAGATTTCGCTCGGCAGATTTGACGTCAATACGGTAGAGGAGCTTGTGAAGCGACTTTTTCGGTAACGCATCCGCGGCCCCACGTTCGCGATTGAGGAGACGCAGAGTCGTTCCCAAGTCCTCGCGGTTCATTATCTCCAATATATACCGCTCGGATTATAGAAGTACCGTCGTATCCCAGTAGACTATCCAACGACTGAGGGAAAAGTAATTCACACGAGACTTCCTTGTAACGAGATACAACGTGCCCATCTACAATCTATATAAAGAGCGGGAAGGGACGGCGAGACGCGGGGAGGACTATAAGGAAGTCGTCATCGAGTACATGGAAGGGCTGAATTACATGGTCGAACGGGATTCAGCCTTCCACTCTACGCTTGACGATATTCAGTTTGTGAACAAAGCTACGGGCGATAAAGTGGTAGCTGAGGCAAAAGCGTATTCCACAGGCCTCAGCCCGAATGATTTTAGAGACGAACTCGCCCGGTATTTCCTCGAATACATCAAACAGCCCCAACCCCACCGTTTTGATTTCTATATTTTTACGGAGACACTCTCTAATGACCAGCTCTGGAAAGCCCTATTCGATCGTGATATCACCGATAATCAGAAACTGGTCGACTTCTACGAAAAACTCAAAGACAGCGTTAACGATGAGGTCGTAGGTCGGCTAGATGATACTGATGTAGATGAGTTCCGAGATTTTGCTATTGATACCCATGTTTTCGTAGGTACATACGATGACCTCCGTCAACAAGCTCATCAACTCGAGAAAACAGAACGGTTCCAGTACGAACCATATCTTCATTCGTATGAACCGGTTTCTGAGGAAACAGAATATGCGACGAATCTGTTTCAGGTAACCCGCTACCCAGAGACACTGTACATCATAGAGACGACAGAGGATGCCGAATCTGCTCGAGTCTATAATTACAACAACGAAGCGTTCCCCATCAAGCTTCACGAGCGGAAATTATATTCGCTCGTTCATCCGGACCATCTTCCGGGGTCTACTCGTCATTACATACACGAGGACCGTTTCGAAACACGAGAGTTCGAGGAGTTCCTCCAAACGCGGGCTCAAGAAGAGGAGCGTGAAAATATCGTAAGGTCCCTTCTCAGAGGGATTTTCACTCTCGTTGCAAGAGATAACGATTGTCTCATCGACCGTGAGAAGGGAACAACCGTATACCCGAAACTAGACCGCAGACAGCACGGTACCGAACGAAAACTAGGTCGATCATGGGTTACAAAGGAGTTATAGTAGCCGTTAGATATATTTGCAAGTAATTTGTTGAAGTAGTTAGTGGAGCACCTCGACGAGATCTCCGTCGAAGAGCTGCAAACTGCTCTCGACAACGTGGAGGGAAAGAAGCCAACAGAGCGGTTGTTAGCAGCTATCGCCTACAAGAACGGAGTCACGCAAGAGGAACTAGCCGAGTGGTACGACGTCCACCGGAAAACGATCTACAACTGGCTCAATCGACTCGACACCGACGAGTCGATTGAGCACGCCGTTGCTAATGCTCACCGCTCTGGAAGAAATCGAAAGCTTTCGGACTCACAGCAACAAGAGTTCGAAGAAACTGTTCACGACCTACCTGAAGCGGCTGGGCTCGACGCGCCGGCGTGGACGCCGGCGCTCGTCCAGCAGTTTCTCGAAGAAACCTACGGCGTCGAGTACTCCTACCCGAGTTGCCGGCGGTTGCTGAAAGAAGCGGGACTCAGCTATCAGAAACCGCGCCGCTCAGCCGCCGAAGCTGATGAAGACGACCAAGAAGAATTTCACGAAGAGTTCAAAAAAAGCGGCGGGAGATGGACGCCACCGTAGTCTGTATCGACCAGACCAAGAAATCTGTCCAGGTTGAGCCGCGTGCCGCGTGGTTTCCGCGCGGCACGCGCCCAAGCGTCGAACTCTCTGGGCAGCGTGACTGGACGTGTCTGTTGGGCGCGATCACCGAGGACGGTGATCGCTTCTTCTCCCGGTTCGAAGAGTACGTCACCGCCGACCACGCAAAACATTTCATCTTAGCACTATGTGAAGAGTTTGAGGATGACTTGCTCGTGGTGCTTGATGGCGCACCGTACTTCCAGGCGTCAGCTGTCACGGACCTGGCGGCCCGTGACGACCTCGCCTTCGTGACGTTGCCGGCGTATTCGCCAGAGCTCAACCCGGTCGAAGAGTGCTGGCGACAGCTACAACAGGCGCTCAGCAACCGGTTCTTCGACTCACTTAACGAGCTGACGACGGCGATCGACACCGCTCTCGATCAACTCTCTGTTCCAAAAGTAAGTAATTACTTCTAACGCCTACTATAGACTCCTACCCCGATGTCATCCACCGCGGTGTCAAAGTACGAGTACGGCGCTATGCGGGAGAATACCACTACGTTCTGCTACCCACACAGGTTTTCACTTCAGATGGTCGTCGACCTGTAACAGGCGAGCGTAAATCACGGCTCCAAAACGACTTCTCGCCAAATCGTTTCCACGCCCAGAATAGTAAGTACGACCGCTGCGTGTCTGGGAAGAGTTGCTGATGTCGGATCAGACCCAGCTTGACCGGTTTCTGGGTGAAAAGATACCCGTCGTAAAGGAACTCGAAGTAATCAGAGTTGACTCGCTGTCCCTCAATGTCCGCCCGCCCAAAGACGGAGACGAACGTGATGAGCTCATCGAGTCAGCTTCTGATCTCGAAAGCACAGGGGGAATTGAACAATGACGCCTGAAGCTTCCCCGTTCACGCTTCGTCACCTCGAGGAGCCAGAGATTCAGTTTGAAGGAGGTACTGAAACCTCCCCCAAACGAGGCCTTATCAGATATGGTCCACGGCTCTATGAGGAAGGACACCATACAATCAAACTCGGGATTATCGGCGATCGAGATTCGATCCGCCGGTTGACCGAACTACTTCATGATATGGAGGTCGGGATCCATCCAGGAACAAGTGATAATCCGTGGCAGGTTCCGTATCCCGGCCTAGGTAAGAGTTCCCCGCTCAATCTCTCTATTAATGCAAAAAAGGGCTGGAGACGCCAAATTCGTCGACGAGACATCCAATCTGTTACGGGTAAATCGACCCCCAGAGATCGGATGGAGCGATTCCTGAAGCTAGTGCGGAAAGACATAGAGATAATCGAACGGGATTCGGTTCAGCCGAACGCAATCATCGTCTGTATTCCGCAAGAAGTGATGGACGCGTGTACTCCTGAGAACCAGGACCATGCGCGAATCCAGTCGGAAGGTTCTGACCTGCGAAATCGAATCAAGCTGATCGGGATGGAGGCTCGAATCCCCACACAGCTGATTAAGCCATCCACACTTGCGATCCGTACTGGCCGACAGCGAGCATCTCGGGCCTGGAATCTCACAGTTGGACTTCTATACAAGTCTCAACGAGGGCATCCCTGGAAAACTCGGCAGATCGAAGATGGGCACTGCTACGCAGGGCTCTCGTTCTACAGAGAGCGAGACGAAGGAGATGATGTGATTCGAGCTGCTCTTGCTCACGTCTTTCACGGACGGGACCATATTATCCTTCAGAGCGATCCACTCCCGGATATCACCGAGGACGAGAATGGATCTCCCCACCTCTCATATGAGGCGGCTAGACAGGTAGGTGAGCAGATTCTGGAATATTACGAAGCTCAGAAAGGGACACGTCCCAGCCGGTTCGTCCTTCATAAGCCATCTGTCTTCTGGGAAGAAGAACGTGAAGGGTTGCTTGATGCCACAGACGGTGTTCGCGATTTAGATCTAGTCTGGGTTCGTAGGCGGCCAAAGGTCAGATTGTTCCCACCTACGGATTATCCCGCCATGCGGGGAACCCTCCTGAGCGTCCCTGATGACGACGTCCACTATCTCTACACATCCGGATATGTCCCGGAAGAGACGACCTATCAGGGGAGTGGAGTACCATCGCCGATTGAGATCCGACCTGACGAGATTTGTGAGACACCCTCGTTAGAGATCTGTAAGGAAATTCTCTTTTTCACAAAACTCGACTGGAATACATCGGACTACGCAATTCGGATGCCAGCAACCGTGAGTGTTGCAAAGCGTGTCGGTACAATCCTATCCGAAGTAGATACTGAGTCCATTTTAGAGGTTCGGCCACAGTATTTCTACTATATGTGAATCGGTGAGTGAGGGGCTTATTCGTCTGAATCAGAGATCAGATCTAGCTGATAACCAGCAGACCGCAGAAATTCGCGGATTTGCTCAACCTCCTGCTTCTCCTCAGGAGAACTCGTCCCGAGTAGTTCTTCAATTACCTGCTCTCCATCCTCACAGAGAGTAATTGATTCATTGAAGGGGGTGTTCTCAAGTGGATCTCGTTGCTCATCTATCACGATCGGTTGCCACCCGCCCTGGTACTGGTATCGGTAGAGGGTGATAGTGCGGACGGTGTCTTCGTCGACGAAGAAGCTCGTTTGTTCGCGTTTGCTGGCGACCGCGAACTTCCCGCTGTCGAGATCCGCAGCAAAGTCCTCGAAATTGTGGAACTCAGCAGGAACCGGCCCATCGACGACGTGAGTGATAACTCCTGGCCATGTAAACCCATAGACACGCTCGAAGAAGCTGACACCATTGTCGTCGAGAGAATCAAACACGAGGAGAAGATCGCCCAGCTGGATTTCTGTACCGTCTACGCTGATATGCGATGAATACGGATAGGCGTCGCCGTCGTCGAGGACTTCAATATCCGGCTTCGGCATATTGTCAGAGTCTAATTGGAGCTACAAAGAGATAGCTAATGGAGCACGAGGGTGTCATAGAACGATTAGCACACCAAAGAGCAGGGTGAACGCTGAGGTGGATGAGTTCAGCGACCCTGCAAGATGATCCTTCGGTAGAGTCGTTCTTCAATGTCGTGGAGACAGAGACGCTAGCGCTGTTCGAGCACCTCTCCTTCGAATTTCTCGAAGAGTTTGACGTGTTCGCCCCGGCGCAGACGGGGCGAACACGAGACCACGAACCACCAGAGCTGATGCGTGGCTTTCTCCACTGCTACTACAAAGATATCTACGGCATCCGCCCCGTCGAACGAGAGCTTCGGAACACGGTCGTCTGGTTGAGCTGTGGCTTCGATCGACCGCCGTCGAGAGACGCGGTCGATCGCTTCCTCACCGACCTCGAACACGTCGCTAACGAGGTGTTCGATCACCTCGTCGAGCAGGCCGCCCGCCGCGGCCTGCTCGACTTGACCTACTGTATCGATTCGACCGACGTGAGGGCGATGCCAGCCGACCCAGATGCGTCAAAGTGCTACGATCCAACCAAGGACGAGTACTACTACGGCTACGGCTGTACAATCGTCTCGACCGGGCAAAAGATACCGATCGCAGCGGAGTTCACCGAGAGCAAACAAGCACCAGAAGAGACGGCGATGCGCGTCACCCGTGACGCGCTCGCCGTCGAGCAACCGATCTGGATGGTCGGTGACAGCGCCTACGACACGCTCGACTGGCACGACCACCTGCTGGCCGCAGGGGTCGTGCCAGTCGCTCCGTACAACGCGCGAAACACCGACGACCCGCTCGATATCGAGTACAGGGTCGAAGACCGCATCGAGGAACACAGTGAAGACGTTCAGCTGAAGCAACCGACGCTAGATGAGACGTACAACCGCCGCACGGGAGTTGAACGAACCAACGAATCAGTGAAGGACTGCGGCCTCGGGCGCACCCACGCCCGAGGCCGCGTCCACGCACGAGCGCAGGTGTTCCTCGCGCTGTGCCTTCGCCTTGTCATCGCGATCACCAACTACGAACGTGGAGACAATCCGGGAAGCACGATCATCACGGTGTGAGAAGAGTTCTATGACACCCTCAATGGAGCACGCCAAATTTTCCCGAGCGTTCAAAGTGCATCTCTCCCACCATCCGGACCCCTCACGCCGGTTGAACGACGTCGTATCCTTCTCGACCAAGTAAGTCAACAGCTAACTGTTCCAGTCTCGCACCGTCCCCGATAGCGCGGAGATTTGCTTCAAGAGCAGTATTTGGCATCTATTGGTTCATCTGGGAAGTCCATGCTTACAAAACTACCCAGCTACTGTGGCTGCTTTGTTGACTTCTCTCGGTTGTCAAGGAATTGATCACACCACGTCGGAAGGGAATCCATTGGTCCATTTTCAGTCACTGTCCCATCGCCTGCAATCCGGGTAAACACGCCGTCCCGCCCCCACGCACACACTACTGGCTCTTGGTCTTGATCGGGTCGAGTTACGATTCGCTGTTGGAATCGCGACGGATCCTCACTCACATCCTGCAGTACTGTGAGGAGTTGCACGAGAAGTGGATGACCTGGTGCAAGATGCTGAACCGATGGGAACTCGTCAGCACACACAGCCGAGAACGTCACCGCCACTTCGTCAGCAGCAGTCGCAATAGCCTGTGCAATCGTCTGTTCCCCATCCTCGGCTGGTACCTCAATCGGTGCATCACCTACTGAAAGGCGATATGTACTGTCCGCAAAGTCGAAGTCCCCGTCATCGTACTCGAAGTCAATCTCGTGAACCGGAGTGAATTCGACACCGGCCTCGGCAAGAGCGTCGTTATCGACCAACACTGACTGGAGGCTTGGTGTCTCGAACGGAGGTTGATACTCGTATTCCTCCTCGCCGACATCGACGAGATCTGGGTGACTGTAGGACTGCCACGCATCAAGTTTTGCTTCGTCGACGACGTCCTGAGCGACGAGGTCGTCGACGTCCTCGAGTGACTCTCCGACATCGACGCGATCGCCCTGATCGCGTTCTTCGAGTTCTTCAGAGAACTCGCGGTCAGCTGATTCGACCGCAGACTGGTCGTCAGCGCTGTCCGCGTTCAAGGTCGCATCCCGGATCTGTTGGCTGACGCCGGAGAGTATGGGTTGCATCTCACCGACGACGTTTTCGAAGAGGCCAATCCGGTCGTCAAGGCGATCATAGATGTCCGTCTCAACCGTATCCTCGTAGCTGTAATTGAGAATGCGAATCTCGTCGAATCGTTGGCCGATACGGTCAATCCGACCGATACGCTGTTCAACTCGCATCGGGTTCCACGGCAGGTCGTAGTTGATGAGCGCCCCACACTCCTGGAGGTTTAGCCCCTCACTCGCGGAGTCGGTACAGACGAGGATATCGACCTGCCCATCATCACGTGAGAATTCACGCTTCACGCGCTCTTTCCCGACGTGCTCCCACGTTTTAGAATCGGGGTCGTACAGCTCGCCGCCACGACCAGAGTACGTCGCGATTGTTGCACCAAGAAGGTCCGCGAGACTGTCCCGGATGAAGTCCATTGTGTCCGCGTACTGCGTGAAGACAATCACCCGGTTGTGGCCAGCACGGTCCAGCTCGTCGAGGTCGTTGTACAGCTGCTGAATCTTCGGGTCTGTATCAACCAAGTCTAAGTCGTTGACGAACGCTTCCAGAGCCTCGATTTCTTCCTCGATCAGCTGTTTCCCCTCTTCAGTCACGCTCGGGATGAGTTCAGAGAGGTCCAGGTCGTCGCTACTAGCGTCGAGTTCATCCAGAACGTCCCCGTCGTCGAGGTCTGCATTTTGTAGCGTTTCGAGGACGACCTGCTCCGCATCACCATAGTCCCGGTCACGAGCGCGCTCCCGACCGGCGAGCACGGTTCGTTGTGCCCGGAGTGTCTCAAGCCGGTGTTTCAGGCTCTGGCTGATCGCATAGACACTCGACGTGAGTCGCTGCCGGTACGTGGTCATCACGAACCCGATGGCGCGTGTTTGGGCTTCGTCAGTCTGTTGGGCTCGCTTGTAGAACTCACGTGTGTATTCGTCGATCTGGTCGTAGACCGCCCGTGTCTCCTCGGTGAGTTCGATTTTCCGTTGTTCGGGATTCCGGTTCGGAACGGTCGTATCGAGGAGTCCGACCGCCTCGTACTTCCGAAGCGTATCCCGTGTATTCCGATGGATGAGCGCGTCGACCGGTGTGGACTCCGCGAGAACATCGCGAATGACTCGCCAACCGCCCGGCGAGAGTTCGTCAAGTGCGTCCTGTCGGTCGCTGCGGGACGCCATCAACCACTCGTCGGCGTCTTCAGGATAGAGGAGCCGTTTGAGTTTCGTATCCTCGCTCGCCTCGAAGCGGTCGATGTCATAATCTGCCATCGCGTCGTCGACATGGTCGAGATAACCGTCGTAGGCGTCTCCATAGGCTCGTGCGAGCCGGCACGCGGTCAGCACACGCTCTTTTGCAATGGCACGGTCCTGTCTGTCCTCATTGATCTCGAGTTCGTCTGCAAGGTGCTGGAAGACTTTTGAGGAGAACGGTCGGTCCGTCGGGAGCCGGTCTTGGTGTTCCAGTCCATCGAGCGTGGCTTGCGTGTCCCAGGAAGCCTCCGCTTCGTCGGACTCTGAACTCGGGTTGTCGAGAACCTCGTTGAGGGCCTGCGACAGCCCATCTCGGGTTTCGAAGAACTCCATGAAGGTATCCCGGTTATCCCAACCACTCGGAAGATCCAGCAACTGCATCAGGTCGTGGAGTTCGCCAGAGTGCAATTGCATCGGGGTAGCCGTCAAGAGGTAGTAGGCGTGCGTATAATCGCGAAGCTGTTCGAGAAGAGCGTAGAAATTACTGCCACGGCGAGCGTTGTGCGCCTCGTCGACGATGACGGCGTCCCACACGCCCATCCGGTCTTCCGTATCATGGTCGCGTCCGCGACAGCTTGCCGGGATGCCGTTCCGAGACCGGTCGGATATCCGGTCTAAGGGGGCGACCTGATCCCAGCGGTCGTCGAGACGAGCCGTATGCCAGGACATAATGACGACCGTCGGCCCATCCAGTGGCGACGATGCATCGGCATCAGTCGACTGTTGTTCGTAGAGGAACCGCCAGATGGGGCTGTCCACCCATTCGCGCTCCCCAGTGAGGTCGAGGTCCGTAGCCGATGGTGGGTAGTGGTCGCGACCGCGGACGTCCCGGAATACGTGATCGCCCGCTGTGTCCCGGTCGAATCGGACGGCGTTGATGTTGAACTTCTCCCAGAGCTCTTCCTGCCACTGCCGCTGCAGACTCGCCGGAACCAGCAACAGCCCGGTTTCAAGCTCCCCGGTGAGTCCAAGCCTGGAGAGTGTAAGACCGGCCTCGATCGTCTTCCCGAGTCCCACCTCGTCACACAGCAGGAAACTCTGTGGATAGGTGTTGACGAGTGTGTCCGAGACGACTCGTTGATGCGGCCACGGCGTGATCGTGCTCGCTTCCTCGGCCAGAGCGAGCCCACCGGGCGAGAGCGGTCCATCCTGAATGATGTTCGCTTTGTCGCGCTCCGTCGGCGGAGCTGTACCGTTCGCGATCTGAATCGCTTCCTGGAGATCGCTTTCGGTGTCTGGGGCTTTCCAGTCAATGATGTCCTCTTCGATCGCCTCGGGGAGGTCATACACTTCGACGAAGGGGTGTTCATCACTCCACAGTCGCTCGAAGGTCTCCTCGTCGCCGGCGACGTAGTCCGCCTGTTCAGGAACCCACGAACGGTGGACTTTGAACCTCTCGTAGTTGCGAGCCCAGCCGCCGACCGTCTCGTTGACGCTGCCCTCGAACGAAATCGTGTTTCCGTCGCTATCGTGGAAGAGTCCAACTTTCGGATGGAAGATCTCCCAATCGTGAGAGGGAGAGCGTGGATAGGCGACCTTGATGTGGATCCGCCCCTCGCGGAGGAGACGCGCGAGAATACGGAGATTCGCATCCAGGCGTTCGTCATCGAGGTCCTCGAGGTTTTCCTCGAGGCGGTCGGTGAGCGTCTCTAGAACCGGACGGTCAGACTCGTAGAGTTCGGTGCCGACGATGAGGCGCATTTCACCATCGTTCTCGACGAGGGCGTGAATGCCGTTGGCAGCAGCCGCGAGTGCCGTACTGGAGAAGTAGCCCGCAATCCGGTCGTATTGTTGGCTGCGTTCCAGTGCGGGTTCGTAGAAGTCCTTGACGAGATGGGCGCGTCCCTGCTCGGGCTTGCTCTCGTAGATCGACTGCCACTCGCGGTCACGTAGATTAGTCATACTGGAGGAATTTCGAGTTAGGCGTGGTCACCGAGTTCGGTCTGTTCGGACCTATCTTTTGAGACATCAGTGAAATCGGTGGGGGTGAATTCGAGACCGAGGGCGTCGTGGGTCCGGCCTATGGCGAGGTCGCGAGCGGCCTCCCATTCCGAACTCCGCTGGGGAAGAACTTGCAGGAGAGCTTTCAGTGTTGCCTTGAACCCCGCATCTGTGTCGAAGTTGCGTTCTTTGAGCCAATCGATGGCGACGTCCTCGCCCTGTTTCTCGTAGACGTGCATAGCGGCGTGAACCGCATCGAGGGCGATCGTGTAGGACAGCGCTTCAGGATCGACGGGCGTCCGGTTAGATCTCTCTTCGGGGGGCAGTGTGATATCTTGGACGCGGTCCTCGTGAGTCTTCAGCTGAATGTCGCCACGTTTCTTCCCCCAAATTTTCGTAGAGCGTTTGATTTCGTCGATATCGACGCCCACGCCGAGGCCCAGTTGATGGCCGTCATCGTAGTGGAAGGTGTCGGATTCGTGAACCAGCCAAGAGAGGATATACCACTCAGTAATGTCGTCCAAGTCTCCGAGTCCTTCACCCTCAAGATACTCCTCAACAAGGACCCGCGTTACTGCTTCACGGGCTTCTTCAAGAGCGCGACGGGGTGGAACCTCATTATCTTGGTCATCAACAACTGGATAGGCGTCAGCGTAGACTTTCAAAGTTGGTCCGAATGCAGAGATAATCACGTCCGTTTTTGTTAGTGAAAGACCCGAATTAAGGAGTTCGCGGGCAGCATCCTTAGCAACGTCTCGTGTATCTGTACGAACATCACTCCAAAGGGTCGGAGTTGAGTCCGTCTCGTGCTGATTAGCATCAACGGGTTTGCGGCCCGTGAGGAGTAACGTGCTGTCGGCTGACCCGCCACCTCGGGTATCGGTCCTCTGTGGCATTTCACTCGTGATGGGATGTGTCGAAGTTACAGTGAATCCAGATCTGATGAGTGATTTAGTGAGAGTATCCCACGCGCTGGACTCCTTATGCGTGAACATAACGGTCATTACTCCACCAGGCTCAAGCACTCTGTAGAGTTCCTGGAAAATTTCTGCCATTTTATCTTCATAATCTTCAGAGGCGAACTCTTTTTTGGATTTTGAACTATCTGCGACTTCCTCGTACTCAGCGACATTCGCCACAGCCTCGTCGTCCTTATCTGAGAGTTCACCAGTGAACATCTCGGGGAAAGTGTCCCCAAGGTATTCTTTCAACCAAACGTAACAAATGTCCGAAAGTTCGGAATAGATAATGCTGTCGTAGTATGGCGGGTCAATAACAACCGCCTGGACGGTGTCAGATTCAATATCTAAGTCGGCTGCGTCACCGACTAGAACCTCTGATTCAGGATCTTCGATATCCTGAAGATATGAGACAAGCTCCTCGTAGGAGTCGCGGACACGATTGAAGTTATCTTCCCATGATTGATTCCCTGCACACAGGTTGTTATCAACGAACGACCACTGGAGTGTGAAGTGCTTCCCGCCAAGAGCATTTGCGGGGTATCCTTTTCCAGTGTCGAGTGGCGCAAACCGTGTATTTCGGTCAATGGCCTTACTGGATACAAGAGAGAGAATCGTGAGGATAGCTTCTGCCTCCTTCTCTGAGTGGCTTTCGCGGATTCCGTCTTCCACTTCCTCAAAGGCTCGAAGATACTCATAATGAGTGACGAGCTGGCGATCAGTGAACGCATCTCGCCATTTACTGACTCCGTACGGGCCAGCTCGATCCTCATCACCGATGTACCGATCTTGAGTGAGAATTGTATTCAGTCGGAAATCAGATTCCGTACGCTCAGACGCTTTTTCGCAGGCTTTGTAATCTTCCGTGGTCGGGGCCCGCCATCCAGAACCATCGTTGACATACTTGACACCGTAGATTGTCGTGTCATACTCGCCATTCTTAAACGCTGTACGGATATCATCTGACTCCATCACGACAGGACAATTCAGACATTCTGCGCCACTTCGGGAATGAGGGCCATTCTGAGGGTTGAACTCGTTTTTCGATACCTCATCAGGAAGCCGTACACAGTCGTACTCGACACTTTTCGTTTCTTCATTTAGACGCGGGCGGGCAGCAACGCCGCTTGTCGACGACTGTTTCTGAAGCCACCACTTCTTCACTAGAGGTATTTCGAATCCACAGTCAGGGCAAGTGACGGTATATGTACAAGCGTAATGGGAAGGACTACGGCGGTCGTTCTTACAAGGGAAGTACTCTTCAAGCCGCTCTGAAGCGAGCTCATCCACTTTGGCACTCCACCGATTCAATTCGCTCTGCAGAGAACCCACCTTCGGCGCGTACTCATTCATAACCTTGAGCATTAGCGACGGGATGGGATTCAATTCGTTTGCAATCGTAGGGAGATCGTACCGGAGTGCTTCAAATGGAATTACACCGCCACCAGCTGTTGGATCTGAACGGTAGGTAGTTCTCCATCCCATTGATTCCGAAGAAGCTGGTGAATCTCATTTCGTTCGTTCTCACTCGGTGACTGAGTGAATGGACGGGGGTAATCGTAGTGGTCTTGTAGTGTTCCATCCCGTTCATCCTCATTACTCTTCTTTCGTGCGACGTATTCTACAATACTCTCGCCGTCTGTTCCTTGAGATGGACCAATCTGCATCCACCGAAGCAGATCGTCAGCATCAACCCCCGAAGGTAGGACAGAAGCTAAGACGGCAAGTCGGGAGGCAGGAGTTGGTCGCCGCGCAAACCAAGGATGGAGATACCGGTGAGGCGGCATATGTTGGGGGTTAGCCTCTTTTAGATTCTCAATTCCAACTGCCTTGAGCGGGAGATTCCCCTCAATAGCAAGCTGATCTAATTCGGATTGCTCATCGATATCAGGGTTATTTTGAGTCATGGAAAATCACTTGATATGATCCGTCAGCAACACTCGAAGGGCCTTTTCGCCGTTCGGACTCGACGGAGACCGACACTTTGCGTACCAGTAGTAACACTCCTCATCGCTCATCCGTGCAACGCCTCGAGCCAGCGACCGCATCCGGTCGATACGCTGGATCGGCTTCACGCCACGGAAGGCAACAGCAAGCCGGACGCCTGCCGTCTCAGGTAGGAACACGAATCCAGCCCCCCCAGTGAGAACTTCTGATGAATCTCCTGGCGTGCCCTCAATCGCCTCCCTGACGACGTCCTGGAGCGCACGGACACGGGTCGGATCAAGCCGTGCGACCTTTGCGCCGGCCCACTCATCCCACGTCCAGCCATCGAGCTTGGAAAGGAGGTCGTCCCCAGCAATGTCCGAGACGAGATCCTCGACTGGTGTGATACTCAGCGAACGACCATCCCGCTCCAGGCGATCACGGCGGGCTTCAGCCTGTTCGCGAGGGAGTAATTCGTGGAGCGTCCACTCGCCGCCACCGTCTGTCTCTCGTCGGACGAGCGTGAACGTCGGGCGACCACCGAACATACTCGTCCCGTAGCGAACCAGCCGATCCTCCTCTGTTCCCTCAGCGGGTGAGGTCTCAAATTCCGAACCGCGACTCGCCATCAGACCGTCACCTCCGAGCTCGCCTGAATCGGGCCACGCCCTTCGACCCGGACGTCGATGTTGCCCGCATCGAGGTCATTATCGAGGGCAGCGAGGAGGTCGTCACCCTCGTCAGTAATCGGTTCGGGCTCGTCAAACTGGAAGCGGAACTGGATGGTCTCTCGATCATCGCCGAACGAGCCGGCTGGTCGATCACGTCACGGAATCGGCTCGGTGACCCCGTGAATTCCGCGCTGTACGTCCCGTCGTCAGTCTGGGTTTCGTACTGCATTCGAACCGTCACCGAGTCTTCGCGGGCTTTGAATCCGGGGCGCTGACTGATGAACTTGGCCGCTTGGAAAGGTTCGTCCCCACCGACCTGGATGGTCACCTCTTCAAGCAGCGGCGTCCGGTCAGTTCCGGCCTTCGATTCCGCATCGCGACGAACCTCTGAGAACGCCCGCGAAGCGGACATCATCTTCTTGCTCGCCTCCCAGGATTCGTCTGGCTGGCATTCCTCGCAGCGTCCGCGTGCGTCCAGCAGCTGCTCGCAGCGACCTCTTTTCCGCAGGAGCTACAGGTCGTATCGGACTGGTGTTCCTCACAGTAGTAGGGTTCGCTTCCTTCTGGGTTTTCAACCTCCGCCCCACACTCGGCACAGGTAGCAACCGTCTGTTCTGGCCGGTCGATTTCGTCGAGGTGGTCGTCGACGAGCGCGTCGATATCTCGATAAACGACGAAGTCACTCCCGATTTGGACATCGCTGTCCCGAATCGAGGTCTCGACATCGGGGGATTTCGCGAACGGTTCCGGATGCGGCCACGTTTCAGGCTCCGTTGTCCTGACCCAGTACGCTGTCCCAGACTCGCCATCCCAATATGCGTACCCGTGGTCACTAACGAGGGACGAGACAGTCTCTCGAATCGGTTTTGTGCTGAAGAGGTAGTCCAGCCCCGGCTTCTTCGCGTATTGGTTGACCAGCGCTTCGGTGGACATGGCGTCCTGGGTCTGCTGCCAGAGCTTCTGTTGGACGTGAGCGGACCCACGAGCGCCGGCGTCGCGTTTCACGATCTTATCCTCGAGCGTTGTCTGGACAGCGTCGACCAGTGTCGTCCCGCCGTTGGATTCGGTCGCACCGATGGTGATGTGGGTGAGCCCGTCCCGGTCAGGGTAGTAGAGGTGTCGGTAGACGTTCCGAACGAGCTCTCCGAGCATCAGCTGTGCCTCGTCGCTCCGTTCTCGAAGCTCCTCGATTTGTTCCGAGGAGAGGTCGGCTTTCTGTTCAGGGCTATCAAGCAGGGCCTCTATAGCCTCGAGACGCCGAGCCTCGTCGATTGCAGCATCCATTCGATCAGCGTCAGGGGCGAGGAACAGAGCGTAGTTCTTGTAGATTCGCGTCTCAGTCTCTCCCTCGTGTTTTGCGGCTTGCTGCTCGTAGAGCTGAGTTACCCGGTTCGGCGGCGTATCGCCGCCGTCTTCGACAGCAGCGGTGTCCGGATGCATCACCGCGAGTTTCGGCGTATCCGGGGTATCCGGTAAGTCCGCCGGCGATTCAGGGAACTCCACCGGCTGGAAGCCACCATCGCCGATTTCCTTCGAGGTGAGACGGTTCTGGAAACGCGAATGAGCGCTCGCTTCGGGAGTAGACTCGATCCGCTGGTCGATGATCCGGATCAGATTTGGTTCTTGCTTGAATCGGAGGCGCTCTTCCTCGTAGAGGAAGTAACAAGCGACGTCCATATCGTCGCCCCGGAGTGCGGATAGGGCGGCATCGTAGTCGTCGAAGTTCAGATCGGGGTGGCCGATAGCGAGGTTCAGATCGGCGTGAGTTAGGCCTGCAGCCTGTTCTCCGTATGCAAGGCTGTGCCAGAGAACTGTCGTCGTCAGATGGGTACCGAGAGGTGGGAGACCGTTTTCGGTCCATTTTCGGTCCTCGCTGGGCGTGCGCGGTACCATCGTCGTCGTAGATGTCGGCGGTCACTGCGGGACCGAGATCGACGAAGTCGAATAGGCGCTCACGAAGGATCGTCTGAATCCCACCGCCAGGATCGTCATCAGCGACTGTGAGGTCGTAGATCCGAATCCAGTGGCGGTCGTAACTGTCGGGCTGGTGATTCCAGAGGTAGTAGACGGCTCGAGCAAGCAAGCGGAGGGCGTCACGCGTGCGCTGGAATCGAGGGATCGTATCGATCTTGTCCGTGAGAGCGTCGATTAAGGAGGGATGGAAGGGGTATTCGCGTGCGAGGACATCCACGTAGCCAGCGTCGGTTGCTTCCTGTGGATACTGCCGGTCTTCCTGGTCATAGAATTGGAAGTATGAGTCAGCGGCTTCGTGCGCGGCGTTTTCTGGAACTTCCGAGAAGAGTCGGTGCTGAAGGACTTGTCCGATCTCGTTTTCGTCGGTCGGCGTGACCGTCTTGTGCTGCCGCCGGCCGATCTCGTTGACCTCCTCAATGTGATCACGGACGCCATCACGAACCCGGTCAGCCTGCTCACCAAACGCTGTATCCGCGATAGAGTAGACGACCGTGACGTGCTCCGACTCGGCAGCCGCTTCGAGGAGCGCCATCACGAACGAAAGCGTCTGATCGGCGAGCGTCTTGTCGCCGACAGGCGTGCCCGCGGCTTTGTTCATGTAGTCGGCGATTTCGTCGATCAGAATGAGGGCCGGCTGGTCGTGCTGAGCGAAAAGGTTCGAGAGGGTCCCCTCACCGGGGGCGTCCCGGTCTTGGTCGTAGTCCTTGAGGTACTCGTAGCCATCGAGCCCATAGAGCTGGTACGCAAGTTCACCCCACATCGTCCGGGTATTCGGAGCATCCGGATCGTCGTCGGCATGGCGGGCATCCTTGCTATCAGCCTTCGTTCCGATGAAGACCCCCGTCGCAATATCGAGCCCCTCTGCCACCGCATCTTGATAGTCGGCCGCAAGCTCCTCGTCGCCGTCCAGCAGGTAGTGCGAGAGGTCGTCAATATCTACGGGGTTCTCAGCAAGATGGTAAGAGGCGATGAGGTCGTGCGTTTTCCCACCACCGAACCGTGTGTCGAGACAGAGAATGCTCGAAGTATACGAGCCGGGGTCGTACTTTGTGGTCGCCAAGAAACGCCCCGTGAGATTGGAGAGCAGCGTGCGGAGACCCTCCGTGGGATAGGTCATATCGTAGAACGAGTCGGGGTCTCGATAGACTGGTGCTGCCTTCTCAGGGTTGTGGACGACAGTCGAGAGTTTCGCAGCGAACTGTTCCTCCTGGAGCGAGCCGTCTAAGACGTCGTCTCGTGGCTGACAGCTTTCGAAGAGAGAAGGGTACTCACTACTCATCGATTTCCTCCGTGGGTGAGGAATCAGCTTCTGGTTTGGATACGATTACGAATTCACACTCCGTGCTGTTCTCGATGATCGCCTTGGCGATCCCCTTCGACTCCGCGACATCGACCTTGATAGCGTCCCCAACCTCCGCATCGAATTGGTCGAGTTCGGGTCCCGACAGATTCACCCGACCCGATTGGCCGGTGTTCTGTCCAATTGTCTTCTGAGTCATCTGGATAGTCACATCACCCAGCGGGAATGTTATAACCTTTACTTAGTCTAAGTTCCCGATTTGTAGTATGGTGGTTCTTCTATAGCCCCTCCCCCCACTACCCCCTGAATACTAAGTGACTGGGGGTAATCGGTCTACTCACAATGCAAATTAATCGCGGTCCTCGCGACCACCGATATGGGACGTACTGGAATCGTATCCCGGAGTGTATGCCAAGGCACGTCCCGGTAGCAGACCTGGGAGGCTTCTCCATACCCCGTAACGAGGGGGGAGTACCCTCTAGAGAAGAGTTCCCCTATCCAGTAGTCCCGGTCACCGACCAATACCAGTTACATCTGTTTCCGGCACCCGACCATATCCGGCCGATGCTGGTTCGGCTCACCGATGGCGAAGTGCTCACCGATGGTCACGAAGCGTACGGATTCTGGTTGACCGTCGATGGGATTGCCGAAGCTCGAGAGACACTCATCGCACAGGCAGAGAACTATACGAACCAGACGGCCCCTCAAGAACTCGGAACCGCCCTCCAAGACGCACTCGTCACAGATGAACTGCTACACGACATCTTCTCAGAGCAACTTACTGAGAAGCTCCGTCCACCGACCGTTCGTTGGCTTCGTGACCGTACCAAGTCTGTAAGCGCAGACACTGTCGAATACACCGGAGGAGCGTACGTCAAAACGGAGTGGACCATCGAGTTGGAACCTGAATCAAACAGGGGGGAGCGATCCCCACGGACACTCGAGTTCCACACCGATGACCTCATTCAGCAGGATTCGCAACGGTTCACGGTTGATTACCGGCAGCTCTTCCGCCAGCAAATTCGATGCTCGAACACCTGGTGGACGGATCTCAGCAGATACTGGATCTCCTCGGCAACGGTCGAAGATATTGTAGACGACAATTATCCCACAGAAGACGAATCTGCATTCTCGCTCCGCCAATCGGGGAAGGCGAAGTACCACCTCGTACAGAATGAAACTGGGACGACCGTCTGTGGTCATGAAGCCCGTTCAGGCGACACCCGGGAATTCTCCCCAGATACGCTCCCGATGCCAGCGGCACTCTGCAATCATTGTTCTAGAGAAGTCAAACGACACCTGATTCCCAGAGAATAGTGTCAATCCAGGATGGATCGCTGATCGTGAGAGCTGAACACGATAGAATCAGGCGATTCGCAACACCTGTTTAAACCAGACAGAAGCGGTACAGCACCAGAATATTATGACGTTCCAGTCGTGGTATCTTCGTATGAGCATCCCCGATCTCACCCCGATACGAGAGTCTCTTGATGCCAGAATCGAGGAGCTGGAAGACGAGCAAAAACGCCAGGAAGAGCGGCACGAAGGAGATGGAAGCAACCCCGCGGTCTGGGACAAGGTGGAACCGAAAATTCGGCGAGATGTCGTGGAGGACTGCCAAGAGGATCTTGATGGCGTGGACGAACAAGACGAGGTCCTCCGAATATTGGCTGAATGGCGCCGTAACGAAAATCGAGAGTGGGAATTCAACAGGAACAGTTCCAAGGTAGAGAACGAACGAAACAACATCAAGAAGACTGAAATTCGGATCTGGAAGGAGAAGCTCATAGAACTAATTCCCGAATCCGAATTCAAGACCTGCGGCCTCTGTGAGTCTCTTCAAATGCCAAAAAGCGACCGGCGCAAGAGTCGGGGGTACGTATGGGAATGTCCTGACTGCTTCTAGTCTGGGCCCACGAACATCTATTATACTGACGACAAGAGGGGGGAGTATGGGCGCATCTGATTGGGCTGGCAGGATGTGTATGCGACTAGAAGAGGAATTTGACATAAGCGAGGACCGAGCCCTCCGTATCACGACACTCGTTCGACTACTCCGAGGGGAAGGATATGAGGGTGTCTTTGGCGAGTACGGAAGCGAACGACACCAGAAACTCCAAGAGCAGTTGATCGACGAACTCGATAAGTCACTCCTCGAGCAGTCCGGCAATACGATCGAAGAACGGTGGAATAACTTGATGGATGAGCTGGACTGTCAAAGTCACGCTGACAACGGAGTATACCTCATCCCCTGGAGTGAACACGAAGCCGACGACTGGCAAAATCCTGGTGTGACGAGTTCCCGCCCGTGACCTGATTCCGGAAATCCCGGAAACCTTGAGTTTCCACGAACAGGAATCGCGTTACTGCGCGAGGATTTAGTTAGGTTCAGGGGGCTAAATGGAGTGTTTCCGGAAGCAACCCGGTCACGTTTTTAGTACTGCCAAAATATCAGTCTATCAAGTAACGATGATCCGCGATGCTCGCGTTCTCCGCGCCGGGTTCGTCCCTCGGGAAGTTGAGCATCGCGACGCCGAGGTCAACCACCTCTAGCGTTCTCGAGCCCATCACGAACGGTGAACCCGCCGACACGGCCATCGTCACTGGACCCAGCGGCGCTGGCAAGACCTGCATCTCGAAGTTCGTCACCGAACGACTCAGGGAAGAGGTCCTCGACGTCGAGACCACCTACGTCAACTGCTGGCGTAACTACACCCGATTTCGGACGCTCTACCAGATCCTCGACGACCTCGGCGCGACCATCGACATCCACCGGCAGTCGACGCCCCACGACGAACTCGTTGATCGCCTCCAGCAGCATGACGGCCCGCGAACCGTCGTCATCCTCGATGAGGTCGACCAGCTTGAAGACCCCAGCGTCATCTACGACCTCCACAGCCTCCCGCAATTCGCGATCATCTGCATCGCGAACAAGGAAGAGGAGCTGTTCAGCCGCGTCGACGACCGCCTCGTGAGCCGGCTACGCTCCAGCGAACACGTCCGGATGGACAAGTACCACGACGAGCAGCTGTACGATATCCTGAGTGCGCGGGCAAAGTGGGGACTCGATGAGGACGTCATCACCGACGACCAACTCTACCGCATCGCCGACGCGGCCGCCGGCGACGCACGCCTCGCAATCGGCATCCTCCGAACGGCTGCCGGCAAGGCTGATCGCGAGAACCACGAGCGCATCACCGACGACATTCTCCTCGACGCCGCCGAGGATGCCCGGGCCCAAATTAAGCAGAAGAGCCTCGACTCGCTCACACCGCACCAGCGCGTCGTCTACGATATCGTTCGCGAGCACGGGCCGGTCGGCCCGAGCGAGATCCACGAGCACTATTCCGAGGACGTCGATGATCCGCGGACGAAACGGACTATCCGCACGTACCTCTCGAAGATGGAGCAGTACAACCTCCTCGAGGCGGAAGGGACGAGTCGAGACCGAGAGTACTCGCTCGTCGATTCGGCAGCTGCGTCACCGATGCAGTGACCGTGACGCCGCGACCTACCCCGAACTGAACTCGCCGAGGCCCGATTGCTCGTGGTCTAGCGGCTCGATGACCTGGGGATCGTCGTTGCCGGGGTTGTTGACCCGCGTCGAGATCTCGTAGGCGTCCAGATCGTCCTTCGGGTACGGTTGGCACAGTTCCTTGCGGGTGTCCGGATCTGCGGCGAGCCAGTCGGACTCAGCATCCTTTGGGAGGACGACCGGCATCCGGTCGTGGATTGAGTTCATCAGGTCGTTCGGCTCCGTCGTGAGAATCGTGACGCACGAGATCGTCTCGTCGTCGCCCTCCCAGACGTCCCAGAGGCCGGCCATCGCGAATGCGGGGTCGTCCTCCCGGTAAATCCGGTAGGGCTGCTTCGACCCGCCGTTCGGCGGTTTCCACTCGTAGAATCCTGACGAGGGGACGAGGCAGGGACGTGATTCCCACGCCCGCTTGAACGCGCTCTTCTCATCGGCAGTCTCGGAGCGAGCGTTGATGATGCCCTCCTCGGGTTCGTCCGCCCAGAACGGAATCAGCCCCCAGTGGGAGGCGTCGATCTCGTCTGAAGCCTCGTTCGTGATGATGTGGAGGTCGTCGCCAGGTGCGATATTGTATCGGGGGGTGTACCCGCCGTCCGCGACGACCTCGGCGTCGAAGCGAGCCTCGAGGTCAGCCTGGTCGATGAAGAGCGAGTTTCGGCCACACATACCGAGGAGTTTGGAGGGGAGGCATCTTCAACGTAATCGCACAGGAATCTCGCTGTTAACCAACATATTGCCCCGATGAGTCTGAGTTGTTGGTTAATTACAACGGGGCGAAGAATCCCCTAATGACAAACGGTACACCTAAACAAACGATAGAAGAGGCTACACTAACTACGCTCAAACAAAATGACCCACATTCTCGCCGTATCTGACTGGCGCTCTCAACCTATTGACGATCTCTACACCATTCTCGAAACTGTAGAACCAACTCCAGATTTACTACTGTATGCCGGCGACGACCTCTCACGTTTCAAAAACGCCGATACTGACACAGATCATCTTGCAGAACTTGCTCGCCTCACGAAGCACCAACAATCACTCTATGTCCGAGGAAACGACGACTTCCCCCCGTCAACCGGTCCGCAATTCGATTCGGAATTTACCACCGACCTCCACAGGACTCCATACACCTACGAGGATCTCGTGTTCATCGGCCAGGAAGGATCAACCCAGGGACCTGGTCTCATCACCTATATCGAGGACGACGTCCAACGGCACCTTTCCGAACAACGCGCCGCTTGTGAAGACAGAACTCCGATTCTTGTCACTCACACTCCTCCCTTCGGCATTCTCGATATCGGGAAGCGATTCGGGCAACAACATATCGGGTCGAAGGCCGTCAGGAGCTTCATAGACGACATCCAGCCCCCAGTCACCGTCTGCGGTCATTGCCATCAATTCGGAGGCAGAACTGAAACCCTCGAGTACGGCACGGTGATCAACATTGCGTCCCACGACGGAGTAGACGACCCTGGAAGGTACGCACTCATCACCATCGACGCCTCAAACGAGTCTATCGAGTACGAGTTCTACGACACTGGCCATCTGCTAGGGAGCCGGCTGACTGATCTCGTCCAGGTCGGGAGAAACCGAGTGGAACAGTTCAGTGAGTTAGGGATCACTAACCCAGATGAGATTACCGAAGAACGGCGTGCCGAACTCGAAGCCCTCCCTGGAGCCTCGTCATGGCACGTGGACCGGTGGATTGCTCATCGAGAGGCTTTCGAAAACGATGAGGTCGTGATTCTAAACAAGCCCGCCTTCAACGACCTTCACGATACGGAGCCTCTCCTCTTGGACATAGAAACGGACCTTCAGCAGGATCGGATCTGGCTGGTCGGCACCTACAGTTACCAGAACGATGCGTACCGACAATTCTTCGATCCGGACGACGAGTCAGCACTCCTTCAGGAACTGTCTGAGTACCTTAATGATCATGGCTCCGAGCCAATCATCTACTACGGAGGGAACTACTTCGACGAACAGTGTCTCAGTCGGAGATTCGACGAACACGGCATCACTGAGGGGATCGACCATCTGGAGCGAGCACACGACCTCGGGATAACTGCACAACAGGAACTCTTCGGGCCCTTCAATCGGCATAAATTGGACGTCGTAGCGAGCGCACTCGGCTTTGAATATCAAGACCCGACCGTCGATGGATTTGTGGTCGGGAGCAAGTACACACGATATCTCCTCGACGGCGAAGAACCAGACTGGGATCGACTCAAACAGTACAATATCGACGATGTAACCGCGCTGAGAACAATCGTCGATCACATCAGATCGTAGGCTCGGGGGGATATGCGGGGCCGTCAGCAGAATTACGTGAGGGCGATATCACCATAGGTTCAGAGAGTCTTAACCAACAGTTGAGCTGTGATCCCTCGGACTGTTGGTTAATCCTACACTGCTGTCCGCCTTCCTCTCTGGAAACGTTCTCGGAAACGGTCGAACGATGGCAGAAATCCGTTGCCTGAGTCCGGTTCTACATACCTTCCAGCCCTTCCCTGAAACGCGGAAGCGCCACGCCGCGGCTTATCGGGAACGTAGACAACTAGTCGAGTATGGGAGAACACTCAATATCGAACCGATTGGCGGTGGACCAGCCGACACGGGGGGCTGACCGCAATCGGTCCCTTGCTGACCAGGCCGATCCGGCTACGGACGAGATGCTGTTGCCGCAGCTCGACGACGGCATCACGCTGCTTGATGTCGAGGGAGGCCGCGGCGTCCCGATCCTGCAGTCGCTCGTGCTCGACCATCTCCTCCTGCACGACGGGCCCGCCTTCTGGGTCGACGCAAACGGACACGCGACGACGACACTCGCCCAGATCGCGCCCATTGACATCCTCCCATCCTTAGGGGAATGGGATTCCTCCGGTGGGGATATTGGCTATGCCGCACCCACGGAGGCAAGTTTCCCCGTGCGGGTACTCCGGTTTGTGCGCTCCTCGTTGGGACTGGCCCTCTCGGGAGAGCGTGATAACTCCGACCAGATATGGTCGTCCCACGTGAGGCGCACAGGCCGTGCCATCGACCCGACGTCCAGATTTACGCCAGCCTGTCGTTCGAGGAATGTCCGTGACGCACCGAGGTCGGCGTGCCCCTCATAGCCACACGAACAGCGGAACACGTCACCGTCTCGTTCCGTCTTCTCTCGTTCGCCACACACTGGACATTCCGCCGTCGTGTATGCTTCTGAGCGGACTTCGACCGTGATACCGTACTCCTCGGCGGTCGTGGCGAGACGATCGATGAACGAGCGATACGCCCAGAACTGGTGGGTTTTCTCGTTCACTTCCGCGCTCCAGTAGTCCACCAGCACGTCCGTAAGGTCGCCGACGTACACCGTATCGACACCTTCGTCGTATAGTCGCTCGATCAAATTCCGCACGAGAGCGTCTTGGGCGTGGTCGCGGCGGCGCGTTCGCTTGCGGTACAGGGATTGAATCCGCTGACTGCTGTTTCGGCCCTCTTGGAGTTTCGATTGGAGCCTCGCGATTTCTTCGGTGGTTTCACGGAAGCGGGCGAACAGGTCGCGTCCCTCGTAGAGATACTGTTGGCCGGTGGTTGTGGTACAGGCGACGAGATTGTTCGCGCCCACGTCAGAGCGGCTTCTTCGGAAGCCAGTGGTGAATCCTGTCGAGAATCCGGGACAGTGACAGGCTGAATGGCTCTGAACGTGTCGTCGATCTCGTCGAAGTACAGTTCCAATCGGCCCTGTTCGCCGTCCCACTTGGGAGCGCCGCAGACTTCGAGCCGCAGGCGGTCGTAGTAGCCAAGTCCGTACTCATCTTTCAGGTCTTGGCCGACCGGGATTTCGAGGCGACTCCGTTCACCAGTTTCGATGGTGTAGGAGTCATTACGGATGTACGTCCGCAACTCTCTACCGGCCTCCTCGTTGCCCCAGTAACCGGGAGGGGCTGTGTCCTCGCCATCTTCGCAGGCGGCGAAAAACGACCGCCACGCCTCGCTGTTCTTACGGATGACTTGTTGGGCAGTAGCGGACCCGAGGACACCGACGTACTGTTTGCGGTAGTCGGCAGTATCCCATACGGAGTCGCCGTCGAAGAAGTTCTGGCGGCGCTCGTAATTCAGTTCGTTCCACAGGCTGGCGGAGGCGTCCAACAGCTCGCGGAGCAGTTGCTCATCCTGCTCGGAGAGTGGTCGCACCGCGAACGTATTGGTTCGCCTCACGACAACAGACATTTGTGCCTGAATGTCTAAATGTCTTTTGGACACAAACGATGCGACCGAACATCGACATCTCGCACACACTGAACGGGCGGGTGAAAGACTACGCCGAACAAGAGGACAAGGACCTCGAAGAAGCCTATCAAGAGATTATCGAAGCCGGTCTAGAGGCGGTGGAACATCCAGACGAGCCATAGCGTCTGGATTGTGGGGCCGTGTTGTCGCTCAGACCCAGCCTGAAAGGATGGCCCACTCGTTACGAGTCATTCGAATCAAAGTCATTTTGGAAGCCTTCTCGGAAACCTTCGGACGATCGCCAATATCCAGCGCCTGAGTCCGATTTACCGCATTACTCAGTCATTCCTTGGAAATGCGGAAGCGACACGCCGCGGCTTATCTGGTACGTGGCCATCTACTGGAGTATGCCCGACCGCTCCACATCGACGTCGAACCGATTGGCGGTAGACCAGCCAAAACGAAGCGCTGACCGCAACCAGAATCTGGCTAATCAAGCCGATCCCGCGACGGACGGAATGCTGCTTCCCTCCCTTGATGACGGTATCACGCTCCTCGATGTCGAAGGTGATCGGGGTGTTCCGATCCTTCAGTCATTGGTACTCGATCATCTCCTCTTGCACGACGGGCCCGCTTTCTGGATTGACGCAAACGGCCATGCGACGACGGCCACGCTGACGCAGATAGCCCCCAGTCAACGGTTGCTCAACCGAATCCACGTGGCACGCGGATTTACCGCCTACCAGCACTACGGCGCCGTCTGTGATCTCCCGACGGCAGTGAACAAGTCGATCCAAATGTCCACCACCGATGCCGGGGCGGCCGGTCGACGGGCACCAAGTCGCGACAAGGAAACGTCCCCCCACACACCCGCCCTCATCGTCGCGCCGGCCGTCGACGCCCAGTACCGCGCCGACGATACCCTCGGCGAGACTCACGCAAAAACCCTCCAAGCCCGCACCCTTGCCCGGTTAGCGACCTACGCCAAGGGGTACGACATCCCGGTGCTCGTTACGCGAAACGAACAAAACGAATTCACCGAGCCAGTCGCGACGGTCGCCGACCATCACCTCGAGTGCGAGCAGACGCGGATGGGCCCACGGGTCGTCGGCGAGGACTTCGAGACGCTCGTCTATCCCGTCGACGACGGCGCGTACTACCAGACGACGTTCGCGTACTGGCGGCAGCTGCTCGCGGCACGCGCCACGCAGGTCGGCGTTGAACCTACGACGCCGGCCGCGCCGACGCCGACCCCAGAGGGCGTCGGGACAGGCGTCACAGCTGACGGTGAGACGGTGGCGGCCACCGCGGACCCCTTGCTCGATGCGTGGACGGCGAGCGGTACAGGAGGCCGATAGCGATGGGGCGTACGAACCCAACCTACCGAGATGCGCTGCGGGCCATCGAAGAGCGCTGGGCAGAGTTCCGGCGGGCACTGCGGCGTCGCGACCAACCGCGCTTCGACCAGCTGTTCGAGTACGCCCGCAAGCACGCCGACGCGAGCGGGCTGTTGAACCACCAGAACCCGCTGCTGCCGGCGCTGCTCAGCATTGATCTCGAACAGGAGGGCCGCCTCGACGACCACGAGGAACGCCTCGAGGAACTCGAGGCCGCGGTCGCAGCACGTGATGACAAGGAGGCCGCTCCATCAGACTCGGACCCGTGACGATGCCGTTCAGCATCGACTTCCTGGACGACGGCCGCGTCCTGGAGTGGGAGGCAACCGCCGACGGCGCCGTCGCGACCGAGCGCGATGACTACACCCCACGCTTCTACGTGGCCGGTCGCGACCCTGATGCCGACCTCGACCTCACGACACTCCAGTCGGTGTACGACCAGCACCCGGACGTCGTCACGACCGAAATGGTTACGCGACGGCCGGGCTTTCGACGGGCCGAGGAGACCGTTCTCGCGGTCGACGTCGCCCACATCGACCGCGTCACCCCACTCGCCCGGAAAGCGCGTCAGCTGTCGGAGTATCCGGTCGGGGATCTCGCCTGCTTCAACGTCGACTTCTCGCGGGAGTTCCGATACTGTCTAGAGACCGGCGCCGATCCGACACCCGCGAGCGAGCTGTCGACGCTCCGGCTTAGCGTGCCGGTGACCGAAACGAGCAACGACGTCTACGGGGAACTGTCCGTCGCCGGCGACACCGTCACCGGCTCGCCGACGGATATCCTGACCGCCGTCCAGGGGGCGCTCGAAGCACACGATCCGGACGTCCTGGTCTGCTCGACGAGCGAGATCGTCCCTACTCTGTACGAGATGGCGACGGACGCCGGCGTCGACGACTTCTCGCTGAGTCGATGGCCGGACATCGACTTCCAGCAGCTCGCGAGCCGGTCGACGTACTCGAGCTACGGCCGCGTCGGTCACTCACCGGCGCGGTACAACGTGCCCGGCCGGGTGATTATCGACGAGTCGAACACGTTCTTCTACGGGGAGACGAACCTCGACGGCGTCCTCGACCTCGTGTCGCGCTCAAAGAAGCCCGTCCAGGAACTTGCGTGGGCGTCGATCGGGAACGTGCTGACGGCGATCCAGATTTGCGAGGCCCACGACCGTGGCGTCCTCGTGCCATGGAACTCCTGGCGCCACGAGTTCTACAAGCCGATGGGGACGCTCCATGACGCCGACCGCGGCGGGTTCATCTTCGCGCCCGAGGTCGGCCTCCACGAGAACGTCCACGAACTCGACTTCTCCTCGTTGTATCCGAACATCATCTGTACCCGGAACGTCTCACCGGACGTCATCCGGTGTGACTGCCACGGCGACCGCGACGACGTCCCCGGCCTCGGATACTCGATCTGCGACGACCAGGGCTACCTCGTCGACGTGCTACAGCCGATCATCGACGCTCGCGACGAGATCAAGGCGGCCATCCGTCACGAGAAAGAACGGGACGACCCCAACGAGGACCGGCTGGCGGAACTCGAGGGACGGTCGGGAGCGCTAAAGTGGATCCTCGTCGCCTGCTTCGGCTATCAAGGGTTCAGCAACGCGAAGTTCGGCCGCATCGAGTGCCACGAGGCGATCAACGCGTTTGCTCGCGAGATACTACTGACGGCGAAACAGCGGCTGGAAGCCGGCGGCTGGCGGGTCGTCCACGGCATCGTCGACTCCATCTGGGTGACCCCGCATCCCGACGTCGACGACGATGACCGCGAGGACCTCCAGACGCTCGCAACGGAGATCACCGACTGCGTCGAGATTCGACTCGAACACGAAGCTCAGTACGACTGGGTGGCGTTCGTGCCGCAGCGCGAGAGCGACGCCGGCGCGCTGACCAAGTACTTTGGGAAGGTCGCCGGCGACGACGACTTCAAGGTCAGAGGTATCGAAGCCCGACAGCGTTCGACCCCGCCGTTCATCGAGGACGTCCAGCGGGACTGTCTCGAACGGCTCGATGCCACGCGGTCACCGGACACCGTATTTGACTGTCTTCAGGACGCGATCAAGCGCCTCCACGCTGGAACGGTGCCGGTCGAGCAGCTCGTCGAACGGAATCGTGTCTCCAAGCCGCTGGAAGGGTACACGCAGAACACGCAGAACGTGGCGGCGCTGAAGCGGGCTCGGGACCAGGACCTCGCTATCCACCCGGGACAGGACATCGAGTACGTGGTCGTCGACGACGAGAAGAGTTCGCGAGAGCGGGTCGCGTTGGCCCACGAAGAGGTAGAGTCGTACGATGCGTCGTACTACGAGACGCAACTCGTCAGAGCGGTCGAGAGTGTGCTGGCACCGCTTGGCTGGGATCGGACGGAGATTCAACGCGAGATCGAGGAAACTCGGGAAACGGACTTGGCCGCCTTCACCGAGATTGAGAGAGGTTAACCAACACTATCGAGGTATCGGGAGGTTTGTTGGTTAATGCTGAGTGGAGACACGGAAGGGACCTGGAGAGAATACTTCGCCCACACACCCCTCGTCCAGAGTGAAAACCAATCAAGAGAGTGGGGTGAGGTCCACGGGAAACGGGGGTTCTCGTGGGAGAAGCTCAGCAAGAATCACGGTAAGACTGCCTGAGACGAGAGAACACGGAAGAAATGGAACAGCAAACACGAGCAGCGGTTCGAAACCACCCGGACGAATGCCGCCTTCGTCCTCTTTCCTGTGCTGAATGCACTTGGAGAGTGGTAGGGGGTAGGTAGTAATAAAACTTCTAGGTAATACTATGCAGGTTGGTATGTTTGGAGGATCTTCGACTGTGTGACGACTGCTGTTCGAGGGATACTCGTCTCACGTCTTGTGATTTCGGTACTTCCCAGCCGACTCGTCGTGTGGTTCCCGCCCGGTGAGCCGAGGGACTCTCGTAGCGTTTCACTCTGGACGAGGGGTGTGGGGGTTCGATTCCATCGTCCGCGTATTATGAGACGTTGAAGGAACAATCGTCATTCTGACTATTCACCAACCACCGAACCGGCATCAAAGCCAAAATCGGGATTGGTATTTCCCGATCTCCCTCATCAATCGGAATCAAGATACTCGATCCCGACAGTTCCGATTGTACCCTGCTTTACTTCGGCTGGAGATCTGACCTGCGTCTTCACTCTTGACTGGGGGTGCCGACGAACGCTCGTCACCATCATTCGAGATTCACACTCCACTCCAGCTCGTCACACCGGCGCTTTCACTCTGGACGAGGGGTGTCTGCCGTGCGTCAGACATCCAGTGCCGATGTGTCCTCTCATAGAAATGATTGATTCCCCAGTTCGGGAGATACACTCTGGACGGGGGGTGTCGTCTCAACCAAGTACGCTGCTCACCGGATGGAGGGCTATTCACTCTTGACCAGGGGTGTGTCAAACCCGCTCCGGTCCGGCGCTTTCACTCTGGATTGGGGGTGCCGGTTTGCGTCGGTAACTCTTGCTCCGAATCCGATTTCACTCGGGACCGACTCGAACCTTTGTGAGGATGATACGCCAGCGACGAAACATCAGAAGACGACCATAGCCCGATTTACACTCTGGTCGAGGTAGCCAAATCATTAAGTAGGTCCCATCCGCGATATCTGATATTGATGGCTGAGGAACCGTCCCAACTCTCTGACTTCGACGGACGCTACGAGGATCCCGCTGACGATCCCCTCTTTGACTTTGATGAAGACGACCCCGACCGAGCCAACATTTTCGCTCGAAAGGAACTGCTGAAGGTTGGCCACGTCCCTGAAAGCGGCCGTATCGTCGGCCGGGATGGCGAGATCAAGGCCGTTGCTGCTGAACTCAGGCCGATCGTTCGTGGCGATCCGCCCAACAACGTGATTATTTACGGCAAAACGGGAACCGGGAAGTCGCTCGTTGCCCGTCACGTCACCGAACGAGCCCGCCGAGCCGCGGAGTCGAACGGTGTGTCCGTCGGCACGGTCTACGTCGACTGCGCGCAGCACAACACACAGACACGCGTCGCGAGGACGGTAACTCGTTCACTCAACGAGACGGACGAGACTGACTTCGATATTCCACGCGCAGGGATTGGCAGCGGTGAATACTACGACTATCTCTGGGAGATTCTGGATACTGCCTACGAGTCAGTTATCATCATCCTCGACGAGGTGGACCGACTCGATGACGACGATATTCTTATGCAGTTGTCGCGGGCCCGCGAATCGGGGAAAGCTGATTGCCACTTGGGCGTCATCGCAGTCAGTAACAAGATCGAGTATCGCGACCAGCTGAACGAACGCGTCAAGTCCAGTCTTCGCGAGGAGGAGTTTGTCTTCCAACCCTACGACGCGAATCAACTGCGCGAGATTATGAAGCACCGACGGGACGCGTTCCACGATGGCGTTCTCTCGGATGATGTGATCCCGCTGACGGCGGCACTAGCCGCCCAAGAACACGGTGACGCCAGAAAGGCAATCGAAATTCTTCGTCACGCCGGGGAACTAGCCGAGCGAGAAAACGTCGAGACGGTCGTCGAGGAACACGTTCGCGATGCCCAGGAGTGGGCCGAAATCGATCGGTTCGAGGAGCTGCTACGTGGGTCGACGACCCAGGTCAAATTCATCCTCTATTCGCTCGCGCTGCTCACCGAAGAGAATCCGAACGAGGATGGATTCTCTACCAACCGGATTTACGAACGGTATCAGGCGACGACAGAGAAGGCTGACGCGAAGACTCTCAGCGAGCACCGCGTCTACGAACTGTTGAAAGAGCAGGCGTTCCTCGGTGTCGTTGAATCAACTCGGACTGGTGGTGGCCGGGGTGAAGGCAGTTATCTCGAGCACCGGCTGGTTCAGGACACCGGCATCGTGCTGAAATCTGTCCTCCGGGACAGCCGGTTGGAAGACTTGGCCTAGCTCCCGTTTCGGTCGCTGACCACACCCCTGATCACGAGTGTATCTCCCGATACGTCGGAAACGTGGGGTGGGTGATCCGAGGTCGTCTTGTCCTCCCAATAATCGACTTTGGGCGGGGTGACGAAACGACGGAAACGTGGGGGGTCTGACCCCCTCAATCGTGGCTGCGTTCCCTCCACCGACCTCCAGTTACGACGGAAACGTGGGGTGGGTCTGTTCTCTCCGAGTGTTACCTGTCTGGGCTGACCGGACACATTCACACTGTGGGGTGGGGTTGAATCCATTCACACTGTGGGGTGTGTCCTCTGCTACTAATTGCGCTTGACAAAACCCTCGGCTACGGTTCACCACCCTCTACTCGTCGGGATTGACGGGGCCTTTATACTGGGAACGAACTTTTTCGCCTTCTCGCCACTGCCAGTAGTAGTAGCGGTTGTCGTTAATCTCCTTGATCGTGATCGTGGCCTTCGCCGGGACGTCGTCCGGCAGATCGTCGGGACGTTCTTCGATTTCGCTTTCATCTGAGTCCTTTTCGAGACGTGCCTCGCGAGCTTTGTGCTCAGCTGCTCTTCAACGTAGCGGGCAACGTGCTGGAGCTGCTCAGAAGAGGACCCGTTGAGCGTATTGACGAGGTCTGTCGGGAGTTCCGCCGGCGGCGTCGGTGGCTCGTAGGACATCAGCGGTCGCCTCGTGTTAACCAACAAAGCGCGCATCGGCATAGATTTGTTGGTTAATAAGATATCGTCCCGTCACGGGCTGAAGAGTATGAATAGCAAACTATTCAAAAATAGCAACCCGGGGACGCCGTCGATGTCAAACCAACGGCAATCAAATAAACCTCACCGTAGCGGAGGTCGAGAACTCAATTGGTGCTGTGAAGATCACGACCATTCTCTCTCTGACTCACGGTAGGAAACGTCGAGATCGAGATCGTCGTACATACGATTGAGCATAGCAAGTGCCGACTGAAACGTCGCATAATGCTCCCGCATGAACTCTATCGTCTCGCCCCGAGAAATGACTGGATATCCTTCGACGTGGTCGGGGTTGAGCACCGAACGCTCGTCGAGGACGACTTGGAGAGGGGCTTCAAACGAGTCCTCCGGTCGACGCTCAAATCCTGTCGGGATTCCAAATCGTTCGAAAAAACGCTGCCAGGCGTCGGCATCCTCCTCGAGGACGGTAAGAAAGAGCGGGTAGTCGTCAGGGTCGCGACCGACCTGGTAGCCGCCCTGAGTCCACACGTAGACGGCGTCCACCTGTGTAAAGGCGAAGGGCCAGTCACCGAACTGTGGGAGTACGTACGCCTCTTCGATGGACGGTGGATTCACGCCGGCACTTGTGACCAGCAGGTCTCGTGCCGCCTTACGGACGCGATCGTCGGTCACGAACAGTCCATCATCATATCGAAGATACCCCCTATCCTCTAGTTGATTGACTGCTTGTCGAACCGTTTCGTAGGGGGTGTGGAGATGTTGGGCTACCGTTCGGATCGAATCCCCAGGATTGACTGCGAGCAACACTCTAGCAGCAGTCTCATCAAACGGTTCGTACATCTATCAGGTGCCAATATTTTGGTAAGAGTCAAATAAATTACTACACTTTCGGCTATGCCGTTCTGAACGGCCTATGCAATCCGTCTGACTGACTCAAGTCCCGAGACACCAGCCAGTCTGTCTCTGACCTCTTCCTCGCCAATCGCCGTAGCCCATAGGACCGTAATTTCGACGGTGATGTGTGTGGCTGACAGCTGTGGCTCGATACTATCCAGTTCGTCAATCGTGACGTTATCGATAGTTTCGGGCCGCGAGAGACGCTTCTCAGCGTCAGTGACGAGGTCCCCATCCGCGCCGCAGGGGATTCGAATCGTCACGACGGCAATTGTCGTCGAGTCAGGTCGGTGGTATTGGATACTGCCATATTATCATCTCCGTTGAGGCGCGTCTCACGGGCCAGATGTTCGACAACTGTACTCTGAGTGCACGAGGGACGATTCGAACGCCCGTCTCGGTCGTGGCACGACCGCGTGTTTCCGAACTCCACCACTCGCGCATCCTCAAAGAAAAGATCCGAACAGGGCTAGGTCAGTTCGAACGCCTCGATCTCATCGATGATCTGCTTCGGATTCTCGGCGTGTTCGATGAACGAGAGGACGTTCTCCGACCATCCCGAGATGTTGTAGACGTTCTCGTAGCCTTCTGGCGTCACCAGGTCGCCGTAGGCCGCGAGATCGACGAGATACAGCGCGGTGTCCGCAGACACCTCGTCCCGATACGTATCGAACGCGTCTTTGACCGTCTGGGAATCGCGGGCCGTGAACGGCGTGTTGGCCCAGATCTGCATATCGGTGAAGACGACGATCCGTTCAACAGCATCCCCTCGGTCGTGGAGGTGCTTGATCGCCTTCCAGCCGTTCGTCGAGTTCCCGACGTCCTCGTCGAATGCCAACACCGCCGCTTGGCGCTGCAGTACTGGCGTGTCGACGTGCATCGGAACGGTCTGGAAGTCGTCGCCGAACCCGCCGACGTCGGCACCCTGGTCGGCCAGGATCGCACCGAACAACGCACCGATCTCCTTCAATCGGAGCGTGCTGTTCGCGGACAGCGGCTGATCCATCGATCCCGACAGGTCGACCGCGACAAAGGTATCGCCGAATCCGCCAGGCACCGTCTCGACCGCGACATCAATTGCGTCTTCGAGCCACTGCTCGACCGTCGGTGCCTGGACATCCGCGTCTTGCAGCGCGGTGTAGGCCTGGTAGTACCGGAACGGGTACAGCGGCGCGTGTCGGACTGCCTCCAGGTCGAGGTGATCCACGACGGTGTCCTCCGGAACGCCGGCTTCGAGCATGTTCCGGAGGTTCCGGATCGATGCGAAGATGGGCAACGTGTACTCGTCGTCCTCGATGAGCAGTTCCCAGGCGGCTTGGGTGTTGCCGCGCTCGGAGATAACCGTCTCCCAGGTGTTGGGCGCCGGCAACGGGTCGACGTCGGGATAGTTGTCGAGGCCGCCGCGCATGAACCGCTCGAAGAGCGCTTCCTGCTCGGCGTCGACGGGCGTGGGGTGGACGCGGTTGAAGACGTCGTATAGCGTCACCTCGCGCCGCGACAGCTCGTACTTGCCCAGCGTGTAGGCGTCGGCCATCTCCACCAGCGCGTCCTCGATCCCGCGTCGAAGCGGCCACGGCGCAGTCCCGCCAAACAGCTGATCGTGGACCGCGAGCGCGGTGGCCGTCTCGTCCATCCGCTGGATGATCGCCGGCGCCCATTCGCGGATGAGCGACTCGGGGGAGTCGTCCTTGAACCGGTCGTCGTTGGCCGCCAGTACGAGTAGCACTTGTGGGATGTCCCGCAAGTAGAGCTCCTGGCGCGCATAGGCTGCGAGCTTCAGGACGAACTCCGGATCCTCGTTTGCGGCGGCATCGAACTGGTGAACGACAGCAGCCAGCTGCTCGTCATCGGTCTCGTAGAACGAGCCCTCCAGCAGTTGGTTGATCGTGCGCTTGTACAGTGCGAGTCGGGGGTCGGCAGGCTCGAACGCTTCTCCACCTTCATAGTTGGTGGTCCGCGTTGCCTCCGCGACCGTTTGCTTTGGCGTGTTGAATTCCATCCTATCACCCGGAGCCGCAACAGGCGACTCCGATCGCTGCCCACACGCTCTGTGAGCAGCGAGTATCGGGAGAAACTTCCCGAACCAGCCTCGCTTCGCTCGGCTGGACGTTCCCGGCACGATTCGAACGTGCGACACCCGGCTTCGAAGGCCGGTGCTCTGTCCTGACTGAGCTACGGGAACACGAGTGGCCGGACAATTTCTGGAGCGAACGACGGGATTCGAACCCGTAATGTGCCATCGACGTAGCGCTCCAGATCGACGGCCACTGGCGACACGGCGACCGGAAAACTGTCGGAGCGGGACCGGTGTCGAGCGTCCTCTCGTACGCTCTTTGTCCGGGATGTTCTCGATGGACTGCGCCACCGACAGGATTTGAACCTGCGAGTTCCTAGCGAAGCAATGCTCCGACTCGACGGTCGCCACGTGCGGTCGGGCAACCGGTGGCGCGACGGGCTATGACTCCCGTTGGTGTGCTTTGCAGGCGAAGAAACGCACCACCTCGACGACCACACGCTTGGGGAAAGCCGACCGTGACAGCGTCACGGATCCGTGGCTGCCCGCTATGTCAGACACGGAAAAAACGCTGTCAGGGCCAGCCCCCGAGTGCTCCCGAGGGAATCGAACCCCCGACCTCCACCTTGAAAGGGTGGCGTCTCTCGCCAACGGAGACTCCGGGAGCGCAGTAGGGACGAAATCAAGCGCTGAGGTGCGGCGGATACGCACGGATTATCGCAGGCGTTCGAACCCCTCGAGTTGCCCGTGCGTGAACGTCACTTGATACGTGACGAGTGTATCGAGATTCTCGAAGGAGTGTTTGAGCTCGAAGCGGCCGTGGTAGTCGTCTCGTTCGATCCAGCCGTCGTGGACTCGGTTCCGACAGCCGGCCATGTAGAGGAGATCTTCCTCGTCGACGTCGTCACGGCTCGCGTATGGCCGGTCTTCCGGCGGGACCGCTTCGGTGTGCCACTCCTCTTCGAGGAGCCGACCGTCCGCCGTAATCCGAAATGTGGCCATGGTCGGTCGATCGATGCCTTTCGTCTGCCAGTCGACGTCCTCGGCAGGAGTAATCCCTTCGGGGTACTCTGGCAGGTGGACATCGTCGTAGAGTTCGACTGTATCGAATAGTCCCATTGTTGTCCTCCATTGCGGGACCAGGAGTCGAACCTGGGCCTCGGGGATATGAGCCCCGTGGACTGCCATTATCCTATCCCGCAGCACACAATTCGGAACTCACTCATGGGCATCTCTTAGTTCTCCACAGCTGTCCGTGTCCCTCAGTCTCGTCGGCTGGAAGTGAGAGGTCTCGGACTGTTGGAGAATGCTCCAGCCCGGATTCGAACCGGGGGCTCGGCCGTGAGAGGGCCGTGAGTTTGGCCGCTACTCCACTGGAGCGGGTTGGTCTCGTCTGGAACGAGTCGTCGGCCAGTGGGACGGGCAGGATTCGAACCTGCGTGTTCTCATTACAGGTGAGACGAAGGAACTCTCACCGTCGCACCGGCTCTCCGGTGAAAACTCGGTGAGAGTGTGTGAATGCCAGGCTCTTCCACCGTCCCGCAGTCTCCCCGGCACGACTCGAACGTGCGTCTCCTCCTCTACAGGGAGGCATCGTACCGCTAGACCACAGGGAGAAAATGTCGCCGCGAGGATTCGAACCTCGGAAGGACCTACGCCAGCGGGTCTGAACCGCTTCTCGTTGACCACTTGAGTACGGCGACGTAACGGTGAAGCGAGAATTGTCTACAGGCACGATGGCCGGATGCCGCCACCAGGATTCGAACCTGGGAAGGACTAACCACACGGGTCTCGACCGTGTCCGTTTGACCACTCTGGCATGGCGGCGCAATTCGAGAATTGCCAGCGACTCTGCGAATCACTTCGGCACGCAGCGGCGGGAGAGCCATTTGAACACTCGTGTCCTTGCGGACGCTGCGGTTCCAACGCAGTCCCTTGACCAAGCTACGGAAATCCCGCCAACGGTGAGACGGAGAGTCGAACTCCGAAGCCTCGCGGCTCTCGGTTTCACACCGAGCGCGGTCGCCTATCCGCATGTCTCACCATCTCCGTCGGAACTTGCTCCGACAAGCCCGCCTCGCGTTTCTCACCGGGACACCGGAAGACGCGCATTACTCAGCTTCTGACCCTCTCTACCGAGGCGAATGTGCTCATCAGCACCCAGTCACGGCAGGGATGGATGGCGGTCACCTTGTTCCGTGGAAGTATGCGCCGTCCTCGGTGACGCAGATTTCCACGCTTCCAATCGTGTCGATAGACGTTGTTTCACCGATCGGGACGTGACGGAACGCTTCCTCCTCGCAGGCAGGGCAGACATTCGTTGTCATGACGCCGCGACCCGGATTCGAACCGGGAGACCGATAGCAGACGGCCACGGCATAGCAGGCCGCTGGGTTCCCCAATACCCAGTCGCGGCACAGTGAGCCGACGCGGATTCGAACCTCGATCCTGTGCGCCCAAGGCACAGATCGTCGTCCGCTGGACCATCGGCTTACCGGACTGCCGAGCGTTCGGCAGTTGATTATCTATCTGTACGACTTTCCAACTGCGCAACCGCGACCGAGTAGTCGTGGTTGCGCGTCTCATCGCGGGGGCGTACTTCGGGAGGTTCCCGGGAATACCACACCGGCTCATGTAGGTTGCGGACCCTGCTGGGCCCAGCATCGTCGGAACGATCCAGCTGATCGCACCAACGGGCTGCCTACCTCGATGGGTATCCCCACGTGGCCACGCCACGCATCCACGCCGACGCCGGGGTTTGAACCCGGATCACGACCGCGACAGGGCCGTATGCTCGCCGGGTTACACCACGTCGGCATGTCGCCCCGGCCGGAATCGAACCGGCGACCTCCGGATTCAAAGTCCGGCGTCCCTCGCCAGCGGAGACTCCGGGGCTCTACGTAGCCGCAGCTCTCGCTGCGGGGCTGTTGGCTAACGACTTCCGTGCGCTCAGCGCGGACGGAGCCCGTTCGACCCTGTATCGAAACGAACGGAAACCAATCAGCCGCGAGCCTGGCATCCCGCACTCGTATTAGGCTGTGTCCTGAGCGAGTACTGGGCACAGGCAGGCGGCAATCCCGTGTTCCCCGACCCGTGACGGGTAGTCCGTATGGGGGCCGAGTTATGCGGGTGAGAGTGTCCGGCCGTCGCCGGATTGCGTCGAACTCTCGTATTCGAAGTCGACGTGGATCCGGCGGTTTGCGCCCGGGCTCTTCGCACGCTGATCTTGTAGGCACTCGCCGAACACGGGACCCGCGGCTAAGCGAGAACGAGCACGCCGCGGGGTGAGGCGAGTGATGATCATCGTGTTGAACTCTCTCGGTTTGAGGAGTGTATCGAACGTCAGCAGAAAATATCGTGGCAATTGTATTAAAATTAGTTTGGGTGTGTTACTCACAGGCACGGCAGTCACACTTCGAGATACGGTTACATATGACGTTCATCGTCTAGGATCGGCTGTCGTCGATAGCCGGGTGCTGGCCGGTGTCCTCGATTGGATTCACAGAAACTATTTACACCAACCTGCTCTCTGTGACGATAGATGAGTGGCCGATCGTCGGTTCGGTTCTAGCCGGGAGCCCAGTCACACGGCGTGACTGACGGTTCTCGGTTGGATACCAATGACCGAGAATACCGACTCAAACGAATCTCAGAAGCCAGAGAGTGCAAACAGCGGGTATTCCAACCACACCGAACAGCGATCATCCCCCGGATGCCAGTGCAGTGGTGCTTCCCCTCCGTGCGATGCGTGTAACACCACCCAGTCCGACAAACTCCACGAAATCTCCCTTGGTGAGCGGGCGTATGATGTGTGTGGTGATTGCCTCCAGCTCCTCGTTGACGACGTCGAGGAGTACCACTGGTGGGACCGCCTGACTGAAGCGCACTACAATCGCGCTGCCGAGTTTCTCCGCTCCCTTGATGCAGTCTGGTGTGTCAAAGATCAGGCGTACGCTGGCGGGGAACTGTGGGTCCACACGCCCTATTGCGATGCTGCAGTCGTCAGAGATGTGTGTGACCACTTTGGGTTCCAGATTCGCTGGTTTAGCGTTGTATACCCCGTTGACGATGGCTTCGAGTGCGTCTCCGAGCACGGACCCTGTATCGAGATCAACCTCACGTTTACAGCCCACCGTTCGGATCCACTCCCGCTTGAATACGACATTCAGAACGACGTGACGTACCACGAGATCGAGTGGCTCGATGAGTATCGGCGCCTGTTCACGTCGCCTCTCGAGTAGTTCGGACTCGCAGATCGAATTGCCTCTCCGAAATCCGTTTGTACAAACGCCTCACCATTTGACGCCCCGACCTGAGTGCCAAGAGCCTGTATTCCATCCTCACCGATATACGTATACATAAATCGGAGAGATTGGAATCTATGAGGGAGTGGAGCTACGGGTTATCGACTGTTTGCGGGATCGGTCCTACTCGGTTGGCGAGTTAGCCGATGCTATGATAAACGCAAATCGTGCGAGACTTTATACGTTGGCAGAGCCAAGATTTGCTTGACTAATGGATCTGGACGACGCGGTTGAGGAGGCTCTCGCAACATACGGGATGTCGCGGAGCGAAGAGGCCGAGGAGACGGGCCGAACAGTCGCGATGCTCCAAGACTAGCGCACGCCGTTCACTCGAGGTTCCGAATTTTCTCTGCGAACTCCGCCTTGGATAGCCCAGGGGTCTCCATCAGCTCGGGGTTGTCGGTGCGCTCTACTGCCTCTTCGACGAATTCGATCCAGAGTTCCTCGTGCGCTGTCGCGTAGACAGCTTTCGCTTCTGAGGGATACATATCCAGCTCGTATGCCGTCAGGTCGATCTGGACCTCGTGTTTCCGCTCAAGCGTTGTCGCTCCGAAGTCAGAGAGATGTTTGAGTAGAACATTCTTCCGACGAACCGTCAAGAGTCGTTTTGACTCGTTAATATACTCGTTTACCCACTCCCGCCAGTCGTATGTCTCTGAGTCGATTTCCACGGAGGTCTCTGGCATCGAGAAATCGGAAGCAATCCGACGGAGGTAGAACTGAATCAGGGCAACTGCAGTCCGATGGTTCCCATTCGGAAGCGCGTGTTTGAGAATGATATTTGAGGCGAGACGGCCTGCAACATCAGTCGCGCTGCCCTCCCACGATGTCCGGTTGAGCGCGTCTGGGAGTGCATCGATGTCGATGTTCTTGTACGCTTCAACGGGAACTCCTTCTTCTTCCTCGTTCTGGGCTATGAGTGCTTGATAGATCTCGAGGAGCCGGGCAACGATGGTACCGTTATCAGCACCCATCTCTGAGAGTGCCTCGCCAAGATCGAATTCGAGATCGCCGACGTCCCCACCACCGACGCGGAAGGTATAGATACCGAAGTACTCGCTGTCAAGATCGTACTTGCGAACCTTCACCGCCACGTCATCGTCGTACTCGACAATCCTGGCAACGATCTCTGATGGAGCCTCGTGGACAAAATCAAGAGAGAACTGATTGTCGCCGGTTGGTGATAATAGACGTGACCCATCTACCTGATTCGCTGTACTTGGAGGAGCATCTTAATTCACGCTACCTTTCGGACCGACCTGGCATCAGGATTCCATCGAACCGAGTCTCTCCCAGTCGACGTTGATTCGGAGATGATACTCACTGTCGTAGCTTCCCTGTTCGGATCGCATTGGGTCGAGGAGCGGACACCCGCTCGTGAATGACTTGAGGAGCGTCTCACGCGCCGGGAGGTCAATGCCGAGCTGGTCGGCGAGGTAGACGATCCGCTTGGTCGCAGCGCCGTTGTCGGGTCGCTGGAGGCACTCAACGACCGTCGCCCACGAATAGTCTCGATCCTCCGCGACGACTATCGCCTGTACGAATTCTCGGATGCCACCACAGAGTTCGGGATGGTCGGTACAGTCAACGGTCGTCTTTTCCACATCTGCGACGTTCACGGCGGTGCCCTCGATGAGCCTCGACTCGTAGCCGAAGAATTTGATCTTGAGCGGAGCGACTACGTCCGTGAAGTCGGTCAGTCAGTGGCTGATCTCCGGGACTAACGACAGACTATCGCTCCCTATTCTCTGACAATCACTCCTAATCCGGACGGGGTGTGTTCTCGTATTTGACCATCTTCTCGGGCTTATCGGCGATGGTGTCGTAGATCTGCTGAAGTGTCTCCTCCGCGGCGAGCAGATTGTGCGTCTCCAAGAACTCGCGGCCGTCTTCGGTGAGGCCGTAGAACTTCCAGGGATACCCCTGCCGGCGCTGGTCGTCGTCCAGGGCGACCTCTGTGACGATGCCGGCGCCGATCAGCTTCTGGATGTGCTTGTAGACGGTCGCATCGCTCACACTGGGATTCAGCTCTTCGAGTTCGTACATCGATGGGAGCTGTTGGGGGTGAGCGAGAATATCGCTGATAAGCGAAAATCGTGTCTGCTGTGTAATGAAGTGGACGAGTTCGCGTGGTGTCGTGTCGTCGCCGACACCCGAACCAGCATCCATAACGATGTGTTCGACCGGGCGTAGTAAAGTAGTTTACCCGAGAGTAAACTACCGGGCCAACTCACTCTGATGAGTGTACCGCCAAGCGAGTAGGGCAGGATAATTCACTGTTACCCACTCTCTTCCCACTCCGGACGTGGCGTCGGGGACGGGAGTTCGTCAACCACAGTTCGGAGTTCGTCCTCTGTCGTCCACGGGAAGCACCGCTCGTGGAGTTCGAATTTGCGGAACTTGTTGAGATGGACCCAACTGTACGCTGCCGGCTCTTCGCCCTCATCTGCCCGGTCGTCGATCACATCCCACACCTCCTGTTCGTCGATGTCGAGACTGCTCTCTTGGGCGCGATCAACGAGCGACTCGACTTTTGATTGGACTTCATCCGCCGACAAATCGTCTGCGAACGCGATCTCGAGGGCGGCCTGAATGACGTGCTGTGTCGAGTCAAGGTTCTCGTCAGTCACCCACGCGTAATCACGTGGGAACACGTACGACTTGTCGAAATACGGCGGGTCATCGATTTCGCCCAATTCAGGCGCCTCTCCCACCACTCTCCTTCTCGAAGACCCCAACGATGTAGTCGCTGTATGTCGCGAGCAACGAAAACATGATATCGAACGTATTGAGGCGGTCAGTCGGAAGTTCGAGGAGATCACCCATGATGAACGGATAGGCACCGAGCTGCTTCGTGAGTTCGTTTTGGACGGCGTGAAGCCGGCGGATATAGGGGTCGCGATAGCTCCCCAAGATGAAATACGATGTCCGCTGACTCCAGAGATACGGCAATTCACGCTGGGTGAACCGCCAGATTTCCCGTTTCTCTGCAGGCTCAAGTTCGATGCCCCCGACGGCCTCGTGAACAACGGTCATAATCTCCCCAGCGTCCGGCGGCGGGCTTGAGTCAGTCATTAGCTGCTGATTCAAACCACACCACCTTATTCCTTCTGAATCACTTTGGTTTTTTCTGAGTTAACCAACTTGGACAACCCTAACTGTTATAGCGTCCTATCTCGTACCATCACGTATGAGCGAAACCGACACTGGCGCGGCCGATGCAGGGCCGTTCGCGGAACAGCAGCGGCTGTTCAAGCTGCTGTCCCAGGATACGCGCCATCTCATCATCCAGGAGCTGCTGGGCCACCCCGCCCATCTGATGTCGCTCGCCGAACTCGAGTATATGACGGGAAAGAGCCAGGCGGCCATCAAAGACCAGTTGGAGACGTTGATCGACGCCGGGCTCCTCGCACGCTACACGTACGAACCAAGCGAGGGAAAACGTGATCTCCCCTCCCAGTTCTACGGATTCACGGAGCGGGGCGCCGAGGTCCTCCACGACTACAAGTATCTCCGTGGGCTTCTGGTCGCACGCGCTCTCTACGAAAGCACGCGGAAGACCGAGAAAATCGAACGCCACGAATCGGCGCCCCGTCCGGAGCTTCCTGAAGCTGTCGCGGAAGCACTCGAGTTCGACGAACCCGATCTCGACGCCGTCGATGGTGGTACAACCCGATAGTTCGTCGTAGAACAGCCCCGTTCTCAGTGCCGGAGACTGAAGGTATGCTGACTTCGCACCCTGGTCAGGACTCCGTCGGCTCTAGCGTGGCTGGCTCGACGTTGATTCGAAGGCGATACGTGCTGTCGGTCGATCCGGTTTCGGGCCGCGTCGGATCCAGCAGCGAGTACCCACTCGTGAACGACGCGACGAGTTCCTCACGGGCGGGGGTTGATGCCGAGCTGGTCGGCGAGGTAGACGATTCGCTTGGTCGCAGCACCGTTGTCGAGGCGTCCGAGGTACTCACCGACCGTGTCCCAGTCGCAGCCCCGTTCGTCGGCAGTTCGCATCGCGGTCGCAAGTTCCCGAAGGCCACCACAACTCGGGGTGGTCCGCACAGTCGACCAGCGTCTTCTCCAGGTCGCTGACCTGAACGGTCGTGCCCTCGATCGATGTCGACTCAAAGCCGAAGAATTTCCGCTCGGTGACTGTCGTGACGCGGTACGGGACGCCGTGGATCTCTCGGCTTTGCGCCCGGGTCGGCGTGACGACGTACACCGTCCGGGGGACCTGTTCGGTCAGCCCGTGGTGGCTGAGGGCGCTATAGTAGCCGATGTACATCGGCTCGGCGACGTGGGCGGCGATGAGGTACTCGTGGGTTGTGTACACGGCTTCCTCGCCGGCAGTGAGTGGAATGATGAGATACGTGCCCGGGAAGAGCTGGTCGAGCCAGCCCTTTTCGGTGAGCCGGGAGGCGATCTCGCGGGCGGTGTTCGGGGGGACCTCCAGCGTCGTCTCGATGTCGTCGACGGAGATGATCTGGTGACCCGCGCCAGCGAGTCGTGTAAGGAGTCGACTTTCTCGAGTCGAGAGACTCTGGCGTATATTTTGCAATCGTTCTATAGTACTCATACCTGCGTTTCCTACATAGAGTATAAACACGGGCCTGCTTTAGCCTTGCCCCATCCCTCTTAGCTTCCTTAGAGGGTGTCATAGAATCCATCTCATACCGTGATGACGGTGCTTCCCGGATTGTCACCTCGTTCGTAGTTGGTGACGGCGACGACGAGTCGAACGCAGCGCAAGGAACACCTGCGCTCGGGCGTGGACGCGGCCTCGGGCGCGTAGCGTCCCGAGGCCGCAGTCCTTGACCGCATCGTTCGTTCGCTCGACCTGACTCCGGCGGTTGTACGTCTCGTCTGTGATCGACTGTTTGAGCTGAATCTCGTCACTGTGTTTCTCGATGCGGTCTTCGACTCTGTACTTGATATTGAGCGGATCGTCGGTGTTTCGCGGGTTGTAGGGCGATTGGCACGACTCCTGCGGTCAGCAGGAGGTCGTGCCAGTCGAGCGTGTCGTAGGCGCTGTCACCGAGCATCCAGATCGGCTGGGCGACGGCGAGCGCGTCACGGGTGACGCGCATCGCC
>NZ_CP118159.1 GCF_028747785.1 Halosimplex aquaticum | reverse complement strand
GCCAATGACCCGCCATGGTGGTTGTGATGGCACTATGGCAGTTGCTTGTGCGGGAGATTGGAGATCGTCACTCCACGGCGGCCGCCAGTGGACATGGAAGGAGCCGTATTCTGTCGAGATTGTTGGGAACAGTAGATTGCTCGTATGGCTTTGTTCTCTCGCTGGAGTGAAGGGAAAGCCGATGTCGGCTCTCTTGTTACCCCACAAATCCTATTTCCCATTTCTCGTGGGGTAACTGCTGTTCTTTGATCTTCTAAAGTGCCTCGAAATCGGAGAGTGAAGCACCTCTACCCAAACGCGAGGGGGGTCAGATTATGAACTTCGCGTGCTGGTCCGGAGGCTCTATCAAGGTGTCCTATTGAGGAGAGGACAGCTTTTCCTCCAGATGTCGGCTCATCTGCGAAGTAGTGCTCTGAATCGCAGACGTTCTCATACCAACCAGAAACGAGATTGGCAGCGAGTCCCTGTCCTCTGTACTCCTCCCTGATATACAACTGCGACAGTATCGGCCCTCGTTCGTGAGGTTCCCAAGTAAGATATCCAACCACCGTGTCGTCCAACACGTAGCAGAGCGCGTGTTGGTAATCGTGCTTGTAGGTACTCACAACCTCTCCGGACCGAGAACCGATGTGTGACAGGACAAGAAGTGCGTCTTGGACGCGAACAGGGCCGCTGTGGGTATGATGTATCGCGTATGCATCCTCGTTGTCGAAGTCTACTATGGATTCGTACGAAAGGTCACCACCAAAGAGCCAGTCCGCAGAGAATAACTTGTTCAATGAGGCTTTCTTCCCATGCCGATATCGGCCGTAGATTCGGAAACAGTCCTCGCATGAGACGAAGCGGAACTCTTCTTCATCGAAGTCCTCACCGAGTTCCATATTTTCGTTTTCAACCAGAACCTTGTTTGAGGACATGCGATCGCAAGTGCATTCAGCGGGGTCAACTGGCGGATCACGGCTTTCCCAAGAACGCTCATCGCGCTCGATAAACCGGTTACCGACTCGACTTCCTCAATATAGTCGGATTGGAGCTGAAGGACTGCATCGCTGTCCGTCGCTGGGATGAAAACTGCGTGTAGTTCGCCGTCAACGTACTGGGCGAAAGGTTCCGCTGAGAGGTCTGCTTCACCGAATTGAGTCCAAGCACCGTTCGACTGGTACGAAAAAACAGCGCGACGATCGGTGAACAAGACACTGCCAATCTGAACCGAGCCAAACTGACGTCGGTGCTCGACCTCCATTTCGACGACGAGCGTTTCTTCTTCCTCCAGCACACGTTCCGCAGATGACATTGATGGAGTGTACTGATTCAGGGGAGAATAATCTTGGTGTGATGAGCATTCGGCAGTCGGAAAAGGGGTTAGAATTCTAAGTCTCGGAGAGACTTCTTATGCTACTTGGTTCTACGTCGTTCTCGTCACCTGCTGTTTCGTCGCTGTCTCCGACGCAGTCGAACGATTCTGCGCACCTACTTTGACATCATCCTGCGCGAGCCACCAGTCGGGCATCCAGTCCGCGATCGGGAACACCCAGCTTTCGGATCCTCGCCAGTACGCGATTGGATTCCTCGGCACGGCTGTTCCGCTGATCGAGGGCTTCGATTTCCGGTGTGGTCTCGTTCGTCGTGACTCTACAGATGCAGTCTGCTGTGGCGTCGACGCTGATTCATCGTCTGAACCGTCAGTCGACTGTTCGAGAATCGAGATTTCGCTATCGTCCGAGTCTCGAACGTTGCTTCGTTCCCGTACCAGCCCTTGTGGACGTTCTCGACACGCACGAGGTCACCGACCGCCAGTTCGGGGAACCGGTGTGATCGGATGAGCGTGCGGCCACCGAAGTCCGTCGGGTCTGGCGTCGGGCGCGTCTCGTCCCATTCAGACTTCTTCCAGATAGCGAAACGAATCGTCCCGGTCTCGTCCTGAAGCACGCCGGCCTGCTTGATTCCGGGGTGAGTGTTCTCGAAGAGGATCGAAACACGACCCTGCGTGGAGAACCGTCCCTTCGTCTGAGCAGTCGACATATATCGGACGTTGCCGATCTTCTGGACGTTCTGGGGATCGTTCGCTTCGTCTTCGGCCTGTCTGAGCAGTGCATTCGTCGGCTCGACGCCGCGGTTGACACGCTTCGCGAGCGCGAGTGCGAGCGTCAGCGGACTCTTGCGCACCTCGTAGACCTTCTCGAAGTCGTCACTCAGGAGTCGGTGCGCCATCGCACAGACCTCTCGTGTTCGTCGGGGTCCAGCTTGAGCAACGGGCGAAGGCGGTCCTTGTGGGCCTGCTTCGCTCGTTTCTCGCGGGCCTCAGCGAGTTCAGCCGCAGTGGGCCGGGTCGCAGCGAGTTCGTCGAAGCGGTTGTTCAGCCACTTCGCGTGACCGACCAGCTCGACGTCGTCGCTCAGCGGCCAGGGTGGCAGATGCCATCCGTGACTTTCCGTTTCTCGGCCTCCAATGCGAGTGATCGCTCGATAGCCTCCAGAGAGCTGCCTGCGAACTGCTCGGGCTCCGTGATCAGGTCACCGAGACGGACGTATTCGCCATCGGGGAGTAAGACCTCCAGATCGGCGGTCTTGAGTCCCGTGGTTGTCTTCGTCCGCTCAGCGTGGTTGTGGGTCTCTGTGTCGTCCGGGCGGTCGTACGCTTGCAGTCGGCTTTCGGCTGAACCGAGTGAAGCCGAACTCGAGTGGCGGCCAGTGGTCGTCACTCGGTGGTCGACAGCCTTCGAAGTGGGCGCGACGGCGTCTGTGCAGTCGTGCGGCCGGCGGATTCGTCGAGGCCACTGGCGACACCAACGACTTGTTCGCCGGTCGGATCGACGAACTTCGAGCTGGCGTTACCAGGATGCCACGATGCGAGATCGCCTGCTGAATCGGGCTCGATGAGCGCGTCAGCGGGCTGGCCGTTCGCGTTCGTTCGGGCTCTCATGAGCTGTCCTCGTTCTGGGACGATGGGGTAGCCATCAGACGTGTACCCGTACAGTCCATCGACGGGTTCTGCACGCGTCCCGAAGTCGGTCTTCGCTGCGGTCCGCTCCGTGTAGACGTCACCGTCTTCGTGCTGGTCCGTCGCAACCTCGGGGTCGGTTGGGGAGTCAGCGTCGGATGGGGCGTCCATGAGCGCCCAGAGTAGTCCTGCCAGTCTTGCAACCAGCCCAGTTCTCGTCGTTGGCTCAGTGGTGGAGCGGCGCTGCTCCTGGTTCTCCCGGTAGGTCCGGAAGTAGGGAGAGCGACCGTCTTCAGTCCGCGTCGTTGCGGTCCCATGTCGTTCGTTCGTCTGCTTCGTCGCCTCTATCGTCGCCGATAGGTTCTTATCTTCAGTGTTGCTACTGTTCATGAGGGTGTCATAGAACTCTTCTCACACCGTGATGATCGTGCTTCCCGGATTGTCTCCACGTTCGTAGTTGGTGATCGCGATGACAAGGCGAAGGCACAGCGCGAGGAACACCTGCGCTCGCGTGGACGCGGCCTCGGGCGTGGGTGCGCCCGAGGCCGCAGTCCTTCACTGATTCGTTGGTTCGTTCAACTCCCGTGCGGCGGTTGTACGTCTCATCTGCGTCGGTTGCTTCAGCTGAACGTCTTCACTGTGTTCCTCGATGCGGTCTTCGACCCTGTACTCGATATCGAGCGGGTCGTCGGTGTTTCGCGCGTTGTACGGAGCGACTGGCACGACCCCTGCGGCCAGCAGGTGGTCGTGCCAGTCGAGCGTGTCGTAGGCGCTGTCACCGACCATCCAGATCGGTTGCTCGACGGCGAGCGCGTCACGGGTGACGCGCATCGCCGTCTCTTCTGGTGCTTGTTTGCTCTCGGTGAACTCCGCTGCGATCGGTATCTTTTGCCCGGTCGAGACGATTGTACAGCCGTAGCCGTAGTAGTACTCGTCCTTGGTTGGATCGTAGCACTTTGACGCATCTGGGTCGGCTGGCATCGCCCTCACGTCGGTCGAATCGATACAGTAGGTCAAGTCGAGCAGGCCGCGGCGGGCGGCCTGCTCGACGAGGTGATCGAACACCTCGTTAGCGACGTGTTCGAGGTCGGTGAGGAAGCGATCGACCGCGTCTCTCGACGGCGGTCGATCGAAGCCACAGCTTAACCAGACGACCGTGTTCCGAAGCTCTCGTTCGACGGGGCGGATGCCGTAGATATCTTTGTAGTAGCAGTGGAGAAAGCCACGCATCAGCTCTGGTGGTTCGTGGTCTCGTGTTCGCCCCGTCTGCGCCGGGGCGAACACGTCAAACTCTTCGAGAAATTCGAAGGAGAGGTGCTCGAACAGCGCGCAGCGTCTCTGTCTCCACGACATTGAAGAACGACTCTACCGAAGGATCATCTTGCAGGGTCGCTGAACTCATCCACCTCAGCGTTCACCCTGCTCTTTGGTGTGCTAATCGTTCTATGACACCCTCACTGTTCATTGGAATACCTACATTCCATTTGTGAGGCTCTAGTCAGCCTCACATTCTACACTGCGTAGCGGAGCATAGGTATATCGCCGACTGAGCGGCTGGTCTCGGTGTTTTCCAAGGAACCCCCACACTTTTCCCACACTCAATTTTACGTTCCAACGGCGGTACGTGTTTAGCCCCAATGAATTTCGCCACTGTCTCGTAGCAGGCGACCAACCGGGGTATATGAACCCTCAGCAAGGGCTAATTGAACTTTCCAGGGATGGTCTCCGCTCGGAGACCATCCCGGTGACCCTGCTGAGGGACCGCTGAGGTGGTCATAGTGGATCGAGATGACCTCAGCAAAGACGAACTTCTCTCGCGGTTTCTCCAGATGGAAGAACGAATCAACGATCTTGAGGAGAAGCTTCAGGAGAAAGACGAACGGATCGAAGAACTCGAAACACGGCTTCGCAAATACGAGAATCCACATACACCACCGAGTAAGCGACGGTCGGGGACTGACGAGTCCCCGACCTCGCAAGATGACGAAGACGACGATGTCAGAACTGACGGCGGCACTCCCGGACGAAAAGACGGTCACGAGCCAGAGTGGCGCTCTACCGCTGATCTGGACGAAGAAGTTGAGGTCACCCGTGACTGCTGTCCAGAGTGTGGCCAACACTTCGACGAGTCGGTGGGCGTCAGCCCCGACTCGTCGAGAAGATACCAGATCCACAACCACCAGAACTCACGCAGTACAACCGCCACTGCTACCGATGCGACTCCTGTGGAACCGAGACAGTCGCTACACACCCCGACTGCCCCGATGAGGGGCAGTTCGGGGTGAACGTTATCGCCCAATCAGCACTATCGCGGTACGATTACCGCCTTCCCTATCGGAAGATTGCAGACCGTTTCGAGCAAGCTACACGGACTGGAGTTGTCAGGTGCGACTGCGTGGCACGCGACCGAGCGCGCTGCGCGCGCCGGTCGCTGTGAATACGAACAGATCCGTCGCCAGATCCAGCAAGCCGACGTTGTCCACATCGATGAAACAGGCATCAAGCGAGATGGTGAGCAAGCATGGATCTGGACGTTCACCACCGAGAACCACACGCTCTACGCGGTTAGAGAGAGTCGTGCGATGTTCCCGCGGAAGTCCTCGGCGAGGACTTCGCGGGAACGGTCATTTGTGATGGGTGGACAGCCTATCCAGCCTTCAGCGACAATCTCCAGCGGTGTTGGGCTCATATTTTGCGAGAGGCTGAAGATGCCGCTGAGAAGCAACCGGAAGGCGAACCGATCTACGACTCTCTCAAACAGTTGTACGTCGCTCTCCAGACCCGGTGGAGAGCGACTTGACCATTCGTGAGCGAGCAGAGCTCCAGCGTGTGGCGCGGAGAGAGCTTGAATCACTGATTGAACGGTCAGTTCCCGACGGACCAGTGGCAACACTACTCGGAAAGATCGAAGGTGGCCTCGACCACTGGCTCACCTTCGTCGGTGAGCCAGCGGTCTCTCCGACGAACAATGCCGCCGAAAACGCGCTTCGTGAGCCGGTGGTTCTCCGGAAACTGATCGGAACGCTCCGCAATGACCGCGGGATGTTCGTTCATGAGACGGTGCTGTCCCTGCTGGCGACATGGCGCCAGCAGGGACGCAATCCATACGACGAGCTCAAGCGAGTCTCCCGGAACAACGAGATGATTTCACGAGATCAGGCTGTGCCGGCCGTTGAGTCCTCGGGGTAAACACGTACCAACGGCGTATCTACATCCTTCGACCCGGCCTTGTAGTCACCCCACAAATCACAACGAAACTGGCCTGTGGGGTAACTACTCGTGTGGTCGGTATGGTCCTCCGAGACTGTACGTTTAAGTACTATCGGCCGTTAATCGATGATACGAAGGTGAGTTTCCATGGCTGCTGATAAGGAAGATCGTGCGAGTCCGCTCGAGAAGTTCTTGAGTGGGCCCGCTCTCGATCCGGAAACTCTGGGTGACCCCCCGCTTCAGGATGGCGAAGATCCGCTGCTCACGCGCGACCGCGCCGAACTTGAGTCTGACGAGGAGTAGATGTGGCGGATACAGATAGGGAGTTCTCACTCGACGATAGTCTCGTTTTCTCTGACGACATCGGTACCGCAATCGTCTTTCTCGATAAAGAAGCGTTACTTGCTCGACTGACGACCGATCATCGTTCTGAACGCAAACAGGCTGTAGTCGACCGGTTCTTCGAAATTTCCGGCGACCGGGCTTACTACGTCACGGATGCATACGTCGTTGCGGAGGTCATCTCTGCATTCCGGTCCAAACGTGGTGCACACGAGGCACTTGATCTGTACGAAGACATCAAAGATTCTGACTTAGTTGTCCAACATGGGTCCGACTCTTGGGAATCGAACAATCTGACTGCAAGTCCACGAGCGGTACTCGATGCAGCAGCAGAGTTTCTCGCTCAGTATCCAAAGCACGATGTTTCGATTCAGGAAGCAATTTTGATACTGCAGGCAAAACGTGGTGATGATTATCTGTTCTCGTTCGATGGGCCCATTCGGAAATTGGGCCGTGCATGCGGCCTTTCGGTTTATCCCGTTACTGAGGAAATCTACTTAGGGTGATATCATGATCAGATCAACGCCGTCGCTGCATCCGATGGAACGCGAACAGCTTCGGGCTGCGCCGACCCTTGTCGTGACAATCAAATCGTCCGACGAGCTTCACGACGAGGTCACTGACGACATCGAATCACTGGAACACGGTGATTCAGTGGACGCAACGCCGACGCTGTCGTTCACCAGCTACGACGACCTCATGGAGACGCTGACGCCGCGTGTCCTCGAGCTCATCGAGGCTATTCGCCGGGAAGAACCGTCCAGTATCAACGAGACTGCCCGAGTTGTGGATCGAGACGTAAAGAATGTCCATGAGGAACTTAGTCGACTTGCCCAGCTGGGAATCATCTTCTTCGAGGAGGAAGGACAGAGCAAGCGCCCGGTCGTCTGGTTCGACGAACTCGTCATCACGCTCGCGTTCGAATCTAAATCTGGGGACACAGTGACTACAGCATCGAAGGGAATGTATGACGCTCGATGAGGCGGTTGATGAAGCACTCGCAAAGTACGATATGTATCGAAGTGAGGAAGCTGAGGAGGCAGGCCGAATGGCTGCGATGCTCCAAGATTGAAGAGCGATTATTCACTAATCGAATACTATGACTGCCGCGGACGATGTCAATAGCGTTGACCCAGCAAGCTGTCTCTCTCACCGAGGCGATGCTGGGGTACGACATCCTTGTCGACGGTACGTGCGTTGGTGCAATCGAAGGTGTTCCCGGTGAGTTAGAGTATCTCACTGTGGAACTACACTGGGAGAACAAGGGTGTGGGTCGGGCAGCCCTCAATGAATTCATTGAGTTGAGCCGGACAGAGGGGTGCAGTGAAGTCTCGACGAACAACGCTACTCACCCAGCTATGAAGCATATCTTAGAGACAGAAGGATTCGAAAGGCGTTCAGGGGAAATTGGGTGGGTGACGGAGCTCTAATCGCTCTTCCAATCTCTTCCCTCCGCCCGTGCTGGCTGAAACACCAACTGTGCCTCACTCCTCGATTGTGGCTTGCAGACTCGATAGCGCTCGCTCGAACTGTTCGCGATGGATTTGTGACCCAGACTCGATTCGCTTGAGGAACTGTTCGTACGCCTCATACTCAGACAAGGAGAGATCAGCTGCTGTGACGCATTCGACGTAGGCGTCTAAGCCCTCACGGAAAACCCTTGCATAGTGGTCATAGGCTCCATCGACGAGTTCGATGTTGTCGTCGATCCCAGCCACGAGTCCACGATAGACCGCTGCGGCTTGCCGATAGCGACCTCGATCTTGGTATCGTTCCCCGAGATCCGTGAATCGACTGAAATCGATTGCATCGATGACGACAGGGTACTCTCTGGTGTGTTCGTCAAACAGTTGGGAGACGTCGTCCCGATACGCTTCGTGAGATTTCCCTGACGTTGCATCGAACGTTGCGAAGAACCGATCCAGCATCGCGTCGTCACGAGCGAGTTCCTCGCGCACAAACGCCTGTAACTCGGAGGTATCGATACTTTCGAAGACGGTGTCGAGACGCTCTCCCTCATCTTCCGGCAACTCGTCGATCAGCGACAAGAGCACGGCAACGACGTGTTTGCACTCCCCAGCCCCATCGTATGGACACGTACAGGAAGGCTCGAAATCGGACTCGGCGAGTGAGAGCGTCACGTCGTACAGTCTCGATCCTTCGACTGTCGCAGTGATGATGTCGTCGACACGTCGTCGCTCGTGAACCTTGCCCTCGGAGTAGTAGTTCTGCCCACGGTCGAACACCGCGTCGGTACACAGGTCTCGAATGTTGGACTGAGTTATCGTCATTGTGGATCTTACCAGAGAGATACGTCGTAGTTCCTCCGTCAATTTCTCGAAGGCGGATCACTCAGAAAGGCGTTCATCCTCGATTTCCCTCCTTGTTCCGTAAATCCATCTGATGTACATTGGGTTCGTCTTCGACACCCGAATTTATCGACCCCGAAAGGGGTGAGGAATAGAAAATGCATATGCTCATCAGAGTCCTCGTTCCGGCGGTCGATAGCCCGGAGGCGGTTAGTACAGCTCGATACGCACTCGACCGCTTGACCGGAATCAGTGACGGGGCTTCGACGGCGTTCGACTACTACAAAACGCTAGATGAATCGACGGCTCGGTATCGAGATCATCCCCGCTATGGCGGCCTCGACCCAGCCCTGTCCCTGCAGTCGGAGACGGGAAAGCAATTCCTCGAAGACGCTGTCGAAGCACAAGAAGCGTGGTTCCATGAGACACTCGACAAACTACGAGTGAAACTCGAATCCCTCGATTCTGAGTCCGTAATGGACGACGTCGATCTCACTCGGTTCGATTGTTATCGACTCGGCCAATTCGCCGGCCCCTCCGTCTGGATCTACGACCAACACGGCGCCGGGCTTCGCTCTCGATCAGCGGTCGAACAGCATCTCGAATACAACGGTGAGGATGAGTTCTGGGTGGTCCCCGCTGATGTCCACTACTGAGCATTCCATCCGAATTTTATCCTCGACTAATCGGTGTGGGTCGTGTACTTCGGATCCGCTCACTCTGGAGTTCTCCGCGGAGGCTCGATGAGCTTCTATGCGACAGTCGTCGGGTACATCCAGTATCGGAGCCAGACGTTCCTCGATGCCGCACTCGACAAGCTTCGATATGGAGGTTGGCTCGACACCGAGAACCAGTGGAGGACTGACAGCCAGTCTGAAGGAGACGCCCATCCATCCTCGGTGGATTCAGAAAACCTACTCCTGGTCGTTCCGTCAGATCTGTACCGCAACCTCGCTCGGATTTCGACCAGCCTGTTCGTTGGCGCAACCGACGGCGTCCTCGTGATTAGCTCCGTGGATGGCTGCTTCGATGCGTGGGTGGAACGACCACTTCCTGCAGCCGCTGCTCCAGATCCCACGACAGACGCGATTACGAGTATCGAGGCAGTCGATCTCGAAGCGTTTGCTCGGGAATACGATCTTGGTGTGAAACGGTTCGGAGCCTCGACCCCTGGCGAATACGCAGCTTGGCAGAATCGAGTTCTCCGCGCATTCCACCGCGAATTCGACCCGGAACTGCCACCCCACCTGACAGGCCTCGACTTCGAGTAGCCCGCTCATAGAGCCCTCCCTTCGATCAACCATGTCTACAGAATCATCCAGCGTCGCGACGAAGCACACTGAACAGCCTGAGAGGAACAGTGTTGAGATTCACGAACGACTCACAACGACCGACCAGTGCCCCGAGTGCTCTGAGGTCCAGCTCAGACGAGAAGGTACTGAGAGGTACTGTCCTGAGTGTGGGCTCGTCGTCGACGAGGATTGTATCGACTACGGTCCGGAATGGACGCCATACGATGCCGAAGAGCGGCGTCGCGTTGGTGGACCAGTGACGAATGCACGCCACGACTGGGGCATCTCTGCAGAGATCGGCCGGTATCGCGATGCACGAGGGCAGCAACTTCCGGCTGCGAAACGTCGGAAACTGCACCGGCTTCGGCGATGGGACCGCCAAGCCCAGTTCGAAGGGAAGGCAGACCAGAACCTTGCACATGGACTTTCGGAGATCCGGCGGATCGTTGGTGCGCTCGACCTTTCCGAGAGCATCTGTACGCAGGCGTGCGCCCTCTATCGGACTGCTGCGAACGAAGACCTCATCCGTGGTCGCTCGATTGAAGCAATAGCGGCTGCCGGCGTGTATGCAGCCTGTCGATGTTCGGGACTCCCTCGGACAATCGACGAGGTCGGAGAGGTGTCGACTGTCTCCAAAGAGCGGGTCAGCAACGCGTACAGCGTGCTGAATCACGAACTCAATCTCCCGGCCGTTCCGATGGCTCCCGTTCAGTATGTCCCACGATTTGCATCGGACCTCGATCTCTCACGAGAAGTGCGCCAACGCGCCCTGACGTTGGCCCGAGAAGCGTCCGAAGTCGGTCTCGGGAACGGCTGTCGACCAACCGGTGTTGCCGCTGCCTGCGTCTATGAAGCTGCTCGGGAGGGTGACGAGAAAGTCACTCAAACGAGTCTCGCTGAACTCGCGAATGTCTCCGCTATGACGCTCCGTGAGCAGTGGAAGAAACTCCAATCGATGCTCGAACGCCCAGCGGAGTCTGGACTGGAGGTACAGAGATGACTTCTTGCGGTGAACGGTCGCCGCCGTCGGTCACCGATGCGGAGTGGACGATTGATTTCGAGCGGGCGGGATGGGCCCCAGGTGACGAATGCCCCCACTGTGGTCACGGGGCGGTTCATGCTATTATTCGAGCGGGCGTACTCTTCCATGACGACGGAGGTTGGGAGTTCGACGAAACACTGGCTGTATACGAAGCGTTCTGTCCGTCCTGTGACTGGCTTCCGCCGGTTTCGATGTAGCACGATTCCGTCCGCAGCGGGGTAGACGATTCACAGCCAGTGTGTAAACAGAAATCCAGAAACATATTTATACGAATCGGCTATATTATTTACAGAGATGCTGACGAAGGCCAGCCTTGCACTGCTAGACGCGCTTAGCGCTGGCCGCGAGGCGACGCCAGACGAACTCGCGACCGAAACTGAGTATTCGCAGGACCATATCTACGACATCCTCGATGAGTTGCTCGAGGACGGCTTGCTCACCGAAGCCCGTGGTTCGAAGAATCGGCGTCTCGTCCGAGTGACTGACCATCCAGTCGTTGAGGCGTATCGAGATCTCCGTTCGAAGCTCGGGCACGTCGACTGGACAGAGATACTCTCACCAGCTACGTTACGGGTGTGCTGGTATCTCGACGAACCACGTCGAGCGACCGAGATCGCAGACCGACTCGACATCACCAGACAGGGCGTCCACAACGCGTTGTCACCGCTCAAGCACCGTGCAATGCTGTCGCCGTCTGGACCCGAATACGCGTTAACTGATGACCTCTCGCCACTGCTACGGTTCGCACAAGAAGTCGTGACCCACGACCATCGCTCGCGAGCTCGAGAACTCGCTCCGAGTGCGACTGTCGAGTGGTGCGACCCGAAGCGAGCACTCGTTCGCGTCCAGACGTCCGAGGATACGACCGCACTAGAGTCGGCCGCTGAGTGGCGGGTGACTGGACTCGCGCGATTCCAGGAGTACGGCTTGCAGTTCTTCCTCGCCGGTGAACCCGCGTTCTGGTACGCTCCGGATGAAGTACTCACGCCCTCGGAGGTCGTGTGCCACACCCTTGTCCTCGATAGCGGGTCGCGACGCGTCAGTTATTCGATGCTGCTGATCGAGAAACTGGATATCGACCAGGAGACCCTCATAGAAACGGCAACGTGGTACGATCTGGAGACAGCGGTGGCTGCGATGTACCGACCCCTTCACGGAGAGTTCGAGGTTGCTGAGGACCTCCCGATATTCCTCCCAAGTGAATCAGAATTTATCGCTCTCAAAGAGCAGTACGGAGTGTCATGACTGTGTTCAAAGGCGGAGATGCGATCAGAGCGTTCCTCGAAGAGTTCGACAGCTGGCTTTCGGAACCCGTAGACGTGTATCTCCTCGGCGGCTCGGCGATGACGGTTCGCGGGCTGAAGGATCAGACCGAGGATATCGATCTTGCTTTGGGGGTCGTTTCCGAGTTCGAGCACGTCTACCAGGCGCTCCTGGCACAAGGGTTTGCGGTGGTTGACGAGCCGACGGAGTCGTTCGAGGGTGTCGGGAAAACAGTTGAGCTTCATCACGAAGACCGCGGATTTCAGATCGACCTCTTCGAGCGGCAAGTCGTCGGGAAGGTGTGGATCACCGAGCGAATGCATGACCGGGCCGAGGAATTTTGGACCGGCGACCACGCGACGGCGTTCATCCTCTCGGACGAGGACATGTTCCTGTTGAAAGCGGTCTCGGGTGGTGACCTGGCGAGTGGCCGCCGGCGCGACATCGAGGACATGCGGAAGTACGCCCAGCGTGGCCTCGACTATGAGTCGATCCTGATCGAAATCAGCGAACAGCGTCCGTTCAACACGGGGTCGACTGAAGCACGACACATCCGAGAGCGTTCCCATCCGCTGTTCACTATCGAGATGGCGGTCAATTCACTGTCGGGCCTCCCGAATTCGTTCACGTCTCGTATCTCAGATCTCGCGACAGAGTTCGAAGTCGAGTACACCGTCCTGGGTGCGGTCGATGATGGACTAACCGATATCGAGAAAATTCGCGACCGCGTTCTCTCGAACGTGAGAGCGCTTTCTGACGACCAGATGGACGCTGTTGACGATGCGATTGCTCGGTTAGTCGAAAAACAGATTCTAGAGCGGCACAGAGATGCTGTCCAGATTCAGTAATCCAGTTTGCCATTCAAACGGACCGAAAAGGAAGAGACTGGCAGACCCCGAAACGACTAACTGGGGTCCAATAAATTATCAATGAAAATGGGACAGTTCCTCAGTTCGTTCCAGATATCGGTCCCTGATCTTCCCGCGAAAATCTACGAAATATCCGCTGAACTCCCAGACAATCCGTATTCGAGCAGCTCACTTTGAGAACATCCTCTCGGATCGAACGTGGGGAGAGGCTCATCGTATCCGGGGAGGCGATGGCAAATGGTATATTGCAGTCTTCGGACATGAGCATGAACCCAAGGAGGTTGACGCCGACGGGATAACTCTAAGTCTGGAATATAAAACTACTCTCGACCCGGAAAATCCTCGTCATCGAGGTGCTATAGGCCAGGCCCTCCGAGACGGGTTTGGATCATATCTTACGTCCGTACTTGACTGTTGGGAGTACAATGAACGAGGGAACTTCTACGAAGCCGACCCAATTCGAACCGTTCGAGGCGACGAAGCGGTTTACGAAATGTTCCGCGGAATCCGGACTAGCATCGATTATCGATCCGGATTCGGCTTCATGCTCAGCCTCGACCCCACCCGAAAATTCGTCGACGAACGGACGCTGGCGGATCGCCTCGATGCCCACGGAGAATCAGAAGTCATCAACCAGTTTGGGGATGGCCGCCGCTATTTCTTCTTCGACCGTCCTGAACCTCAACCGGTACGATTACACTCGGTTTCCGACGCCGTTGTCACTGACGAAACGATGAATATTGACGGAGAACCGACCTCGGTTCTCTCTTTCGTCGATAACAACTATGGGAGTGAATGGGCTGGGAAAATCGATCCGAATGAACCCGTTGTCAAGTACAAGTATTCTCGAGGGAATCGAACCTACGATGCTGCACCATCACTCCTGCGACTGATTCCCAACCAGGAAGAGGTGACGACACAGGCGTCGACGCTGGAGGCAGACGAACGCTGGGAAGAAGTCCAAGAGTGGATCCGTCCAGTTCACTATATCCGTCTCGGAGATCACGAAGCAGATGTCGCTGACACACCGATCCGAGACGGCGTCGACACGTTCGGTTTTCCGGCGCTTAGCTTCGGAGACGATACGGTATTAGAAGTAGGTACGTCTGATCTGACTAGCTCAGGAGACATAACCAGGGATATCTGGGAGTATCGAACTCTTGACTATCTCGAAGAGTTCGGGCCGAAACGGAAACCGATGGACGAACCATGGGTTGCGGTGCTCCATACCGATTCAACCCGTCAAACAGCGTTCGACGCATTCGATGATATTCGGTCGTATGTAAAGCGATTCGCCGATCTTGATCTGAAAGAGCAGCCTGGCGGTGTGAGTTTCGAGAGTCGTTCCGAGTACGACCAGTGGAAAGAAGAGTTTGCTCAGAAGGTCACTGGTGCGTTCGCGTACTTGACTGGCGATAGTCAGACAGAATATTATGACGTAATCAATGCGGTGAACGGAAAGCCGGTCCAGCATATTCGTCACGAGAACTACCAGCAGGAGCGCAATCGGGATGAGAGTTATTCACTCAGGAATACGGCGACCGATCTAGCATCGAAACTCGGTGTTCGACCGTTCCTGTTAGAGGAAGGATTACATGCAGATGTCGTCATCGGATTGAGTGTAACGGGGGATCAGAGTACAACTGCTTGCTCTGTCACCGTTTCTGGGGAATCAGGGGACGTAATTGACTGGACGAAGCAACCACACGGTCGAGGAGATAGTACGGTAGACGATTTCGATCATGCCGAGAAGCTCATTGGTGATGGAATTGTCGAGGCAATCAACCAAAACGAGGGGACCGTCGACTCATTGGTTGTTCATCGAAATGGGACCTACGGCAATGAGGAAATCGCAGGTATCGAATCTGCCGTCGACAGCCTGAAAGAGGAGGGATACATTGACGACGACTTCAGCTGGAGCGCGGTCGAGCTGCGAGATAGTACGTCGTACCGAATCTATTCCGATGATACCGACTGTGCGTGCCGAACCGGGGCATATGCGGAAGTAGATGAATCTACGATGGTCTTAGCCCCGTCTGGAGGAGAATACACGTATCAGGGAACACCTCGTACCTTCCGGATTCAGGAACGAGCAGGAACCGAAGATATCGATATTACGGAGATCGGACAGGACGTATTCGACCTCTCGTTCTTGGTCTGGTGGTCGCCTGGTTCCAAGATCAGCGATCCAATCACGACCCGATATCCCGCGGAGATGCACAGCTTGTTCGAGAGCTGTCCCCAGCTCAGATTCCTGCCGAGCTAATTTTCATCTAGCCAGTACCTGTTCGCCTTTAGTCGAAATTCGAATTCAGGTACACTGGACGGGTCAGACCCATTCTGAATGTGACTGCAGAGTTGGTCGAACTGGGTGTTCACACCTGCTGCATCCGAGATGACAGCATCGACCAATTCGTCGTCAGCCCATTCATCGTAAAATGGTCGCTTTGATTCCTCATAGCACTGCAGATGTTGAGTATACTCCTCTCGGATATCTTCTAATGGTTCCCGGAGCTGCTTTGGGAGATATTCGTCCGCGAGATCAGTAATGACGGTTACTCTGAGTGCGTCGGGGGGATGAAGAGTATCGTCTTCTACCCCAACGTCACGCTGGATAAAGTAGGGGTTTCGGGAGAGGAGATGGTGGAGTTGGGCACATACATAGCTCGGACCAAATGCAAAGAAGCCAGCAACGTCGCAGAAGAGTTCACTGTACCAGTGTGACCAGTTCCCGTGAAAATCCCGTTCAGTTCTCTCATGGTCCATTTGCCGTCGAAGTTCGCTAAATCGTTGATTGAACTCGTGAGATCGTGATGACCGCTGATCCAAGAGCGCGTGAGCAACTTCGTGTGCCAGGATTGGAGTCGTAGGGACGATACTTCTCCCGCGAGGGACGTATATCACGTAGAAATCGTCGTCGAGCAATGGTAAGAGCGCGTAATTCTCGCGGATTACAGGGAAGCAGGTCACAGATAGACCGAACGCATCGGTGAGTTCCTCGCAGATCTCTTCGACGTGTTGAATTCTATCTGGCCAGCGATCTCGATGATGGGTGTATAGGTCGAGATGTGTTAGTACAAGTTCGAGGTCAGAGATGTCTGCCTCTGCTGAAATGACCTTTGAGAGGTACCGTTGATACAGCGCGTCGTTATCCGGATTTGCTTCCACGTCTGATCGACGGCTATCGATTTTCTCGAAAGCGTCTCGGATGTTAGAAAAGTAGTCGTCAAACGCATTGCTTATCGTGAGCTCTGAAAACCGCTCTGCCTCCTCCTGAAGGTGTTCGAATCGGGCCTCTAAATCACTCTCGCGATGATCAATGATCCGAGTGGGCAACGTAATCTCGCAGTTGTTCTGCGTCTTGGTCAGTTGTTCGCGTCGCCAACTCTTCAACCAGTTCCAATGTCTCTATGACTTCGGTGAGATTCTCCCGATATTCCAAATCTTCCTTTGTTTCCCCCAGAAGGTCCAAGTGCCGGTTTAGACGTTCAATCGCGTACTTGTTGATATCGCCGTAATGCTCTCGCAATTGGCGAGCCAATGTGTATGCGAAGTTGTCAGATTTCTCAGGATGCTCTAACGCATCACGAAGCGTCCTGAGAACAGCTTTCCCCGCTTCGAGATTATCACGGAGTTCGTCCGCACGCGTCCTTGTGACAGACCCGTCGCTCTGGAGAAGGGCGAGCGCATACAGGGCATCATCGCTTTGATCACTGATGTGGCGCCCTGTCTCGTAGCGCCGTTTGGACCTCCAGAGACTCATTCGATAATAATATTAGAAGGGGTGCTAAATCAGTTTTGCCCAGTACCCTCAACGAGGGATTCTAGCCTATTTGGCCGCTGAATCACCCGAATTCACGGTTTTCATCCCCTTTGACGCATAAGGTCGACTGTTGTTAGCGCGAACCAGCGCTAGCCGACTCCTGTTTCGATTTTTATCGAACTCTGAAGAGAGTGAGGGAGACGAGAGAGACCTGAGTGTCTCTATTCAGACTTGCCTCCACTCGAAGACGCTACGACGAAACCCATGAGCACAGATTCATCCACAGAGACTCCCGATATCGAATCTCCCGAAGACCTCAAGGGAGAAAACAAACAACCTGACCCAGTCACGTCCAACGATGACACTTCTGACTCAGGTTCCGTTCAGAACGAACCTGAAGAAGAATCAGTTCAATCTGGCCCACCATCCACGTTTCGAGCCACGATTCAGGCGAGTCCTCTCAAGACCATCCTCAAGGCACTTCACGCAAACGTCGACGAAGCCCGATTCAAGATCGACGAATCCGGGATCCGCGTCCGTGCAGTCGATCCCGCCAACGTCGCGATGGACGATCTCACTCTGAATGCTTCGGCATTCGAGTCGTACGATGCTACTCCAGGTGTCCTCGGTCTCGACCTGGACCGCTTCGCCGATCCCGTGAACCTCGCAAAGAAGGACGATCTCGTCCAGTTCAGCCTCGATAGAGAGACACGCAAGCTGGTCGTCTTCGTCGACGGCATCGAGTTCCGAATGGCTTGCCTCGATCCAGCGACTATCAGAGCAGAGCCGACGCTTCCTGAGCTGGAACTCCCAGCGAGCGCTACGCTCGACCGCGACCTTCTCCAGCAAGGAGTCAAAGCTGCAGACCTTGTTGCCGATCACGTCGGATTCCGGATGGACGCTGACGAAGAGGTCCTCAGAATCGAGGCAGAAGGTGATACCGACACTGTCGACTTCCAACTCGATGAGGAGAAACTCGACCAGGCCACGTTCGCTGAAGCTTCGTCGCTGTTCAGCCTCGACTACATGAAAAAGATCGTCCGAACAATCCCCAAGGGGGCTAACGTCACAGTTGACTTCGGGAGTGAGTTCCCCATCATGCTCTCGTACGACCTCGACGATGATGCAGGGTCGATGACTCGGATGCTGGCTCCCCGTATCGAGACGTAACCGCTCCCAGGTGGTTTTTCCACGCACTATGAAAACTAGCTACTCACAGTCGAAGTACCGAGCACGGCGATATCGCGGAGAACGCACACTTGGGGGCTGTCTCGTCTACGCTGGCGACGGTCTCCTCGACAAACATCTGATGGTGCATTCGGTGTCACCGGGTGGGTTCGATTGGGGGCCGGACGCGGCTCCAGAACGCGCTTGCCAACTCGCTATCGCCCTGCTCGCTTCCACTCTCGGGGTTGAGGTCGCAATTGATGACTATCACCTGTTTGCAGAGAACTTCATCAGGCGGGAACTGAGCGGTGATGAGTGGTCGATTCGTCTGCAGGATCTCCGAGAGTCGAGCCTTCGGGAACAGTATCTCCACAGGGACTATCCCGAGAACACCGCACCCCAACCGGACGACGTCGACATCAAAACGGTCGACCTGGACTCGATCACTTACGCTGACGAACTTGCTCTGGTCCGACGATACGACGAGGTCCTCTGGAAGAAGGGAGACACCAGAGGGAACCTGCATCGACTTCAGGAAATCCGATTGGGGAACCGTGACCCTGCTGCCGAATCACTGTCGAAGCAATGGCTCTCGACACATGGCAGACTGACTTCCGCTGCCGCCAAGCGGGCCATCGCTGATGAGTTCGAGACGATGGGCGACTTCGCGGCTTGGGCCTGCTACGCCACGACGCTCAGAACTGTCGATCACGTCGGTGAATCGACCGAGGAGAGCATCCGACGTCTTCGGCCGACGATCATTCGCTGGTTCGGCGGTGAGGAGTACATCCCACGCTACGACGACGATCAAGAGACGCTTCTGAGTGAGGCGGAGACTGGTGATGATGAAGAGCAAACAGGCGCGACGGGAGATTCATCGGCATCCGCTTCAGGGTAGTGCTGGATGAGACAGCGTTGCCCCATTTTACCATCCTCAATGGGGTGAGGGGAAGACTCGTCGAGTGTCCACTACAGCTGGACTCGATTGTTTCCCATCTGATTCGCCATGTCCACAGATACACAGTCAGAAGCGAGCCGCGAGCGAGAGCACTCCACGTCGCTTCGGTCAGACCAGGATAACCACCAATCCGTCGCTGCATCCATGTCGGTCCTCGACCTCCTAAATCAGGAAGCAACGCACGCGTTTGCAGGGTTGACGTCGGCGGACGGCGCTGCGTATCCAGACGCTGTTTCACCAGAAACGGGGTGTCTCGATCCGAATCCTCGATCCCTGAAAGACGTTCTCAGCGTCCTTCCCCAAGCGAGTTCGGGTGAACTCTGGGCCACAAACGAGTTCGTCGGTGTCGACGGGACCATCGACATCGAAGCTCTCCGCAACGTCGATGGTCTGGATATCGATACGCTGGAGACGGCGACCGGTCAGTCACTCTCGGAGATTGCCACGGACGCGTCGTCAGACCCGTTGGTGCGTGTTCGTGATCACCAGGATATCGTCGACGAACGTCGCAAGGCTCTGTGCGCGCTGGGCTTCGATGTCAAGTTCCGCTGGCAGATCGCCTCGGATCGATACTCTATCATCAATCCGCAAGAGGCGTACCTACCGATTGTAGGAGCACTCCAGCAACGAGGAGAAGCCGGCGCGTTCGGCTGGGCAAGCTACCGCGACTGGGGTGGGCTCCTCAAGATGTTCGTCGTCTGTCCCGGTCTCGAACACACCGTCACAGCAAGTGAAGACTCCGAGATAGAGGAGGATGCTGACGGTGTTACCCCGTCTCTGGGCGCACGAGTCAGATCTCGTCGTCTATGGGGGATTCGAGACTGGCTACGATTTCCGGGGGACACAGACGCTGTGGGCGAAACCGATCCTCTACTTCCCTGAGACCGAGACTATCGTCCCTGACACGGGCAAGCGGTACACTCGTCGTCACTACGGTCGAGCCACCGACGCCGACCACGAACGGGCGAACGATAGAGTTCCGATCAACGAGTGGTGGAAGGCAATCTACGACGATATCGCCGATCGCTTGGTGAAGGTCGATCTGGCGATACGTAGAACACGGGCCATCGCCTACGACTTCGGCGAGCTTCCGTTCGATGCGGCCACCTGCTACCGCTACTGGGGCGTCGCCAACAGATATGCCGAGGCCGCTGCTGACCGGGCCACGACGCTGGCGTCTCCATCGTCGCGACCAACCGTTTACAACCTCCAGCTCTCTCTGTTGATCGCACTCCTCGACGAATACGAAGGCTCCTGGGCATCGAATACCCACCAGGAGTACCTCGAGGTCGCTGGCGAACTGCTTCGAAAACCGGCGATGATGATTCAACTGGCGATGAAGGAACACGACCGGCAAACCGACGAACCCGAGGAACGTGTTCTGCCAGCCAGTCAGCAGACGCTCAGCGACGCGCTCGAAGACGTCATCGATATTCCTGGAATCGAGGTAGATACTGAAGCGAATCTCACTGACGGGGCCGCCCAACGACTCCACGACCGGGTTCAGCACCGCCTCGACGACATCGAAGGCTCGTCCTGAGAGCTGGGAATTTACCAGCCCGAAAGCGGGCGACGGGGCTCCTAACGGGTCTCGCATACGTACTATGTCTTCATCAGAACCCGACCCGACTATCGACCCGCCAGAACCGCTCGTCGTGCTTTCGCACCTGGTGCATCGTCTCCTCAAGCGCGAAGGTGGGACGATCCCGGTCGAACGCGTTACCCTTCGAGTCTGCGATTACGCCGATATCGGTGAGCAAGAGGCCGCTGACCTTATCGATGCTGGGGCAGCGGATGGAACGTTCACGCTCGACCGGGGAGCTGGCGGGAGCACGACAATTGTCGGCGTCTCTCCACAGGGACCAGAACCGCCCGTGATTACGGAAGCATTCGGTGGTCCCGCTGGCACGTCTTGGGGTGACGATTTCGAAGTTCTCGATGTCGTCACGGAGAGTATTGCGACTGCACTCAGGGACGCAGGCTACACGACGTTTACCGAGCTAGTCGACGCCGAAGTCGATGATATTGCGAATCTGACTGGCACGCTAACAGAGAGCCGAGCAGAGGCGATTATTCAAGCCTCTCACCGACACGTTCCGGTGGGTGTGTGGCTTTCGCGAGCTGCCGACGCTCGGTACTCTCGACGACTCGATGAAACGGGGAGGCACGGTGTCGCTCGAGTCCTCGACATTACAACTGCCAACGAACCCGTTGGGGAACCACGTTACGGCACGGATGACTTGTCCCCTGATGCCGTCGACGCACAGTACGTGTCCGATATCGGGCGGAATGCACAGGACCCTGTCCCAACGGGTCTCCACATCCTCGATAACCCTGACCACCCTGACGTACCGAAGGCAGCGACACATCCTGACGCCGGCGATGACGCACTACCCGTCGACGAAGCGGGCAACGTCGTCCCGCCAGCAGTTCCGACCGAACCACGGCTTCAACTTCCGCTCGACGAACTGCTTGCGAAGAAGCTCGCTCGTGGGCTGGTTCCCGTTCGGATTGTTGGCCCGCGAGGTTCTGGGAAGAACTTCCTGATCAAGTACCTGTGTCACCGGACGAATCGTGGCTACGTCTCGGTAGACTGTGACGAGGCAACCCACACGGAGGACCTGTTCGGACCGCTCACGCCCACTGAGGATGGACTGATCGCACCTCGTAACGGTCCCGCAAAGCAAGCGCTGCTGAACGGATCGGTGCTGGTACTCAACGAGTTCCCTGTGATGCGAGCCGGGGCGGCGATGTCGCTCCATCGTCTGCTCAACGAGGGGAAACTCCTCGTGAAGGCCCACGGCGAGTTGGTCGAACCTCATCCGTCGGCGCGAATCGTGATCACGATGAATCCACCGACCCGGGAGTACCGTGATTCCGAGCCGATGAACTCGGCCACTCGTGGCCGGTTCCGAGCGCTGGAACAACCCTACATCCAAGACGTCGACGAAGAGGTCGCGAAGCTGGACGCGCAGGTGAATGCCAGTCACGAAGTCGTGGACCGTGGGACGCTCAGAAAGATTGTTCAGTTTGCTCATCAGACCCGGCATAACGAGAGCTGGCCGACGCTCTCGACACGAAATCTGACGATTCTCTGTGAGCACATCGAAGACGGTGCTTCACCGAAGGCAGCGGTCAAGAACGAAGTTTGGGCGGTTGCCGAGCCGAATCAGTATCCTGAGGACGTCTACGAAACACTAAACGACTATTTGTAATTGCGCTGTGGAATGGTTTTGTCCGCTACCATTTTTTGGTCGGGCTTGGTAGTCCGCAGTAATGAGCGAGGTCGAGCTTCCGCCGGAGAGGGTGAAGCAGAAGTTCGAGAAGTGGGAGGTAACGTACGCCGTCGACAAACTCGAGGAGTTGCCAGAGAACAAGTTGAGGTCGCAGAAGCACTTGTTCGAGGCAGAAGTGAACGAGTTCAAGGCGGAGTACAATCCGGGTCGGTTGGTGACGCCAGAGATGGCGCAGATTGCAGGGAAAGAACCGTTGACCCAAAACCAGTTCCGCAGGGTTCGTCGTATGATCGATGACGAGGCGGACAAGGTAAGGATGAACTTTGATCGGGCTATCGGTCGTCGGAAAGAGATGGAGACGGAGCGACGGAATAGTTTCTTCGTGGATCTCGCTGGCCGGGTGTCGGACTCGTTGACGAACGTATCCGTGTCGTTTGATTTGCCGAAGCTGAAGTGACTCCCCTCCGGGATTACCTTTCACCTTGTTCCGTCAGGGGGATATAAGAACATCCTGTTGAGGTGCCGGTTTCCTGAGTTTCTGTACGCTGAGGCCGTTAATACAGCGGACCTCGTGGTGTGACGTGTTGCATGAGCTATCCTCGAACCCATGTCGACCACCGAGACCCAGATCATCACGAAGCAATCCATCCTGTCCGGAACATTGGCAAAGCCCATGTCGTCGCCGGTGAGTTCCTGACCTCGCAGTACCACGAGGCATTCCAGAATGTCCTTCATCCGCTCGGGGAGTCCCTTGACACCCAGGATCTACACGCCCTCAATGATCTCGGAGTCGTCCATGCCAACGGCAGTCTGAACGAATTGTCTCCGATTGTCCAGACTTACGTCAGGCTCGACGACTACTGGACACGGACCCACCGCAGTGCTCTCAATGAGTTGTTCGCTGAGCGACGAGCGCATGTCATCGGCTGCTGTACACGTAACTTCCTCTCCGAGTTCTCTCGGCGCACACTCGAAGTCGAGTCGGGGCGAAGCGGTGCTGCTCTTAATACTACATTGGCTCCACTCCTGGACAACGAATTCCTATCCATGCCGGAAGATGAGGAAGAGGACTACTCCGTCGATGAGCATCATGCCCTCTATCGACCGACTGAACAGCTCTTTGACGCGCTTCTGGAGCAAGCGCCAGTCCTCTGTAATCTCATCCCGCCGACCGACCTATAGCCGCAGGAAGAGCGTTCGAACCTGATTTTTGAGGGAACGCCTATTACCCTCTCGTTTCACCATTCGACCAACGATGCGTATATCACGTGAATTTACCTCTGAACAGTATTCTTCGGAGCAAGCTGTGGAAAACGAACAGCCCGATTTTCGGATTGAAACGAGACTGGATCTGGACAGTGACGAGGGCGTCTTCGACATCAGCACCCACGAACACCATCCAGGCGATAGTACGCCGACCCAATCTTTGGTGGCTCCTTTGTCTTCTCAGACTGGTCTGACCTTCAAGACGTAGCTGATTTGCTGAAGCGCTACATCCGCGAGCAGGATGATCAGACACGGTCGATTACTGTTTCCCTGGATTCTGGAACCGGGTTCAATAGCAGACTTGGAAGGCATATAGAGGACATTGAGAAGGCCAGATTCACAGTAGATGACTATCGTCTTGAAGTGGATGCAAACGGGCATCGAGGCGAGATACGCTACTGCAATAAGGTCGTGGACTACACACGTCAGGATCGGCGAAACGCGATGGCATTTCTCGACATGGTCGATGAACTCTTCCAGGACACAGATGATGAACCGATTCTCCACATAGAACACCCTGATCTACGCAGTGACGCAGTTCCCGAGTACGTTGACGGACACTATCAGAGCTCCGTCCGGACCGCGTTTCGCGTACTGGAGGAAAGAATTCGGGAGGAGGGAGAGTTTTCTCAGGACACGGTGGGTATGGACCTTGCTCAGAACGCCTTCAGTACTGACGATGGACCACTGACCTTTGCAGATGTGGGGGCAGAGAAAAGAGGATGGATGTACCTGTATTCAGGGGGTTTCGGGGCTTTGCGCAATCCTCCCAGTCACCGAGATGAGGACTCAATCGATCAGCAGCGTGCCATGCAGATTCTCCACTACGTCGATATGCTTCTCGATGTACTCGAAGAAGAGGTTGCAGAAGACTAAACCTCTACAGTTCTCGGCACGGCTTTTTTGTAACTGTCTGCCGAACAACTGGTATGCAGACTGTTGAACGTGCTTCGGACAAGTTTCGAGACTGGTTTACCAGGGCTTTCGTCCGTTTGTATCATGGACCAGTGGAGTCCGTAGGCAGTTTCAACGGGTACAGCGACGAGAACGATGTGTACTGGTTCGACAGCGATTCTGCTGCGTTTGGTCAGGCTACACCGGTCGGCACGATCGTTCTGAATAAGCAGCGAATGGAGAGGCTATCCGACGAGGCGGCCGAACTTGTCTACCGGCACGAACAGGGACACCTCAATCGACTTCCTGTCTTCAGAGGCTTGTTCTGGGGTATGGTGTTGAACGGAGCGATTGGGATCTACTACTTCCTACAGAGCCTCGGGTACTCACTTCTGATCCCGTTCGGGGTTCCTGTGAAGCCAGTAGCGATGCTGGCGGGAGTTTCCCTGATGCTCATTATTCTCATGGCAGTCGCTGCCCGTCTTGAGGAGTTGGCAGCTGATCTCCACGCACTCCAGAGTCTTGGTGAAGAAGAGTTCCTCGAGGCGTACGCTGAAATCACCGACAAAGGCAGTGGTTCGCTTCACGTCCGCGTCGTGAATCGTATTCAGTACACTGATCCAGAGAACGTGGTCAAAGTCAACCGGTTTCTGGTCTGGGCAAAGGCCTTGTATCCAGCTTAGATTTTTTCTCTAACCACGTCGAGTATCTACTCTTCCATCTCAGTTTATCGTCCCAAAGGGATCGAGGGAGCGGCCCTCGTGCATTCGTATGGCCAATACTCATTCAGCCGATCCAACACCTCAAGTAGAGATGGTTACGCCCAACATCACCTCTCGCGTTCGAATCTCGACTGGTAGGGCCGATAGGCTCCGGGCGTTCATTTGTGGACACCTGCCTTCAGGCATCGACGTAGAGGTCGTTCTTACGCCAGCCGTCAAGACCGCGGCGGTCCTCCCTGCAGAAGCCGATGCGCTCGTGAGAAGTGATGCGACCGAGCTTGAACGGCAGCAGGCTGCACAGTTGCTCGAAAGCGTCGACGCTGAGTTCCTCATACTAGTAACGACAGACCCAGCACCGATAGACCGAATCCCGGTGAACGATCAGCTGACAGCTGACCACGCTCACCAGTTCGGTCTCGCCTTTCACGAACTGCTTCATATTCTCAAGACGGCTATCGGCCCCATTGCAGAACTTCTCGAATCCGAGATCGAGCCCAATCATCACCAACAGGTACACGATCTTACCAATATCATCGAGGACGGTGCCATCGAACGGGAAGCGATCGAGGGAGCAAACTTCAGCGACAACGCCGAGATACGCCTCGAACTCACCCGCCGAATCCACTCGCAGGTCCCCGATGATATCCCGGACGGCGAGCAAGTCCGATTCTCCTTCTGGGATGCAGTGACGAGCGCCCTCTACGAGTGGGCAATCTATCCGACGGGTATCACAGAGGTACTCCTCGACGAAGATGATGAGCGTATACTCTTCGCGTCGGAGGCGGATGCGTCGGGATTTGACGCTGTTCAAGAGGCACTAAAGGCGTTAGCACGGGATGCCCTCGCAATCCGGAGTGCAGAACGCGACGATATCACCCATAGCCACGACAAGACGGCATCTGTACGGCGAGCCCAGTTGGTCGTTGAGACGTGGCAGTCGGCAATCCTGCCCCTCCTAGAGACGCACTCCGAAGCATCAACACAGTCGCCAGATCAGGACAACTCTGGGGAATCTGATGTAGACTCCGACCCTTCATCGAACTCAGAATCACCCGAAACAGCAGATTCTAACTCTGATCCAGAACAACCAATCGACGAGGAGGCTGGCGGAGTTCATAACGGGCAACCGCAACTCGAACGGAGTGCAACCGACGATCCATTCCAAGACGTCCTCAGCCAGCCCTCGATCACGCCAGATTCATTAGACGAGGAGCGCGAAGCGACACCATCCCCAGAGACTTCTGATTCCCTCGACACTGGCACGTCAGCACCCGATTCCGACGAGACACTGGTTCGACCGACAGTGATGAAGACCAACCGTCGCAGACCCCGGAGTCCTCAGACTCTAGAGCGCGGGCACTTGCTCGCTCTATTGAACAACCTGGGACACACCTCGATTCCCCGCAGAGTGGACAAACCTCAGTAGAGGAAAAGAGGGATGACGATTCTATTGATGGACGTCAGTCAACTATTGGAGACTTCGACGCGGCCGACGCTGCTAATACCGACCACGAAGCGGGAGAGACAACCAACTCTCACGAGAGCCTAGAGCAGGATCATGACGGACAAGAGCCACCGATCACGAGTCTCTCACCCGACGAGCAGTTAGACTCAACAGTCGACTCCGGCCCAGCGCACGCTGAGGTACTCGATCGCGATCCTGCTGACGAGGCAGACAGCTACAGAGGGGCACTCGAAGCGGATCGAGCGGCAGCTCACGACGAAGCAGATCGAGAGGGTATTGACACCGACGCCCTGGAGCGGGAGCTGGAAGATCTCGCCCACCGGCTAGCCCGAGATGGTTCAGATGACCAAACAGGCGGCGGCAATGCAGGAGGACCAGGACAGCTCGACGAACTGGAGATCGTCCCAATCGCTGACGACCTCGCACCACCAGGCGCGTGGGCTGACATCGAAGACGGCGCTGTCCAGGTTGCTGGCACGCTCGAGAAACAGCTCCGTCTTGACCGACAACGTGGTGTCCGGCGAGGCTTGACCGCCGGCGGATACGATACTACTGCGGGACATCGGCTTCTGATCGGTGACCCCCGGGTCTGCAAGGTCGACACGCCGGGGCGCGAGAAACGATACGCACTGGTGTTGGTTCTCGACCGGTCTGGCTCGATGCGGAACGGCGAGCCTCCGAAGATCGAGGTTGCGACGAAGGCACTAGCGCGGTTCGCCGTCGCCGCCGAAGGGCTGGGGATCGATGTCGCGATAGTCGATTTCATCGACAGCCATGCCCGGCTCGTTAAGCCGTTCTCAGTCGAGACGCGACACATCCAGGCGACGCTACTGAACACGGACTGTGGCGGGGGCACGCCGTTGGCAGACGCGCTCGAACTCGCAAGTCAGCTCGTCGAGGACCATCGCGATGAACCGCTTATCGTGGCCGTCACCGACGGAGAGCCCAGTAGCGTCGACGACGTCATCGAACAAATCCGAGCATCCCCAGCCCCAATCTGTTCTCTCACAATCGCTACTGACACTCAGGCAGGGAATCTATCGGCTGCTGCCTCAGAGCTCGCCACATACTACGAACGGGAAGCGACGATCTACGATGGGGATCAGCTAGACGACCGACTTGATCAATTCGCCAGTCTGCTCGTCGGCTTCTAAACACCACGCTCGTCTCGGTTTATCCGCCCGAATGGGGTACAGGGCGGAGTCCAGTTCAGCCCGTGAGACGAATGCAACGAAGACACATCTACGCCGCGTCGTCAACGCTACCGCCCCTTCGACTCCCGCCAGGGTCAATGAGTGGAACCGACGCTCTACACGACTACGACGTCGAGACTGATCCTCCGGCAATTGAACCAGTCGAACACCGTATTCGGCTCGATTTCATGGCTGGTGGTCCCATCCGCCGCGATCAATTACTGGAGAAGTACAACTCTTGGAATGGCGGTCCTGAGAACAGAGATCCCTGGAAACAGTCAGGGAAGGCGAAACCGGTTGGTCTGAAATACGCCGAAGAGACGTGCCGTCGGACGTTCAACGAAGAAGAGCGATACTACGAGTTCTTCGAGGATGATCGAGCTCTCAGTAAGGCACCTGCGTTTCTCGCTCACCGCTTGCGGCAGTGTCAGTCAGCGACGGATCCCGACGAAGCGCTTCACTCTGAACGCAAGCGCCGTGCGAACTGGTACAGGAAGCTGATTCCCTGGCTCAATCTGTACCAAGTTCTGAAAGAATCGTCGTACGGGACGCTCTTTCGGAGTAGTGCTGGACCCCAGCCAAACGCTGAGGCCCTTACCAGGCAGAACACGCTCGTCGGGATGGTAGTCCTCGGAGATGACGATCAAACACCTTCCAAGTATGCTCGATCTCACAGTCTCCCAGCGAAGTACGTCATTCGAGAAGCAGATCTATCCTGTAGTGAGAGCTCTGCGGCAGCACCTCCGAGCGAGTTCGGAATTGAACTCCCGGCACCACTGCTCGTGGGAAAGTATACGACTGGGGGTCGGTACCCGTTCATCCCCTGGTCGGATGGCCTTGTCTGTTCGTGTCCATACAAGCACGATCAACTCTGGAGAGTCCTCTGCAAACACGAACTGCTTGCCGCCGTCGTCGCCAGCGATCGGAACTCCATCTTTCTACCAGTAACCAAGGGACTCGATGTCCCGCATCGTGCACGCCGGTTCGTCAGTCCTGATACTTCAAACAGACATGGCAAATGGCATACTATTTGAGATGCGTCTGAAGATCAACCTGATACCCATAATACACGACTGGTAATATGAGGTGACAACTATACAGGGGGAAGCTTATTCCATGCGTTATGGAATTCCTCAAGCCTATCGTTGATATCCTTCATATCCTGTCTATCGCTATCTTCGGGATTATCTAATATCCGGACAAGTCGTTGGTTGTCGACCCTCTCTGGGTCGTTGAACGCAGTTTGATTCCTAGGGGGTAGCGAATTGATGTCGTCGTCTGAAAATACGAAATACTCCGCCTCTGAGTAGTCATCTAGAAGAGTGACGCAGACGAGGTGATCAAGTTTCTCTGGCTTGATTCGATCAAACCTGTATACTCCACCGAAGTCAGAGTCCCAAGTGGCTGCCTTTACTTCAACTCTATCTCCGCTCTTGAGGAGAATATCTACGTCATACTGGCCGGATTGCAAGGTTGGTGAATACCCCTGCTGAAGAAGTTGATCCATTACCAGCCATTCTCCAATAGTCGATGTAAACTCGGTTCTGGGGACCTTTATTGAGTTTCTTTCTAGAAACGTGATTACACTCCGGAGTCGCTGGACTGCTTCCGCGTATTCACTCATAGTATCGTCCTGAGCCTCTGAATATATTAAATTGAACTGGAAAGTTGTACCGCAGTGCTGGTTGGTATCCAAATATCACAATCACTGTCGGTAGAAGTACCGCACAGTTGCGTATTCCGCAACTACTGAATCTATTTCCTGTCCGCTAACGTCCCTTCCGTCGATTATCGCTATGCCAGTCCTCGATAGTCGGTCTCAAGATGACGAATCTCGTCCGCTTTCCTCTCATCAGATAGGCAGTTGGCGCCGGCGTCGAGTTCTCTCTGCTGGCACAGTCACCCTACTTTCGGCTCTCTCCGGCTGTCTCAACTTCATCAACCCATCTGGGCAGGATGCATCCACTGACCGAGAGACGGGTACGTCCTCGAATCGAGAGCCAAGGAGAGACGGGACAGCTAGCTCAGGAGATGATGGGGGAGGACCTCAGTCCGGGTCGGAGAGCGGTGGTGCATCTGGGTCACCGGACGCAACTCTTGGGGGTGACATTGTTGATGGACCCATCGATAGTCCGGCAACGAATGAGCATCCCTGGATAGAGGACCCCGAGGATGATCTCCGGTTGGCTGACGTCACTGTACACATGGGCTCAGAATGGATTCGTGATTACCTCCAGGTCGAGGACGACGTATTAGCACTGACAGTAGCTGGCAATCAATTCACTGTCGAAGGAAATGCCCATCTCGAGTGGGAGTGCGATACGTTCGGCCTGAAACACGTCTTCGTGAACGGCCGGGTGGGAGAGGTCTATCTCGAACCCGTCGCGAACGATGCTTGCCGCACGAATGAGAACAAAGCTGGACGAGGTCCGTGGCTCGCACCGTTCTCAGTCACAGGCCGCTTCGACGGTGGACGTCCTGACGCGCTGGAGGTCCATCTTGAGGGACAATTCATACGGGGCGATGGACCTCGTGGTGGTGCCTATACCCGTCAAGAACTCTGATTCAACCGGCGAGCAGATGACTGAATCAAAGCTCGAATCCGCGCTGATTTATCGATCCAAACAGAGTGGAGGAGTCGGACAGAATCTGGCTTCTCCACGAAGTCATGGCAACCGAAGAAGAAACTCAGAACGAATCAGTTCGAGCGGACAGGCGGTCGACACTGAAGCGAACAGTATCTCGGCAGGCAGTGTTCGGTAACGGTGGAATCGCTGTCGACGAGAGCCCGGTCGAATCAACCCTCTCAGATCACGGAATCGAACTCACACCGTCTCGACCAAGTCGTATCGATATGCCTCGCTGCCGAGGCTTCGTTGATGAGAGACCAATTGAGAGTAGTAGCGACGTCACCGAGGGGAATCAGGCGGCTCTTTTCGCAGCGACAAGCCGTGATCAGCGTACGCTAGACGGACGTCTAGCGGCCATTCAGCCGCTTTTCGGCTCGTCCACTACGGACGGTGAAGGAGAATAGCCTGTATGAGGCCGTCGCTTATTCTCTTACTACGCGCTGCCGAAGTTACCCCACGTAGTCAGCAGAATGTAATTCGTGGGGTAACCCGCTGCGGAGGAGTTCCTTTCGGGACCAGTCGGTGTCACTACCTCCGCGAGAGAGGCCAATGAGACAGCTTGCACCCACGAGAATCGCGGAAGCGCTGCCTCCAGAGAAACTTCTGGAGAGCAACCAGCAAGGGCTGATACGAGGTGGAATCGCTTGCATGCACGACATCCCCATCGTCCAGCAATACGTGGCTTATGAGAATCAGCATGAAAGACGACGCTGGGTTCTCAGAATGCTCGCAAAGCGAGCAGCGACGCTACGTGAGTTAGAAATAGAGCCAGAGACTGAAGACCGAGACTGTAGGCAGACTGATATTCGTCCTCGACGAATCTGAGTCATACAACGGAGGATCCCAATGACAGCCCAACCTGGAACTGGTAGTGGTCGCGACTTCGTCACAATCTTCAAGACAGGCTCAGTCGATCGAGGCGAGTATCCCGAACTCGCAGATCTACTGCTCGAGGGCCGAACACAGCTTTCCGCGGAAACGAGCTATCTAATGAAATTCGGAGACGAGTCACACCGCAGTCTCACACCTTTCGACGTTGCCTCGCTCCACGATGTCCCAGCCTACCCGTTACCACAGACTGCACTGGATTCCCTGCCTGCTCACGTTCGAGCAGAACTCGAACAGAACGGTGCCATCCAGATGGTCGCCTCGTACGACCCTGAGAACCACCGGTTCGAAGAAGTCGATCTCGCTTGGGATGACCAGGACTTCCTTGAACGAGTCACGGAACTGATCGCCGGGGAACTCTCGCTTCACGAGGCTGTCGACTGGGTCGTTGTCGAGGAAGCAGAGCGGTACACTGTCGCCCAGTGGGCCGAAATCCGAGATGTGACCGGAGATGCAGTTCGGTCGAATATCAACGCTGCTCGTGAGAAGTTGCTCGCCAGCCGAGTAGCCTCAGAACCCAGGTATGGGGCAGCCAATATGCAGTCCCGGGTTCGGTGTTAGGCTTCGTTTCTAACGTTTCTAATCTCATAACGAATTGGCCCACCCAGCGTTTCTAACGTTAATAATACTGCTACCGTTGCTGCTGTTGTCGATATCGCCAGCTCTGAATTTTATCTCTCTGAAGAGCGTGGAGGAGCGAACGGTCGCACTCGTTCTTCCACTCCTCTCCACATGGCAGTCACAGACTCATCCTCAATCCAAGAAGACGAACAGGGGCCGATAGTTGATGGCCGCGATCGGCGGGCTCGCGAAGAGAACATGGACGTAGCACTGCTTCGCCAGGGTGGCCTCTATGAGGTCCAGTCCGAATCAGGCGCGAGCTACGAGGTAGACCTTCTGGACAGACAATGCAACTGTCCCGATGGGGAAAACCCGTCTTCTCCGAGCCCCTGCAAGCACGTCAGGCGAGTCGAGTTAGAATTAGAGGCCGGTCATATTCCGCGTCCCGATGGACGCCTACCGCAGCAAAGTGAGGTTGGACGGTCTGAACCAGTATCCAGGGGATCCGAGCTGCGGTTCAAATCACATCTCCTCTCGAAAATCCAGCGCAGAGAGGAGGAACTCGCTCATCTGGATGCAGAGGTACAGACTCTCCAGTTCGTGTACGATGTCATCGAAGAAATCACAGAGGGAGATGACTTCGATCTCAAAGACGCGTTGTCCGAGGAATACGGACCAGCGAGTGAACTGTAGCCTCTTACTCGGAGATCTCCTCGTCGTCCAGTTCTTCATTGGCGAACTCGATCAGTTTCTGCAGTCGGTCGTTGAACTCGTCCTCAAACTCAGTGTGGAGTGCGTCATCGTACATTCGAAGAGTTCGACCCAGTCCGATAGCGGCGAGCCAGTCACGGAACTGGTTACTGTTCATTTCGTCGACGGACATACTCAGCGCATCCGTGTTCGAACCTGCTGCCCAAAGTTGGAGAAGGTCGAGGTCTTTGACCATAGCAAGCCGGGCGAAGTCTGCAAAAACAGCACTCACCTCTCGAGATAACTGCGTGTACGAGACTGAATCACGGTCGAGTTCTCGTTCTCCGTTCAGTAGCTCATTGACGTACGAAAGCGAACGTAGTGAGAGGAAGCCATCTCTATCGACTGCCATCGGTGGATCGCTCTCCGATTCGGCAATCTCGGAGAGTGCCTGTCCACAAGATCCACAGTAATGGTGAACAGCTTTGACCCGGCTTCCGCAGTTCGGGCAGTAGGGCATACCGTGAGCTACGAGTCACAGATACTGAGCCTTTGCTGGTGGGGGAGCACTGTGTGAGGGCCGATAGTATAGCCTACACGAGCTCGGAGCTCGGGGACAGTATGAGGAAGATTATTTCTAATTCACCAACGAAGTTGGGATGTCGGAATAGATGCCCTTCATCGCCCAATCCTCCGCCGAAGAAGGAAGCCCTACAGTTCTTCCAGAGGAGGTAGAGGACGGAACGGATGTTATCTGTCCAGCCTGTAGCCGAACGATGCGACCGCGAGGCCCATTTGATGATGGTCGCGCCCGCCATTTCTACCACGTTACCGCGGGCTCCGGGACCTCGACGATCAATTGCTCCGGAGGAGAGTCAGACCCTCATCGGAAGATGAAATCTCTCGCGGTATCGGCGCTGCGACAACGGTTTAACCAATACACTCGCTGCGAACCCGAGGTCACCATCGACGTTCCAAATACCCCGACGCTTACTGATTCCCGCCGTGCGGATGCCCTCGTTGAGTTCCCCTCTGATGACGCAAACGACTACCTAGGGCGTGGGTTGATCGTTGAGGTACAATACGCAAACGAAGACAAAGACCTCAACGCAGTCACGCACGACTATCTCTCAGCTGGATATAGCGTCTACTGGGCCAGTCCTGACGATTTTACGAACGACCGATTCCATATTGAGGAGATGGTCGTCGCGTTCGACCAACGGGCTGAGACCGCCTTCGCAGCTTCGTGGGCAGATCCTCCAGAGGTCGATCCACCTGAGGAGTATTTGGAGCAGTTCGTGAACTCTGAACCCCTAACTTTCACCGACCCGAATCCGGACTGTAACCATACCTGGAAGTACGGGGGGAGTGATCTCCACGACCGGGATTTCTGCAAACACTGTCGGCTCGAGCGCTGGAAAGACACCGCTGTAGAAGCGTACATCTACGATGAGTCAACTATCAAGACGAGCTCCGACCTTGCTGATAGAGGTGCTCGAGCGGCATTTGAACAGCGGAGAAAGGAGAATAAGAAGGAGGACCACCAACACGTCTGGGAGCCCCGGGGCGAGAATCGCTATCGATGTCGATGTGGTGCCCGCCTCAAAGAGCACAAGGGAGAAGAGATTATTTCAAATGACCCGTTTGAGGACTTCTCTGAGATGACGACCACAGACCCCCAGTACTGCGACCACATCTGGGAACGCGAGGACGGCTGTATGCGCTGTATCTCCTGTGGCCTCGAGGACCCGCTTTAACCAGTTCCGCCTTGTTCTGATCCTCTGACTGGGAGAGATTATTTGCTTACCGAGATGTTTGTTGCCGCTATGCCTTTCCGCGGTCGCCGTGACGGTCGCCCGGTCGTCCCTGCCATCATCGACGATGGAGAATCCGTCACCTGCCCAGTGTGCGGTGGGACAATGTACCCACGATCCGCGCCGAGCAAGTCCCGACACTTCTACCATGTATCAGACGACGCCAGCCAGCGCTGCTCGAATGGCGGCGAGTCGAAGACCCACGAACGCGCAGTCGCTCGTGTTGAGGTTGCCCTTCACCAGCAGTTCGGAGAACATGCCGACGTCGAGACAGAGGTGGACGTCGACGTGTCCGAAGTGCCGACACCCGTGACTGAACGCCGCGCCGACGCACTCGCGACTTTTGACGATTGGAACCCTTTCTTCGGGGAAGGACTCGCCGTTGAGGTACAGCACAATCACGAGGACAAGGATGTCCAACAGGTGACGCATGACTACTTGGCCGCTGGGTACTCGGTCGTCTGGATACGCGCGGCAACAGTCCTTCTCGATACGTTCAACTACGACACGATTGGTGCCGAATTTGAGCAAGACGACGGTTCTGGATACGCCCAACGGACGAGCAAAGCAAGCCGACTTTCGAACTGCCAAGCGCTTCTCTACGACGGCGAACACGCATGGGAGCGCGTGCCGCCCTATGCCCATCCCCGTGGCCAGGCTGACCTAATCACGTACGAAATCTGTGCTGGACAGGGTTGCGAACTACGCCGGATCCACGAACCCGTCGGCAGTTACACCTACACCGAGAGCGACGAATACGGCCCCGACTTCCCCCTGAAAGCACTCAAGAATGCGATCGTCCGTGAGTACGACCGGGAACCGTTCTGGAAATGGGCAGGAAGCCGGCATCATTCCGCGCAAGTCGAGAAACTGCTTGCGACACGACCTGAGATAGAGCGCTGTCGGGGACCAAAGGGGTTTCACGAGTGGGGACGCCGAGAAACGCTTTGGACGAACCATTCTGACCAGCCATTAATCGAACTCCGTGAGTGTATGTACTGTCCCGTCCGGTTAGTGACGAACCATCGAGGACGTTCAGGACACAGTACCTTCTGTCTCTATGGTCGAGAGCCCGATATCGACTGGGACGACGTGTTTTTCCAAGCCAGTCCTCCCGAGTGCGACCACTATCTCTATGACGAGGATGCGATCGAAGATTACTGTCCGAAGTGTGGTGCGACGATGGAGAGTCCCGATACAACGCTCCGCGACCACACGAGTTGGATTCCTTCTTAATCGGGAACTCAGACACTCATCTAAATTCGTCTCGTCTCCTCGTTCACGTACGGTTCAGAGAGTCGACTTCGTTGAGTGCTTCTGTCGCCACATCACCAAGCTCGCCGGCCTCGATGTGGGAGTATCGCTCTCGAACCATCTCCTCTGAATTGTCGAGATATCGGGCCGCCACGGTGTATCCAAAGGCTCTGACGAGGACCTCACCCATCCCACGCCGGCCACCGTGGGGCGCGAGATAGTCGTGTTTCGGATGGTCAATGTCGATCTCTGCGGCCTCTGAGAGTCGCTGGAGAATCGACCGTGCGCCGTCTGTCGTGATTGACGGCGGTCGAATATCCTCAGCAAGTGCCAGCAGTAGGTCGCGAGCGTACTCCTCACGGCGTTCAGTAATTGCTTCCGGGCGTTCCCCTCGGTCGGCGAGTTCATCCTGGACGAGCCCTGCGAGCGTCCGTTGGTCAAACGTCGGAAACACCGGCCAGCGCTCCGTCGGTGGATCCATCAGCTGGCGGTAGCTCCGCAGTGGCGAGATCACCGGGTCGGGGAGACTCGCGGCGTCCCACTGCTGTTTCTTCCGGTAGACGTCCATACTCCCGTCGTCGAGGGAGAGGTCCTCCCAGCGGACACCGCGCCGGCGTGGGTCGTTCGGGTCCCGGAGGAGTTCCCCAACACGGACGGCGGTGTACGCGAGTACGAACACGAGCGCCCGGTCGCGTGCCGCCTTCAGAGCTTCGTACCGCTCTCTCTGCTTGTCGAGGGGGGCAGTATCCGCCGGGAGTGTCGTGTACGTCTCGATGGCGTTGCGAGCCTGCTCGTCGACGTGACGGGTGAGTTCGTGACGCTGTTCGGACGTCCAGGCCTGCTGGTCGCCGGGCTTACGACCGTCGTCCTCGGGCAGCGGCGCCATCGCACTCGCCCGTTGGGCGTAGTGTGCTTCGAGATACCCCTCGTTGACGCACCAGCCGCACCACGCAGAGATATAGCGATAATAGGTTTGTACCGTGTTCTGCTTGAGTCCCCGATCTCCGGCGAGGTGACGAGCGTACTCTCGAAATATTCGTTCGTCGAGGTCCTCGAACGCCGGCTCTCGGTCGACGCCGTCGGGAACGACTCCCGTCCAGTCATCGCGACCGCGGTCGGCGGCGGCCCACTCGGCGAACCGCTCAAGCTCACGCGCTGCGTTCCGTCGATAGTTCCCGCCGTCGCCACCGCGACCCTTCCCCTTGTCCTGGAGATACCGTTCGAAGGAGCTCGCAAGCGACCGATCAGCGCGTTCTCGTGCTGTCATGAGTCCTCGTTCGCGTACTGATACTTCGGACGGACATCCTCGAGAAGCGCTTCGACGATCTCCCAGAGGATCAGCGACGGGGTCTCGTGTTCAAACGTGATTCCCCAGCGATCCTCCGCATCGCCGGCTGAATACTGGAAATGCGTTCGTCCGAGATCGGGATGGTCCTCGTCCTGGTGCCACCCCGCGTGAAATCCCGTGTTCGGGTCGGTGTAGTTGATACGGAACCAATCATGTGGCTCCTGTCGGTACCACTTGATGGACAGTTCCGGCGACTCAGGCCCTGTCGAAGGATCGAGACGGGCTGGATCGAACCGTGCCCGCAGCTGTTTGGCCTCGATATCATCAGGAACGAACTCGACCGTCGTGATCTGTGGCAAACGGTCGAGGACATCCCGCTTCAGCTGGGCGTAGAAGTTTGCGTTCGGGTCACCACCGGGATGCGGGACCGACATCCGTCAGCTACTGGCCTCGGCAGGCTCGTTCGTTGGAGTGAGAAAGTCCCATTCGCGGATGGCGAAGCCGACGATGTCGATGCGCCGCTGGAGGTGTTCCCACTCGCGGGCGATCTCACGGCGACGGTCTTCTTCGTCGGCGTCGAGACCCTCCTCGGCGAGCGTTCCGCGAAGCTGGTTCGGCGACTGGACGTCGAATTCATCCTCCCAGTCGCGGATCTGCGCCTTCATATCGGCGACACGGTCCGTGAGTTCCTCGACAGTGTGCCCGCTGTCGCGAAGCCGCATCGCCTCCTGCATCGCCTGGCGGCGGTAATCAGGGTAGTACGTCGTGTGCGTACCACTCTCGTCACGGTGGAGGATCCCGTCGTCGACGAGTCGTTCGAGGACGCGCTTGGTCGGCTCGTGTGACCAGCCCGCTTCGGAGGCGATCCAGTTGGCCGTCCGCGGCTCCGACAGCTGTCGGGCGGCCATCCGCACGCGGTCTTCGCCCGTGGTCTGGCGCTCCATCAGACCCTTAGAATTCGATTCGTCTTCGGTCATACGTTACCGTTCACGCCCTATCTCCATATAGATTGAGGTCATTCGTCCTATATCGAACTGCGGTATTCCGCTAGTTCTTCGACGTCGCTGAGTGGAACTACAGCAAACTCGCAGCCCGGTCTCGGCGGCTCTACCCTGGGGGAAGCGCCGTTCTGAGCCGATTGCAGCATTCGTGCTTACCGGACGGCGGCGGGGTACTTGAAAGTGGTCGTGATTATTCGTGTAATCACGACCAACTAGAAATTTGCTCTATTTCCTCCAATTCAACGTCTGAAGGCCCTTACTCCAAGAAATCCAGCAAATCGTATTTTTATAAATCGTATATCGCTATACAATTTTTCTGCCGTGTGGAAGTTGAGACTACAGAGGGTTTAGCGGGGCTGTAATGTGTGTTTTCAGCTGTTTCAGTGATCGGGAACTGGCTCAGATTGCTCTCCAAACGGCTATTCCTCTTGGAAATCCAACTACACACGCGAATTTTGGCGGCTTCCGACAGCGTTGCCACTCAGACGCCGCGCTAACACGAGTAAAACCACTCTCTATCCGATTCCGGTCTCCTTCTTCAGCAGCGTGAGCGTATTGTCGGCCGTCACAATTGGCGAATGCTCGTACTCACCGGTCAACTCAACCTGCACGAGCAAATCCACCGCTCGCCAGATCGAGTACAGGAGACACGCGAACGCAAAGTAGAAGAACCGCAGGCCGAAGTGCTTCGACGTTGTAGCGGCCATGAACCGTTTGATCGATTTGTAGCCGCTCTCGATCTCCCAACGATAGCCATACTCAGTGAGAAGGCCACTTCCTCGGTTTGTCATGAACACCGAATATTGCCCGTGGTCGTCGTGTTCAGAGTTCTCTTTCCGACGGTAGATCAGCGTCGTCGAGTGCCACTCGTTGTCGCCCAAGTGCAGTTTTCGATCAGTTTCGTAGCGATCCTTCCCTCGTTTGAGAAGGCGCTTGGCTTGGGCTTTCTCGCTGGTCTGCATCCGCTTTGGGACGACGTAGGAGAGCCCGCGCTGGCTGATCATCTCTAGGACGTGCTGACTGTCGAACTCCCTGTCCATCAGGACGTTATCGACGTGAACGAGGCCCTCAGCCGAATCTAACAAGTCCTCAACGATCTCTTTGCGTGACTCGCCTTTCCGTACCGGGCAGGCATCGAGCACGAGTGGGACAGCGTTTCCGACCAGCTGGACTGTCGCCCACTGGTAGGCGTACTCGTCGTTCTTCTCCTTCGTTCCGATAATCTCGTCCTCGTGGTCCGTCCTATCGCCCGTGAAGGGATCGTCCTCGGTGATGTCGATGGCAACGATACCTGCGCGGAAGAACTCCTCCGTCTCCGCGAGCTCGTTGATGAGTTGCCGGATTGCCTGTCGGTACATCTCACGAATCTGCTCGATAGGGAGATCACGAATCTGGTCACGATGACCATGCCCGAGTGGTGTTCGATCACGTGTCGACTCGTGGATGAAGCTGCGAGCGCCCTCGTTGGCGGCCAAGTTCTCACGGAGTCCTAAGTAGGTCTGTAAGCCCCAGTATGCGTTCTCGGGAATCTCACAGCCCTCGCCACGGTTGAGCGAGAACGCGGGGAACACGACGCGACTGACGTGCTTGGTAATCGTCCCTGCCTTGTCGAGGATGGCCTGGTCGTCAGGGTTCGATTCAGCGGCGTCGTGGCCTCGATACGGGAGATTTCGTTCTGGTTCGCGTGGTACGGCGACATCCGCGTTTTGCGCTTTGATGAGGATCGTTCGAGCCGCTTTCTGGACCGTCTCGCGGAGATCTCGCGTGAAGCGCTTGTTCCAGGTGCGCCACAGTGTCGATTGATCGGGCACCGTCCCCAACTCTAGGCGTCCGCAGAGTGCGGGGTGGCTATCGAGGTACTCGACGAGAGATGTTTCGTGCTGCCATCCGTGGAGTTCTTTCAGCACGAAGACGCGAAAGAGGGTATCCATCTCGTAGTGTGTCGAACTTCCGTAGCAGTCGTGGGCCTCGAAGCGGAAGTAGGCCAGAGGAATCGAGCAGACGAACTGTTCGAGTGAGTCATGGTCAGAGTGCGTAAACCAGACACTCGAGACGACTCGAACGTCCGATTCTAACCCGGCGAGCGAGGTTCGATCGTACAGCGGTGTCGAGTCATATGTGGGCCACTCGACGTGCTGCTGGTGTGCGATCCGACGAAAGACGCTGCGCCGAGACTCACAGGTTGGTGCCACTACGGGACGCTGGACATTTCACAGCCAAGAACTCGTTCTCTTCGACGGACAGTCAAGAGAGCAGACTAGAGGTGGCCGTATCCCTTCCGTTCGAGTTCTGCTTCCAATTCGACGTGCATCGCTTCAACCGTCTCTTCACCGAAATGCTGTCCCGTCATGGCACCTGATATCTCTGCGATTTCAGCGTGCCACTCACGTACTGCGTCTACAAGGGCCGCGAGGAGTTCTTCCTCCGTCTTGTCTACCCCATCGACTTCCTCAACGACCTGCCACCCCGGCTGGAAGTTTTCGAGGACGTACCCCGTATCCTCGAACTGAATCGCAAACCGCTCGCAAACCGCCCCGAACCCGGTTTCGAGACTGAGTAATGGAATGACGTGGACGATATCATCGCGCTTCTCCAACTCACGAAGATCCGCAACGGGGACCGCAGTTTCAGGGAGCACTGAATAGAGTGGATCAGGGAGCGGCGGATCGCTTTCAGTGGTTCCCGGAGAGGCGTACTGGTCGTCGATAGGATCGCCTTTCTCTTTCACGATCTCCGGTTCTTTGTCGCTCGACTCATCACTGAGAACCTCCTTCAAGATGGCGTAGAACCGCCATTCATCGCCGTAGTCGTAGAGATAGCAGATGCGATCGTACTGTTCGAGACCGAGCTGGCGGGTCATCTCGCCGATCGTCACCTCACCGGCATTCTCAATCCGTTCCGTACGCAATACCGGATCGCCACCAGGCGACTCCTCGTACTCTTGCGGGCACTGGTATTTGACGGCGCTGTCCCAGTAGTCTTCACCCTCTCCGACGAACCAGAGGTGGCCCTGGTCAGCCCGACTGCAGGGTTGATCGCCGACTGAAACTCGGTGATCGTTCTATCCGCGCCGACAACGATATCCCGCCACAGTGACGTCGGATCGGGGTCGAACTTGACGCGAAAGCGGTAGGCAGTCATCCTTGCATCTCCGTACCTGTGCGGAAACTGGTGAGATCGTCGATACGCTGTTCGAGCTCTTCGATCTCCGCTCGGAGCTGGTTCGCCTCATCGTCCTCGCTAGCAGCGAGTCGGTCCTTCAGCCCCTGGAGCCGGGATTCTTTCACATCTTCATCGACCTCCGCTTTGCGAACGTATTCGCTTTCTCCGACCTCGTACACATCGGAGTCGGAGAGCGTAGTGACTTCAAGTGCTTCATCGACTTTCGAGCGGTCGACGCTCAGTACACGCTCACGGTCGATGCCAGCATTCTCGAGCCGTTCCAGCACCTGCTCGTCGTCTTTGAGCGAGCGGTTGCGGCGACTCGTCCGTTGGACAGAGCCGTACTGCCCGGACACTGGACGGTCGTGATGGAGTCGAGCGAGGAGGACATCCGCGACCTCTTGGCGGAAATCATTGGCATCTCGCTGCACATCCGAAAGCAGTGTGTAAAGATTCACCAACGCGTTCGTCTCTAGTTCAGGGAGATCTGTCACATCGTGACGTTCGAGTGCGTCGATGAGGAGGAGCGCGTCCGAGTAGACATCCAGTCCGTCGGGTTCTGTTCGTTCTTGGTCTGTGGGTTCCTGTTCCGCGCCCACCACCTGCGTCACCGTCGCGACCTCTGATTGTGTGATGACGCCAGCGTCCTCATCAACCTCGAATCGTGGATGGACACTCAACACCGCAGGGTATGGATCGGCATCCGCCGGGAGACGGTCAAGATCAAACCCGTCCGGAGCGTCCTCGATTCGGCGATAGAGCGTTTCGAACTGGTCGCGCTGGAGCGGCCGTGTCTCGTCTCTGTCTTCGAACTGAATGATGACGCGAGCGTCCTGTACGTCAGTAATACGAAATCGCCGATGGGAGAGTGGCGTAATGAGCGTCGCACTCTCGGGGAGGTCGTCAACCTCCTCGAGAAGCGTGTGCCAGCTGGCGGTGAAAGACATATACAGTGGTTGCGAGCCATTCCGACTAAATCTTGTTCACGACGCGGCCACTGGCAGGCAGTCTCTGTAACAGACAGTCTGATACGTGGCTCTTCGGAATTACCGATATGGCTGAGACGTACGCACTCCGTGTTCAGATCGAGTCACACGAGTACGATGGCGAGTTCTATCTCGTCGGCGACGGATACGGAACCCCAGCAGACGTGTTGGATAACGTCGCTGCCGACCATCTCCTGCAAATCACGAATGCGCCACGTATCGAAGAATACCTGCTCGATGTGCTGAAGCACGGAGAGAATACAGATGAAGCCGAGTATGAGGCGACAGACAACAATGTCGAATGCTGGATTCACGTCGACGTCTCCTACCAGAGGTACGCCTTCGGTGTCGGGGACAGCGTGTTTGAGTTCTCAAGCGAACCGACCAAGAGTGAAATCGCGTCGACTGTCACGCAACTCCAGTCGTAGGCTGTGGACTCTCGTTTAGGGATCGAAGTGGTAGATGTAGGGGTGGTCAGCCTTCCCAGCGGGCATAATCTCTTCGAGTAGCTTGCGAACCTCGGATTCGGAGGGGGCACTAGTGATAATCCGATCATCGTAAATGGCTACATAGGCTTCATTGAGTCCCAACTCGCGCAGTTCGCGACCCAAGCTTCGGGCTCGTGCCTTCCCCATCTCCTGGTGGTAAATCCGCTCCAATTCGTCGGATTTCTCTCGTAAATGCTCGATCTCCGACGCGTATCGCTCTCGGTTACGCTTGTTCTTCATGTAGAAGCGCAACTCCTCGGCGTCCGTCTTTTCGTCTTCCTCAGGTGCTGGAAGCGAGTCGATTATGCCGAAGCGATGTTTGGCCTCCTCGTACTCGTCGTCAATGTCAGTACTGAGCGAGCCCCCGAAAATGATATTCTTAATTCCGATCCACCCGTCGTAGACGATCTGATCCTCGAACGGTAACAGAGCGACACTCGAAACCGGGACTGGAAGTGCGGATTCATCCCACAGGTCGGCGAACGGTAGCCGAGCTGGGCGGACTGCGTATGTTTTCGGCGGTTCTGTCCAATCCAGGAAGATCGCGTCGTCTTCACGATAGCGGACGACGACGAACTCCCCAGTGATGAAGTCCGTCCATGCTGCGACCTGCTCGAGATCAGCTTCCGACAGGTCAGCAGGGTTCTGTTCAACGAAATCCTCTATCAGGTCCGTCGTTGACTCGTTGTACAGCGTGTTTCGGAGCGGCAGAAGCTCGTCAGTATAGTGCTGTTCGAGGTCAGCGACTGTTTCGATCTCTTCGATGACATCGAACCGATCGTTGACATACACCAATAGGTGGGCGTACAGGTCAAGAAACCGTTGTTCACTCTCTTCGGACAGCCGTCTGTCGGCTTCACTCATTGGTAATAGACGTGTTCACGGTCACACTAATCAGGCGTTTCGAACTTCGAGCAAGCCCGTCATCGATACTCCGAGATCGTACGATACGGGACGTAGTACCCAATTTCATCGATCCAGGTCGACAGCCACACGTCAGCAGTCGCTTCATCAATCTTTCCAGCATCGATTGCAGCCAACAGAACTCCGACCGACCCGACAACGGTCACGCCCTGGTCTTTCGCAAACAACCGGGCATCTCCGTCGTCTGTGAGCAGTCGACCGTCGTGTGCGTCGGCGAGGGCGAACGCCTGTGCTTCCCCGGGATCAAGATGCCCACCAACAACGGCTTCTCTGTTTGCGACAGTATCCGAAATCGTCGCGACTGGGATTTCGTTATCAAGCGTATCGAGTGCTTCCTGGAGATATGGGTGGTTATCAACGCCGTGTTCGAGCTCCTCACGAACGACTGGTACCGTACAGATTCCAGAGAGGTCAGCAACTACCCACAGCTGATCGATGTACGCAAAATTCGAGAGGACAGTCGTGTTCAGGACGCTCGGGTTCGCTGGAATATCATCACCAGTCATTTCGCACGTGACTCCTCGTCGTCCGAATCCTCATCACCGAATTCGAGTTCGCTTGCTGCCTCTACCTCATAGGCTGCGTCGTCTTCGTCAACGAGTCCGAGACGGAGTTCGACGCCGTGCTCACGGAGGATATCACGCATTGTCCAGCGGTCGACATCAGCGAGTCTCGCAGCATCACCGAGCGTGATCCGCTCTCGTTCGTAGAGAGCCACCGCAGCTGCAATACGTTCGTTCTCGTGGTCCTCGAAGTATTCACGCACGAACTCTCGCAATGCATCGCTCTTGCCACCAAACACACCAGCCTCAACAGCACCCTCGATGAGGAGGTCGAGGTCGTCTGGATATGACCCGGTGATTCGTGCCATCGTTCTATCCCAGACTACGTCTTCATACTATTTATGAACTACGCCAGAATACCATATGCATTGAGAAGGCCGGTCTCAACTACTGTCTGCCGTGTAGTTCACTCGATGGTGAAGTACCACGTTCCATCTCCCCCCGCGATAATAACTCCGGGGCCCAGTCCCATCCCGGACGGTTAGAGATCGAACATCTGCTCTGCGAGCCCTCGAATCTCTTCCCCGGTCAATTCGTTCGTTGTCCGACCGTCCAAGCAGTCGCGAATGAGGTGAAGGTCTTCATCAGTCAGGTCTGCTGGCGACAGAATTTCCCTCTCGTACATTTGGTTCATCGCCTTCAGAAGGTCGATATGCTCCCGTTCCACGATGTCGGTATGGAGGAACTGTACCGCTTCATCGGGTGGAAGCCACTCCTCGATAGAAGCATGTTCCAACCCCTCACCGGCCTTCTGTCCGGATAGGTACAGCCCCATACTCTTGACCTCCTTCCTCCATTGCCGAGTGGAGCTTCCAAAGTTCCTCGTACTGGTCGACGGTCAATCGACTCGTGACCTCGAAACTGTCGATTGTGACGGTCTGTTTCGCAGTCCCCATTATGCGAGATGCGCCCTCGAAGTGGACTGTGAACGGCCCATACTCGTCCTCGTCGACGACGTGGAACTGCAACTCTCCACTCTCATACTGAATGATCGCGGGGCTCTGGAAGATTCGTTGAATCTCCTCGGTTTCTTCGAAGTTACCGTACAGGACGAACCCGTCCGGTTCCCCCGATCTGAACTCACGATATTCGTCGAGTATCGATTCGAGGTCATCTCGTATTAGCGTCAGTTCTCTCTTCTCGTCGTCCTGATCTTTGCTCGCAATGGCAACAGAGAGAGAGCGAACTCGCCGCGCCACACCGAATGAGTAATTCGCCAGTAGCCGGGCGTCGACGGCGATTGGAACAGGTTCACCATCTGATTTCGGAACGAAGAGGACGTATCTCGTGTCCTCGGCCTCCAGCTCGATGGGAAATTCTGTCTCGAACTCATCCAGTTTGAGAACTTCGTACCGCTGGGCATGCTTCTTGGCGCCGTAGATGCCGTAGTAGCTCGTGTAGAAGTGGGCAATTCGGCGGAGATGGCTCTTGAACCAAGAGAAGATGTCGTGTTCCGCGACCTCTTCCGAGAGGCCAAAGGCCGACTGTAGGTTCTCGGCATAGCTCCCGTCTATTTCGTCCTTCGAGTTGCAGAACGACTCCGCATTCTCCGTAGCGACGTGCTGATAGAAGGTTCTCACCTCGTCAGGCTGGTAGCTCGCTAACCGATCCGAGATCTGGTCTGTGTCCTCGAATTCGCATAGGAGCCGTATTCCGAAGGTTTCGGCGTACTCCATCGTCTCGCGAAGGAGAGTAGCGGATTGACGAGCACCCTCTTCCGAGTCGACTCCCTCCTCTCTCACCGTCTCCATCACTTGCTCAATCTCCTCGAAGGTACGTCCGGGCCGCCAGTCGCCCACAGCCCACTCAACGATGTCGGTTGTAGTTTCGGCTTCGTATTCGTGGGGTTGAGGATCGTTGTCATCTGGCTGTTCGTCTCGTTCGCCCATCGATGGTGTAGTTAGACTCCTCATGTTTAATAGGCCGTTGGAGAGGTTGTTCCTCAATCCCTCGCCCGACCCACTCGATCGATGCACAGATTCTGGCATTCGCAACTACAGTCTGCCGCGCCGAGGACCAGCCTTGATGAATACTCGAGGGTCGGCCCTCGACGAGTACAATTACTATCTGGAGTATCTGGTATGCAAACATTCATTCTATCTAACAACCATTGGATATGCGGTAATCGCACTATGACCCCCGAGAAACTCCTCCAATCTCTCTTTGACTCCCGGGTTCAAGCAAGTGCTCCTCCAACCAGGGTCGGCATCCTACGCGTATCCGGGTCCTACAAGCACTCCAAAAGGGGAACCTCTGCATCCCCGATCTCGCAGAGAAGTCGGACGTAACTCGCCAAACTGCCTATCGGGCTGTTGCTCCACTCGACGAAGCGGGACTCGTTCGCGAGCGGAACGACTGCTTCACATTGACCTGCTCTGGATCGAGGATACTGGAGGCATACCTCCAACTCGATGACGAAGTTACAGTCGACTCGCTCGCCCGCCTCACACGCTCACCACACCAACAGTGGCTGCTTCGAGTTCTCAAAGAAGAGGCAATGAGAAAGTGTACTCTCCTCGATCGTGCCCGGGATGAGGGTGGACCTTCCCGAACGACGATTCATCGAATAATCAGTCGCTTGCAGGAAGACGGCTACGTGAATCACCAATCAGCCACCTACGAACTATCCGAATCGGGTGAGTTACTCCAAGAGTCATTCGAACACCTTCACGAAATCGCCGCAGGAGCCATTGAAAACCGGAGCTTCGTTCGCTGGCTGCCAGCCGAGCTCGATTCGCTCCCACTCGAAGCCCTCGAGAATTTCGAGCTTATCCACAATACTCCGGACCAGCCTCACAACGTTCTGAACGCGTTCGTCAGCGGTGCTGGAATCGATTTAGAAGCGTTCCGGGGCATGGGTGCCATTCGGAGCCCTGCACTCGATCAGGCATATCGCCCGGTCGTGAATCACACTCCCAGCGTCACCGTCGTATTCACTGACGAGGTCCTCTTCCAATTCCACGGCGACCACCGGTTCGTCGACTATGCTGCTCAGTTCGATTATTCTGCGTATCTCAAAGATGGCCTCATTAGACAGGATGCACGACTGTTGTTCGTTCCCGGGCCAATCCCACTTCACCTTGCGATATACGACGATTCGCGCGTGATCATGGCGCCTGCCCCATCGACTGGAGTTACGGAGGCCGAATCGACGGCTCTCGAATCATCTGACTCATGTATCATCGAATGGGCACTCAACCTCTTCAGCGCACATCTCGAAGACGCTCGACCACCGATTCGGGTATTTCAGGAACACGCCGCAACCCTGATCGGGGATAAGAACGGACAAGAACGCCTGCTTCGATCGTCGACACCACAGAAGATGGCCAGATGAACTGTAGAAGGGATTGTTCCACAACTCGTTACACTGTCTGTGGAGTTGCTCTATTTAGCGTTGCTCGCGTCTGAATCTTCATGGCCGAAAGACAATCGCAATCTAACACGGCCACTACTGATGGTCCCTCCGCAGTCGAGAACGAACCCCATCAAGGACCGCCGAGTCAGGATGGGAGTCATGGCTCCGCCACCAGAGAGAAGTGGTACAGCGTGACGTTTTCGGTGCCGTGGATCGTCCGTGGGGCAGAGACGGGGCAGGATGCGATCAATATCGCAGTTAGTGAAGTCGGCAAGCGCATCACCTCCGCCAGCGATCGAACGAGAAACTGCAATATCAACGTCCAGAGCTTGGGGTGCAACGACTGTAACAGCAGGACAGACGCCCTGCTCTTGGTCTCGAAAACCGCTCTCGTCGGGCTCCTCGTGACTCTCGATGTCCAAGCTGCGTCTGACGAGGAAGCTGAGCGAACCGCTCGAAGAGAGATCGGCCCTCACTTGGAAGACACACCACTCACCTCGGTCGACATCTCACGAAAGGAGCGTACCAACTGATCTCCAACGGCTAAAACGTTAGAAACGGTAATAGCGTTATTAACATTTCTACTATTTCTAATGCTAACAGTGTTAGAACCAGATGCACCCACCACACCGTGGGTGGTCATTAGACCCATTAGAGACGATATTAGCACTAATAGCATTAGAGCAGTTATTGACGTTAGAAACGCTAATAACATTAATAACGTCAGACATCCGGCTGACCAACGTTTTTAGCGTTAGAAACAGTCGAAACGAATAGAGCATCAGAAATGTCGGAAACCACCCCACCAGAGGTAATCGCAGTATCGTTCCAGAAAGGCGGAACAGGAAAGACCTTTACCGCACTCAACCTCGCGGGTGGCCTCGCAGCACGCGGATTCGATGTCCTCCTTATCGACCTGGATCCACAGGGATCGCTCACGGCTAACCTCGGCAAGAGGGAAGTCTACGAAGACATCGACCAGCTGTCACTGGACAACGTTCTCCTGGACGTGAACAAGTGGTCGCAGATCAACGAAATCATCCTCTCCGACCACGAGGAGTTTGATCTCATTCCGTCGAACACGACGTTCAACGGGAACAAGACGCCACTCGATTCGGCTGATGCCGGTGAGAATCGCCTCGGCAAGGTCATCGAGCAGATCGACCACGAATACCATTTCATCGTTTGTGACTGCCCCCCTGATCTCTCCGCATACTCGAAGAATGCGGTTACGGCCGGCGAGAACGTCATCGTCCCGATGCAGCCGCGTTCAGAGATGATTCACTCGGCGAACCTTCTGTTTGACCACTACGAGACGCTGGGGATGATGCACAGCCTCGAAATCGAATATCTCGCGTTCACGATGACCTACGACTCGACGAAGCTCACCAAGGAGAAGCGGAAGGTCATCGACTGGTTCGAGGACACGTTCGACGAGAAAGGCGTCCTCGTCGACGACCGGGCGGCCTTCGACCGAGCGAAATGGAACCAGGCGTCGATATACACGCACAGTGAGGCTGTCAAGAACGACCAGTTCCCCGTGTTCGACCAGGTCGTGCAACTTGTTCTCGAGCAGACGTCACCGCCGGATCACGACATCGATCTCGAACACGCACGGAACATGAGCACGGAAGAACTCCGGGACCGCATCAAGGAGGCTCCTGAAGCATGAGCGATCTCGAACAGGAAATGGAAGAGACAGCCGAGCGGGCAAAGGCACTCGGTGTCAGCGGCGGTCAGACGACGGATCCGTCTGAGTTAGTCGAAGAAGACGAGGGGGAAGTAGCCGACGAGCACGACGACGATGAAACGGAGAGTGACGAAGTGGAAACAACAGAAGCATCAGCAACATCAGAAACGTTAGAAACGCAAGAAACGGCAGAGACGAAAGACGAAGATCAACGAGAACCAGGCGGCCTCGATGATCACGCCTATCCAAATCCGGACAAAGATCTGGGGTCACTAATCGACACGTACGAGAATTTCAACGTCTACGTACCTCCTGAAGTGAAGAAAGAGGTCAACGCGTTCTACAAGCAGATAGACTACGAATTCTCTCAGGAGTTCGGAGACGAGCTCGACAAGCACTGGGACTTCTACACGGCACTCTTCAGAGCAGTGCTACAGAATCGGGAGATCGTTAGAGAAGAGTTAGGGATGAGCGAGTCTGAGTAGATAGTATCACAGATCGCTCCCGTATGCGATTTTAGACACCATTTCGGGGGGGATCAGCTACTCTATCAAATCGACCATCTCACGTAGCTCAGATTTGACGTCCTCCAATTCAGCTGGTTCCCACTCAAATCGTTCTTCGAAGCCGGTGTCGGTGAATCTGAGAGAGGCTCGAACTCGTCGACTCGGGTCGTGCTGGAAGAGAGCAAGCGCGTACGAGAGCATCTGTGGTCGGTAATGTGCCGCCAGGTTCCCCGATGTCGTTGCTGAAAGGTCGTTGGTCTTGTAATCGATGATGTGATACCGGTCTGGAGTGACGAGCAGGCGGTCGATATCGCCGACAATTCTGGATCCGTCCAGACGTGCCATCACCGAGTACTCATCGTGGACTGCTTCGAGAGTAACCGAAGCCTCGAGATCGTCGACGAACCGAATCGCGTCGTCTGCGTGGTCGATTGCCGCGTGGATGTCGTCCGTTGTCGGTTCTTCACCGGCCATCTGACTCACCCGTTCGACGAACGAGTCCCACTCGTCTCTCGGTGGGCGAAGCTCGTTCAGTCGATGGACGACAGTTCCGAACGTGGTCGGGCTGAGGCCTGGTGATTCTTCACCCGCTGCGTAGGTGTGTCCGTCACCGGAGTGTTCGGCCACTTCGTTCACGAGCGTCGTCGCTGTCACTCGGACCCCAGTGTCGCGTTCGGGGGGTGACGGAATCGAGATTTCCGGCATCGTCTCGTCGACGTCTTCGTCGGATGCCCAGTCCGTCGGTTGGGGTGGTGTTCGGATGATATAGCCTGCATCACCGAGTTGACCTCGAGTGTCGCCGTTCTGGACAGCCTGGCCTAGAAGTTCGCCATCGTCGAGGAGATAGGGTTGAAGCCAGTCACGCCAGCGGTCAGCCTCATCGAATGCCGCCGGCTCGCCGAGTTCTATGTCTCCAGACTCGCTACGCTCGATGTCGTGTGTTCCACACAGCAGGAGATGGTCGCGAGTCCTGGTGCAAGCGACGTAGAGGAGGCGTTTCGCCTCTGCTCGTTCCTGTGGCAGTGAGAGACGATCTGCGTACTCGTGGACGGCAGTCTTCTCGATCGAGAAGGCGTCTCTGGGATGAGGACCGCCGACAGCGGGAAGCGGTGGCGCATCTGTAGTTCCCTCCACCAGTCGGACGTAACCGTAGTCGTCGACGCTTCGCCCGAAGTTCAGACTGCTTCCGATATCCGGGATCGTGACGATTGGGAACTCTAGTCCTTTCGAGGAGTGAATCGTCATGATTCGAACGCCCTCGGCATCGCCAGGAATGTCCGCTTCACCCTCACGTGGATCGATTTCTGCCTGCCGGTCGATCCGATGTAGCAACCCAGCAGCCGTGTGAACGCCGTTTTCGCTCCAAGTTCGGACCTGATCACGGAACTTCTCGACGTTCGCAACTGCCTGCTGGCCGCGTTCGTCGGCACTGACACTCGTCAGGTACCCGGTATCGTCGATGACGCGCGTGAGGACGCGATTCCACGAAAGGACGCCCTCTTCTCCCGGCTCCGCACACCCACTCAGCGTACGCCAGCTCGATAGCAGCTCGAACGCGTCCGTAAGCTGTGGATCATCGGACGTTTCCAAGGCCGTCCAGATCGAGTCTGCACTTGCGACCGCCGGCGCAAGCCGGTCGTCGGTAAACCCAAACAGGGGTGATCGGAGCACACCGTACAGAGAGATGTCGTCCGTCGGATCACCGAGTACCCGTAGGAGATTCGTGAGCGCCTGCACCTCGGGCGTATCGTAGAACCCGACACCACCGATGACCGTATACGGGATGTCGTACTCTTCGAGGGCTCGCTGATACCGGTCGAGGTGCGTCCGACGACGGAGCAAGATTGCCACGTCGTCAGGGGTCGCTGAACGGTGCTCGCCAGTATCCGTGTCCTGAACGAGCGGTGGGTCGTCAAAGAGGGTCGTCAGTCGGGCTGCGAGTGCCTGTGCCTCTGCTTCGATTGTATGGTCCAACGCTCCCTCAGCGACGGGGTGGTCGTCACCGAAGAGCGTCGCTGCCGTCTCTGGGTCGTCAGGGACGACGAGATATTCGATACTGCCGTCGAGTCCGTCGACGTCTTCGATTCGGTCTCGTCTCGCAGTGAGCGGTTGCGGTGGGGCTTCGAACGGCGCATGCTCGTCGTCTTCGGGCTGGAACAACTGATTAAATAGTTCGTTCAGGAACGTGAGGGGGTCCTCAAGCGTCCGGAAGTTACCCGAGAGTTCGAGCGAGGTCGGGCTCTCGACGTCGCTGTCGGGAACCTCGTCTAGCCCGAGTCTGCTGTTTACAGACTGCAGTTCGTCCCGTGCCGCGCCGAACGTCGTGACGTCAGCGCCGCGGAAGGCGTAGATGCTCTGTTTCTCGTCACCGACGAGGAACACGTTCGTCGCCGTCTCCTCGTCGACGCCAGTGAGGAGCTTCACGAGTTCCCACTGCCGGTCGTCCGTGTCCTGGAACTCGTCGACCATTACCGCCTCGAACTTGTCCTGGAGACGGCGACGGACCTCCTCATTCTCACGGAGGAACGAAATCGTGGTCCCGATCACGTCGGGGAAATCGAGCGCATCTCGTCGGTCCTTCCCGGCCTCGTAGCGTTCCAGTACCCCATCGAAAACACGCATCAGTGCCAGCGCGTAGTGCGCACTGTTCTCCTCGAGTTCGCCCGGCGTCGTGTCGACAGCGTCCTCATGGGATTCGACAGCCTCGATTACCACGTCGACAGCGTCTTTCAGGTCATCGTAGACGTCACCGTGGTCGTGCCAGTCCTCTCGAGACCCAACGACGTAGCCTGAACTACTGTAGAGTCCACCGCTCTTCTTCTCACACACCTCGTAGAGGTCGAGAATCGCGCGCTGGCACCTACGGGGATCACTCTCCGAGGGAGACTCTGGAAGCGTCGTCGCGATGTCCTCGAAGGTTCGATAGGCTCGCAAGCCGTCCTCGTCCTGAACGTCGGCCCCCGCGGGGAGTCGGTCAGCCAGCTCTCGCAGGGTTTCCAGAACGCCGTGTGCGTAGAGCGTCTCACGAGCGTCATCGGCGTCCAGGTCACAGACAGTCTCCCAGAGGACGTCCACGTACTCCTCGACGTCGACATCTCGCCAGCGTTCGAGGACGGCCTCGCTCTGTGGGCGCTCGTCGAGCAACCCGGTCAATACGTCGACGAGTTGGCTTCGTCCCCAGAGCTGGGCGAGCAACGCGACGTCCTCGTCGCTCTGATTTCCTTCGACGAACTCCGTGACGATTTCTCGCTGGAGAGTTGCGGCGCCGTCCTCGTCGAGGACATCGAACCCGAGTGGGACTGGCGCTTCGACGGCGCGTTCTCGTAACAGTCGGGTACAGAATGCGTGTATCGTGTGGACGTAGCCGTCTTCGAGTTCGTCGAGAACGTCTCGCCACCGATGGTATCCATCAGGCGAATCCTCGGCAGCGAGCCTGTCGTAGACTTCCGTCCGGACGCGTTCAGTCAACTCCGCAGCGGCCTTTCGCGTGAACGTGATCGTGACGATGTTCTCAGGGGTGAGTGATGGATTTGCTTCGAGAATGGTGACGTACCGCTCGGTCAGTGTCGTCGTTTTGCCGGTCCCAGCGCCGGCGGTGATGGCCACGTTTCGGTCCTGAACGAGTGCGTCTTCCTGCTCGGTGGTTAGCTGAATTGCATCGTCTTCATCAGTCATCGCTCATCACCGCCTCGAGGTCCGTATCGTCCTGTACGCGGAGTGGAACATACGCCGACTCGTCTCCCCGTGCGTTCTCGACACGCTCGCGCTTCCGATGGTGGCGGACGTCACAGGCGCGACGATAGTCACAGTAGCTACAATTCGCTCCCCGACTCGACAACAGCGTCGTATGGAACCGGCCATTCGCGATGGCGTCGTCGATCCGGCCGAGCCACTCGGGCACGACCTCGTCTAAGAATTGACGTAGCTCTGCCTGTGACTCGAATTTCGATTCCACACCGCGTGGGACTTTGACGTCGTTTGGCGGCCGGACCTGATAGTACGTCGCGGACAGCGCAGCGTCATCGAGATCGTCCTCACTCAAGACGGTCTCCGCAGCGAGGAGATAGATCGGAAGCTGGAACTTCGTTCCACCTGTCGTTTTGGTCATATACGGCGCGCGTCCCGTCTTGTAGTCGTACAGCGCTAATTCCGGTTGTTCGTCGGTACCGGCCTCGTCGACGCGGTCGATGTACCCACGGATCGAAACGGTCGACCCGTCAGGATGTTCGACCTCGAACGGTCCAGTGTCGGAGTCAGGTAACCCGTCACCGAATGGGGCTTCGAACCAGTGCGGTCGGGTATCGCCGCCTCGCGCGAGTTCCTCTTCGATGAACGTCGCGAGCAACCCTTTCTCGGGGGCTTCGTGCGGTCTCGAACTGCCCGCGTTCGGGTTCGTTTCTGAGTCGCCCAATCCGGCGAACAACTCGGTGAGCCAGCGTTCATAGAACAGGCCGTCGTACTCGAAGTCGGCGTCCGCCAGCTCGTCGAGTGCGATATCGAGGAGCCGGTCTTCCAATTCGTCTCTCTCGTATGCACTGACATCGAGTTCCTCGGTCGAGTCCGCCGCAAGCGCCACATAGAAGCGTTCGAGAACGTCGTGAACGTAACTGCCGGTCTCGAGCGGCGTCGGCGTCACTTCGACGTCGTCTGGATCCTCGATGTCGAGAACGTTCTCCGCGTAGAACTTGAACCCGCATTCGACGTACCGTTCGATTCGACTCGCGCTGTAGGGTTCGCGCTCAGAGGGAGGATACACCGCTTCGACGGTGTCTGCATCGAGAAGGCCATCGTGAGATGTGAGATCTGGGACGCTTCGATTCTCGGCACAGCTGAGGCCCCGGTCAGTTCGTTTCGTCTGATCGGGTGTGAGGTCGCCCTGCTCGCCGGCGTGATCGACAGCAACTCGACGACGTGAGTGAGCGGCGAGGTGACGCTGGAGGTCTTCGCGGGAGCCGATGCGCTCGTCAAGACCCTCTACTGGTTCGATACCGGTTACTCGTTGAAGTTCATCGAGTACCGGTGAGCGGACGACTGCCGATTCGTCATCGCCGGATTCTGGAGTTGTGAGTGTGACTTCATCGACGTTCGCCAGCAGCGTCGCGAAGAGATAGCGGCCTCGAAGGCGCTCGTCACTCGTGTCGAACCGCGGATGGGCGTCGGTCATCTCATCGAAGAATGCCGGTCGTTCCGGTGAGACGGGGAAGTGTTCAGTCGTGAGCCCGACGACGTAGACGTTCTCGAACGAGCGCATCCGCGCGTCGAGCATCCCCAGAACCTCGACGTGACCGCTGGCAGCACCCTGAGGAACACGAATCGGAACGCCATCGAACGCCCGAGTGAACAACGCCAGTGGCGAGAGATCACTGGAAATCGCTTGCATCGATTCGAACGACGTGAGAACCTCGTCAACGACGGCGTACGCTTGCTGCTCCGTCGCCTGTGTCGTCCCGCCGGCGTAGCTCTCGACGGCAGATTCAACCTCGAGTTCCTCATCCAGTAGTCGGCGGAAAATGGCGAGCGCTGTTTCGAGGTCACCAGTACGAAGCGTCTCCAGCGATGAGACGAGGTCCTCTATATGCTGCCTCGCGTCATCGTCGATGTCGTCAAGCAGCGGGTCGAGTGCGACAGTGTCGCGGCGTCGAGCGGCCGCCGTGATTGCGTCAACTTGCTCTCGTGAGAGGAAGTCGACGAGTGGATTCGCCAGTAGCGATGTCAGGTCCTCGGCGTGAGGTTCCTGCTCGGCAAGCCGAAGCAGGTCATGGACGACGCTCCCTGCGAAGGTTCGATCCAGTTGGGAAGCAGCAGTCGTCACATGTGGAATCTCATAGGTCTCGAAGACATCGTCGACGTACCCTGCATACGCCTCGGTGCCGGGGATTACGACTGCAAGGTCGTCTGGATCGCGACCGTCAGCGAGTTCGGTTCGGAGTTCGCGAGCGACGAATCGAACCTCGCGTTCCGGCGTCGGTAACTCTCTCCATGTGAGCGTCCCTGGAATCGGTATGTCACCGGGGTCGTGCCGGTACATCGCGTTCGTGACTGTGGCGACTTCGACAGCAGAACCCTGCTGTGGTTCGACCACCGTCCGCTCGAAGCCCAGCTCCTCGTAGACCTCTAGTCCATCGACGGTAACACTGTCGGCGCCGCCCTCGCCATGTTGATGGAGCGGGAGAATCGCGATCGTATCGAACGCGTCGACGATTCGCTCAATCACAGCGCGTTCGACGGGCCGGAACTCGTGATACCCGGAGAGGATGACAGTGTCGAGTTCTGGCGAGAGGTCCGATAGATCAGTGTCGGCAGTCGCGACGGCTTGGAAGATCTCACCACGCGTCGCGGTCCATTCGTCAACGTGGTCACGATGGAGTTCTCCATACGATCGATAGGCGTCGACAGTCGCCGCCGAGATCCGGTCGTCGAGGGCTGATCCCGCGAATTCGGTTGCAAGTTCCTCAGCCGTAGAGACGCCAGCATCATCGAACAACGAGAAGCGACTACTGAAACCGTCCGCGAGTGCCGCAGATGCTGGCTCGCCCGCAAGAATGCTCCCCTCGCTCTTGGTCGCCTGGTCGAGAGCAAATTCCGTGAGACGGCGGTTCACCTGCCCGGAGAGTCTCGCGATTGGGCCGTCGAGAGCTTCGTACCAGTCACGGACGACTGCATCGAGCGTTTCGGCTCGGAGGCGAAGCGGACGATATGTGTCTGCCCACGCGTCTTCGACGTGACCTCGTCGAGCATCGTTTCGCGTGATATAGAGAATGCTACCGAGCGAATCACCAGCAACGGTGTTGGCTTTCTGGAACGCCTGCTCTTCGAGAAGTGAATGTTTGGGACCGGTGAGAAGCGTGGAATCCATCGAACAACCTGTACGATGACAAGGCTGTTACTTCACTCTTGGTAACAGTAATTAGATATCTGACGTTTACCAGAATAGTCCCATTTGGAAGAGATTCCGTGAGTCAGTTCCACTGCGTAGAGTAGGGAGTTCAGCGATTACCGACAGGAGCGACAGCCAATCCCATCAGGAGTGACAGAGAGGTAATTCGCCTCCGAAAGTGGCGCCTGACAGGACTTACACGTTACTTCATCGGTAACGCCGGCCCCGATAGCATACGGGGCTCGAACAGTGTCAGTTCGCCCGTCTTGACTCACAGAGAGTTCGATTTCACCTCGTTCGTAAGTAATGAGAGTTGAAGCGACTGGCTTAGTAGTGATCTCGATAGCGTGTCTCTCGTAGATCTTCTGGCGTTCCTGGGCAAAGCCACTCGTTTTCTCCTGAAGAAGGTCTTCAAGTTCCGTCTCCAGATCTTCTTTTTCGTTTTTCAGTTCTCGGCGCTTCTCAAGTGCCTCAACACGTTGTTGTTGGGACTCAGCACCGTCAACATCTGTAGTCAGATCTTGAAGCCGCTCAGAAAGTTGATTGATCTCATTCCGAAGTTCATTGATACGTTGCTCCTGCAGCTGTCGATACTCCTCGAATTCTGAATCAGCAGAGCGAGAGGCAGACTGGCGAACCTCCACGATCTCATCCCGAACTGCCTCTACTGCAGCCTTTTGTCCGGCTGAGACCGCATTAGCAAGCTTCTCAGAAGACACCTCCAAGCTCTCATCTACGTCATATCCCGTCGTGTCAGAGGATAACGGTTCTCCTGGCGCAAAGAAACCCTCAACAAGGATCTCCGAAATCCCAGGAAGTGGCTGTTCAGACTCTACATCTACCGTGACTGCCTCCAAAAATTGAGTCTGATACTCGCTTACTGTTTCCACACCAATTTTCACGAACACGCAAATCGCAGTTCGGTCGTAATACGGGCTAAAGCTAGAATCCTCTACTGAGACTTCGCTCTCTGTCACCCATGATGGATAGCGATGGGAATCATCAATCAGATGATTTGTGAGAGCGAGCTGTCCAATGGGCGCCATCTCCGCAGCCTCGTCGAGCAATTGCTGAGCAAATTCACTCTCCGGAGAGAGAACCATACCGCCACCGTCTATTTCAGCGTCACGTTCACCTAGCAAGACCTCGAATTCCTGGCTGTCAACGAATGCCACGTTGACGTGAGACGGTAAGCGAACCTGCCACCGATTATCGCTATCCTGAATCGAGGCACCAAGTCCGGTGAAGTAGTCTCGAGTGAAGGCCTCCAGAGCAGACTGAGTCACGGGATGTGTAGCGTCAGTCATCGCTTGCCCCCAGGTCGAAGCTCTCGAAGACACCGCTATTGAACTTCTCCACCTTCTGTGAGAGATCCTGTTGCTCTTCGAGATCGATAGCCATCGATTCGAAGTCGTTCTCGAGGTCGATCTCGGAATCAGCGCTCGCGAGTCGCTCGAAGATCTCGTCTTCGAAACTCCGCCCAGAGTCTTCGAGCCGGGTAAGAATCGTACTGAGTTCACCGACAGTCTGCTGGAACAGATCGATCTTGTGATACAGTCGGTCCAAGACGTACTCTTCTATCGTCCCTTTGAGTGCCATGTTGAAGACGTACACCGTACGCTTCTGTCCAATTCGGTGGATACGGCCGATTCGCTGTTCCACCTTCATCGGATTCCACGGGAGATCGTAGTTTACCATGATATTGCAGAACTGAAGATTCCGACCTTCATTCATCGCGTCTGTAGAGACGAGAACACCGCCATCCTCTCGGAATCGATCGACAATCTCCTCCTTCTCTTCACTTGAGTGTCCGCCGTGAAACGCATGGGTCGTATAGCCCTGCTTCTCGAGTGCGTCCAACACACGACGTTGAGTCGGTCGGAACTGTGTGAAGACGATGACTCGCCCCATCTCAACGTGGTCACGGGCTTCCTCGACGATATCGAACAGCCGCTCTTCTTTGGTTACGGTGTCTATGGCATCGATCTTTTCGACGAGTTCTTCGAGTTCGCTCTTGTGAGTGAGTTCGTTATTCTCGTTGAGCTGTTTGAGAACCGTCTGCTTGAGCGCTGCTGGGCTGCTCACAACCTCCTTTTGCAAGAGCATCAAGACGAGCTTCTGGCCACGGTCTTGGCTGTACGCTTCTTGAACGTAGTCAGTCACAGCATTGTAGAGGTCCTTCTCAGCGGCGCTCGGCTCGAACGTTCGTGTATCGATTATCCTATCCGTGAAGTCGATATCAGTGTCCTCACGGCGATTCCTGATCATGACTTGGCCCAGCCGGCGTTGAAGCTCATCGCGGTTTACGAGTGTTTCCTGGCCGTTGTCGACGAAGTAATGATGGAACGTGTCTCGGCTCCCGAACAATCCCGGTCTGAGCAGTGAAACGATATTGTACAGATCAGTGAGCGTTCTGGATTGGAGTAGCAGTGAGGAAGAACGCGTAGTTGTAGGTGAGCTTGTCAATTAGTTCGTAGCGGTCAGTGTCCTCGTTTTTCACGTAGTGAGCTTCATCCATCACGAGGACATCCCAATCACGAGCGAGTACTGTCGCACGATGCCGGTCACTCTTTGCCGTGTCTATACTCGCTATAATGCGATCGTGGGCGTCAAATCCCTGAAATTCATCGTCATAGTTGCAAACGAACCCCAGACCGAATTTCTCTCGAAGTTCTCCCTGCCACTGTTTCGCCAGTTGTGCGGGAGTCAAAATGAGTACTGAGCCGCTGGTCTCCCGGTAATGCATCTCCTTCAGAATCATCCCGACCTCGATAGTCTTGCCGAGACCGACTTCATCGGCGAGAAGGGCCTTGCCATCCATCTCGAACAGCGCTCGATGGGCAGCATCTACCTGGTGTTCGAGGAGTTTGACTTCTTCCTCGTCAACCCGCGAGAGTGAGCGGAGTTCCGTATCAGGCTGACCCGAGAGCAGGCGGTTTGCCATGACGGTTTGCCTGTGAAACGAAAAATCAGCGACTCCTGAGGAATATGATGCAACCAGGTCATCAGGGCCATCATGCGTGACCTCGATGTCTACGAGGTCCTGCTCGTCCATGGGATATGAAAAAAGGTAGGCAGACAAATAGGTTATGTTGGAAGTTTTAAAAACGACTCACATAAACCGAAGATACGTCCAGAGGGGGATCTGGATTATCGGCTTTGGCCCTTCATCATATATTTCAACACCACGTTCTAGTGCGGATCGAGCGTTCGTTAATAGAATTCCAAATGAGGGGGCGCCATCAATCACCGACGTCTCATCTTCGTCCATGTACCCCTCATAGCTATCCTTCTGAATGTATTCCCGTCGACGCCTTACAGTGTTATCCGAGACTGGCATATACAGAAGTTCATCAATGGGGTCTCGCTCACTGTCAGATGCACTTCCCCCCAGAAAGTCCTGTAAAGCGTCAAAATCAGGGGTATCAATACTCCTCCTGAGCTCGTTGATTCCCTCATTGAATGACCAGAGGATTGGGACGGGAGTGCCGTTGAGTTTTACAACGAAATCTACAGACCCCTTCGAACCGGGCCAGAACTTCACGAGACCCCGCTTGGGATCGTCCTGGTGGTTGAGTTCACACGATAGACGAATGGTTTGGTCGAATGCAGTCGACTTTGCGAGGGCCTCCTGTAGTCCGGGCTCCCGTCTGAGAACGTCAGTTAGATTCGTTCGACAAACAGCATTCGTGAGGCCTGGATCGCGAAGATAGAAGCGAATTTGACGAGGTCGTTGGTTATCGTACTCCTGTGACGGGGAGAGAAGATGGAGTCGAGAGAGGATACTGAGATACTTGTCCCGAAGCGTCCGGCGGTCGATGTCGAGAGTATCCACTAGATCATCGAATGCGACGTCTTGAGTCGGGTGTTCGTGAGCAGTGAGAGCAAAGAATCGCTCTAAGCCTAGTCCGTCTTTGATTCCGCGCAGATTTGTGGCTGCACGCAAGAGACCCTCTCTACACTCCGAGAACGTCTCTTCTTGCAAAGCTTTGAAATCGAAATCACCACGGCCTCGGATAACATCGACGTACTGTTCCTCCTCAATATCAATCCCACTCCCCGCGAGTCGTAGCGTTACTGCCCCGCCAGTTGTACAGTAGTTCGCGATCTCGCGACGGGCGGTAGTTGCCTCGACAATCGCATCTTGCTGCTGAGTCTCTACCTCGGAAGCAAATCTTTCAGGAGTGCTCTGGTCCATCGCCTCATAGAGAGCATTCCGAACGCTCGTCCCGTCAAAACGCTCTGACGGCGGAGCAAGGACAACATCACGGTGGCGTAGTCTCAGGAAGTCAGCGAACCCCAGTGTATACAGCTCGATGTTCTCGTGAAGAGAGAGGCTATCGAGAGCCGAGTCACCTGTTTGTCCCACACGCGCTCGAACGGCATCGGCTGAAAGGGCAGTCGAAACAATTCGACGGTCGCTCCGTTCGTCAAGCAGATCGGCAATCACACGTTCCCAGTGGCCGACCTCTGTGCTCCCGCGCTTGTTCGGGCGCTCAACGATATGAAGATCGTCCAGAAGGACATAGTGATCTGCCGAGTCAGGACGTCTCAATACGTGTGTTTCAAAGTGATCGATGGCGGCCCGGAGCTGGTCTTCCGGCCTGACTTGGAAGACAGGATCATCGCGAAGAGGGAGATAGAGAACATTAGAGGAGGGGACAAGATTCTCGTGAGCCTGCTCTCGCTTGCTGGCATCTCGAATAAATTTCTCAATGAAATCTGGGTCGACGTGGGCGGAGGCCAATTGTTGGAGAAGTGTGCTCTTCCCCACCCCGTCCGGCCCAGTAATAGTCACGAACCGCCGATCATCTTCATGAAGAGTCTCGTACGTTTTGTGGAAAGCAGTCCTGAGCGTAGAGTATTCTGCAGAGATACTGGTTTCGTGATCGCCATCCCACCAGGGGTTGTACTGCTCTAACCGTTGTATCAGAGTATGGCCAGAAGTGAATGGCTCGGAGTCGAATGACATAGAACGCGTCTTATATTCCTGATTAAGGCGCATAGTGATGTGTCTTTAGGTCACTCCTCCGCGATGTGGAGATCGCTTTCGCTCGTTCTCTCACTCGCACATGTTGTTTTATGGTAGCCCCCCGATATTCATCAGATAATGAGCAGCGGGAAGCCGAGCTTCGAGAACTACGACCGCGAGGAGGCGGAAGAGTTCAGCGGCATTATCCGAAATAACGCGACGTATGCTACTGACTTTATCAATCGAACATCTGATCCAGATGCGGTTCGTTACCTAGTCAACGAGCTTGAAATCGATGGAAGGCGATCTGGAGACCGAGAGCAGGTCAAGCAGGCAGTCCTGACTTCCAGTGTTACCCCATTCGAGGTCAAACAGACTGTCGCACAGCGAAATTACAGTCTAGGAGAGACACTCGTACCCGATACCGTCAAGAAAAACGCACTCACAGCAATCGAGGTCGGAAAACCCATCGTATTGTATGGGCCGACAGGCACGGGTAAGACCTACTTCGCCAAACAACTCGCTTTGGAAGCCTGTATCGACTATTCCATTCACACTGCGACACCAACGTGGACGCCTGCAGATATCACTGGGAGTATCCAGCCCGAGACGAAAGACGGTGAGATAGAATATCATCGCCAAGCAGGCTGTGTCTCAAAGGGGATCCAGAAGGCGAAAGAATACGATGATAACTGGGCTGTGATAATCGACGAGATCACTCGTGCAGACATCTCTCAGGTCTTTGGTCCACTCTATACCGCCATCGAGGACGAAGAGCAGGTGATTTTCCGCGACGACGATGGCGAGCCGCTCACGCTCAACGAAAACGTGAAGATCATCTGTACGATGAATATGTCGGACCGCACGGTGAACGAGTTGGACAACGCAATCACACGCCGCTTTGCGATGATCGAGCTCAGTACATATGGTGATGAGGAGCGAGCAGCCCTGTTCGATCGTTGGATCGGGGAGCTCGGCTCCGATGTGGATATCGATCTCGACAAACTCCAAGAACTCTTCGAGACTCACCACCAGGGAATCAACGCAGGGACGACGACGAGTGGGGAAGGTGGAATAATGGAGTTCGGCCCGATGCACTACGAGGACGTAACTCAGTTCCTCAAGCACGCCTGCGGAAGCGGCGGTCCCTACGCCGGCGAAGAGAACATTGCGGTTGGTCAGGCATTCGCCACGTACATCGCACCGAGACTCCTGAATACAGCAGCTCTACCTCAGATTAACCGGCTCGCAAGTCACTACGAGACGCTCGATAACCAATTCGAGGCGTTCGACCTCACACCAGCGGTCGACCTCGCAAACAGGCAAGCAGAGGCGGAAGAACGCGAGATGGGCGTCAGCGCGTATGAGTGAGGCTGTTCGTTACGAATACGGAACGTCGTTGTGCTCGGTCCAGGAGAATCGAAAACTAATCGTCGAAGAGTGCGATCGAGAGTCGATTAAAGACGAGCTACGGGCAGCGAACTTCGTTCGAGAAGGCAGCAAGTACGTCAAGAAACGTCCTCGGTTGCGGATAGCCGCTGGACAGGATGCTGAAGAAGACGCCCTGCAAGTTCTGTCTGTTCGGCTTGTCGATAACTCGCTTCACGTCAAGCCCTCGGATATCGTCGGGATCGTGAGTCTGGTTCCGGGGATGAACGTACAGATCGAGCCCAAGGTCGACTGGGAGCATGTCATCGAAATGCTGCTCACAGTCTACGACATCGACAGAACCCAGTCCTACTACGGCGTCCCACTCAGCGAACTAGTCTCCAGCGGCGTCGAGTCCACTCGAATCATCGCGATTCTCGCGATCAACTACGTGCATGGTCTCAGGACGATTCGACGGAACGGGTTCATCCGGAATCTCCACATCAATCGTCGAAACGGATTCGAAGGACTCGGATCGGTTGACGTGGAGCAAACGCTGATGAATCATGCAACCGGGAATCCAGCACCGACTTGGGTTGAGACCCAGGTCGAATATGGGAATCCGGTAAACTCGGCCATCCACATGGCTGGAAAATTACTGTTGAGACTACTTCAGCAGGACCAGGACGGACACAGCCATCCGCGACAGGATGTGTTGCTCTCGATGGTCCACCAAGAGGTCGAACGGATGGAAGAGCTGGGAGTCGCTAGCAGCCAGAAGGAAGTTGGTGTCTATCGACGACTCTCACTCCACGATCTCCCCAGACAGCGCAACTATTATCGTCGGGCGTTCTATACGGCGCAGTCAATTCTGGCCTCTGCGTTGCTCGGTCAAGTCGGAGGAGGACCCGAGGAATTACTCGTCGACTACGCGCTGAGCATGAATTCGCTGTTCCAAGATTATTCCCACAGAGTCCTCAGTCGAAAGGTGGGATCCATACGGACTATTGACTATCTCGACCAGCTCAGCGATATCGAGTGTAAACCTGAGCCGTCGATCTATCCTTTCGCAGGGAATGCGGAGGCTCGCCACGAGCCAGACCATCTTCTCACGGATGGTGACGAGACGCTAGCCGTCTTGGACTCAAAGTACTACCGTGAGGGAAAGAACCCAGCAAACGAATCAGAGTCCCGGTCCAGGATGTTCGCGTATGCCTATTTGACAGAGACCAATCGAATGGCGTTCCTGTGCCCCCAATATCAGCACGTTCGCCTCCCCGTACAGCGGACCGGGGCAGAAGTCGAGATCGTTTCACCAGACGACGAATTTACCTGCGATGCCTATGAGGATATCATCGAGGGATATCTCCTCGAAACTCTGGCAATCGAGTATCCCGAACTCCGGGTGTTCGATGCCGCGACTGAGGCACACCTCTGTCTCAGTGGCGTCTCTGATGGCGATCTTTCCGACATCCATGATACGAACGGGCCGTTCAGCATCAACAATCCTGCCACGTTCGCGGATCGTGTGATTTCGGCGATAGCGTTCTCGTCCTACGGGCCAAACAAACCAGAACTAGACGACCAGGGTCGGTGGACAAAATCCCGGATCAAAGACGCCTGTGGGAAGACCGATGAAGAAGATCATCCAAAGTATCCCCGTCACGAAACGACTTGTGTCCCGGTCTACGATCCTGAAGGGAACGACGATCACGGGACGGTCACGCTATACTTCCTGAAGTCCGTGGATGGAGAAACGCAGGTGAGCACAGAAGGCCCGTGGGCCCTCATGTGAGCACAGTCAAAAGCGATTATATCCGGAATGGAGCAACAAGCCAACCCGAGTCTCGTTTCTTGATCTGTCGGCCAAAGATCGGGCGCAGAGAGTAGAACTCATCGTCAATTTCAACTTCGAAGGAATCGCCAGCACCCTGAAGGTTCCCTTCGACGACGAACTGAATCGTCGGAAGCGGACGCTGGCTGTTCAGGTAATCCATCTCTTTTCGCATCGTCGAGACCAAGCGATCTCGAATATCGTCTTCATCCGTGAGCACATCCTCAAGCCCGACGACGCAGATTTCGTCGGGTAGATCTCTGTTCTCCAATTTGGATAGAAATTCATCGACTGGGACGCGATAATCTGCGGATTCGCGTTCCCCGCTGACGATGATATTGTACATCCCCGCCACGGCGTCAATATCGCTCATGTCATCCCGAATGTCTCACAGGGATGTAAAATACGTTAGTCCCGGAAGAGTTGTCGATAGGCTTCGTCACCAGTAACGGTTGCTAAGTCGGTGGCAACGTCGAGCATTTCGCCGGTGACCTCCATCTCACGTAGCTCGTCCATCGTCCTCGTCTCCTGTTCGGTATCGTACCTCAGAAGCTGTACTCGCTCGAGGGCTGTGAGATCATCAATATCCCTCGCTTTGAGATACGCGAGTCGATCATCATCAGCCCAGTTCGTGAGTCGGAACCCATCACTGGTATCGAAGAGTGACCGATCACGAAGGTCATCTGGATTGATTTTAGTTCCTCTACAGAGTCGGTTGACGTCATCAAGGGTCGGGTCCTCCATCGCCAAGAGATCGAGATAGATCTCGTCGGGAGAGACATCTCCTGCGATTATATCGTAGATTTCCTCGACGACCTCATCAGCAGTCATTACCGCACCTTCACGGTGGACTTTCGCGTGATGTTCGGAATACTCGCGGAAACACCGCCCGAGTTCGACGACGCTGATATCGCCCTCTGAGATGGTTTGCCCTTCACGAATTTCGTCTCGTACCTGTCGGCTGGCACGGTGCATCCGACGGCGGAGCGACGACCAACTGATCGGCTCTCTGCCGGAAGCAGGGCGGGCGACGACAATCACGCTAAAGGAGAGTTCATCCCCCATCATGAACTCGCTGAGGTTGGCAGAGATGGGGTACGTTGCCGTGATGTCGAAGCCCTCATCACACAGCGTCTGAACGAGCGCTCCCCATGACTCCTTGCCCCCGTGACGATAGGTGAACGTGAGAACGCCGTCGTCTTTCAGAACTTCCCTGATGCGGGAGAACGATTGCTGGAGTTCCCCCTCAAATGCCTCCGCATCTTTGTTCACAACTGGGTTAGCGACGATGCTCTCGTCCCGAGGAGTCGCATCTGGAGTGAAGCTTTGATACTCATCGGCCAGGAGTAATCGTTGCCAGACATAAAAGAAGTCAGAGACCTCCGAGTAGACGACATTATCGTAGTATGGAGGATCGGTGATGACTGCGTCGTAGTCGGATTCAAGATCGACCTCCCGGATGTCTCCTTGATGGAGTGAGTATGTCCCACCGACCGGATGCTCAAAGGGCTCCGTCTGGATGAGTTCACCATCTTCGAGGTATCGCTCGGTCGGATGGTGGGCGAATTCGACGGCATTGACTATCTTCTCCCACGTATTCTGGAACGTCCCGCGACCTGCCCGCGTTCCCCAAACGTTGTTTTCAGCGTACTCTACGCGCGGTGTGTACGAATTCTGTCTGAATATTCCCTCGATTTTCGTCCCAGAAACGTTGTACAGCGAAAATCGGTTCTGGAACATGAGGGAGTCGCTGAATGCGAGGAGGAGATACTCTTTGACTGACTGGTCCTCAATATCGTCGATTGCCGATAGAAGCGTCGAGAGGCAGAATAGCTGGCGGTCGTTGAACATATCCTGCCAGGTTTCGTACCCGTGGCGAAATACGTCGTTCCCGTTGATTCGAGAGGCTGCTGTGATAGCCCCTTTTGGGATCTCGCCGCTTGGCGCGTACTCTCCCAGGTCTTCGTCTGATTCCCAGCCATCACGTGCGCGTTCGAACTGAGTGAAGTCGTCCTCGGTAGCTGGCTTGTAGCCTTTGAACGTCGATCGCTCCTTCCCTTCGTCCTCGCAGTCTGGACAGTAGTATTCGATCGCGTAGAGCTTCTCGGAGTAGGACTGTCCGTCGGCAATTGCGTCGACGATGGGATACTTCAGCCCGCACGAGGGACACCCGTAATTTCCGCCCCGGGTGACAGGGCCGTCGGCGGGAATATACTCGTGACTGCATTCCGGACAGACCGACTCAGACTTGTAGTCGTCAGTTAGGAAAACTGACCCACAATCAGGACAGTAGACATTGTATTTGTCATCGTCCTCGTATCGGCCGTTCGCGACACGGTAGTCCTTGAACAGCGGTATCGTCTCTCCACAGGAGGTGCAGTCTAGCTCCCGCACCCACATCGCGTAGACGCTATCTGCAACGTGATCTGCGTCATGGGGACAGGCAGTCTCGTAGAGAGATTGGAGGTCACCAGCTACTGATTCCCGAACGTCGTCGAAGGCCTCCTGCAGAGCTTCGATGTCCACTTCGTGGGCCTCCAGCTCTTTCTTCGAGATGAACCAGGCCACAGGATTCAAATCGACACCCGTGACCTCCGCGTCGAACCGAATTGCCTCCATTAAGCTGGTTCCGCCACCCATGAACGGGTCGAGAACCTTCTTGCCGTCCACGCGGACATCCTTCGGATAGAGGTCCCAGAGTGCGTCTGGGTCGCGTAGGCTTACAGCGTCGATGAGTTGCTCGATATCTGTCTCGCTTCCATCTCCAGTCTCTTCACCGAAGTCAGTGAGGTTCAGATCAGTCTGGTCGGGGTCGTGGACCTCGACAGAGTCCGGGTCGTCAACGAGAGAGTAGAGCGTAATTGCCCTGAACACGCTCCCCAGCCTCCTTGCCCACCACTTGTGCATCGTGGAGAGTGGCCGGTAGTAGAGCTTGGCCCGTCCCTCACGGTCCGCGAGATCGTTTACCTGCTCGATGGGGAAGCCACGCTCGATGGGGAGCGTGTTCCGCGAGTCCGAGTCCGGATTAGGCATGGGTAGTGGTGGCTCCGTTTTCGTATTTCAACATGCGCGTCACTCGAACTGGATGGTGATGTCGATGCCCGTGGCAGATTCAGGAATGTTCTCCAGAATATCCGCAACTACCTCGTGGGACTGACCGAGCCCGAGCTGGAGATCAGTATGTGCCTGCTGGAACGTCGCGACACCTTGGAGCGCTCCTGGTGCGGCATCTTCGCCATTCGTGTTGAACGAGAGCGAGCCATAGGAGACAGAGCCAGACTCGTGCGATTCGTCCCACTCCTGACGCATCTCGCTGGGGCTGTCACCCTGATACTCGAAGGTCCAGCCCTCTTCCGGTGGGATGCGGAAACCAGCACCGGGGAACCAGTCTGCAGGATCTTCAGAGCCAGTCGCTCCGACGACGTAATGGGGGTCTTCCTGGCCGAGATTTGCGAGCAGGAAGTGTTTGACTGCTGCTTCTGCCTGCCCCGAGGCACATTCGCGCTGGATATCCTGGACTTGGAACGTGGCCTCCTCGTCGAGGTCGCCGATATACTCCAGGATCTGGTCGCCGATGTCGTCGGGAACCATCGGAGCGACGACGACCGAGGTCGCTTTTCTGTCTCCGAGCGTGCTCACGTAGTCTCCCCCGGTCTTGATGCGGTAGTCATCGGAGAGAAGCGTACTCACGGCACTTCGGAACGCGGAATCCGTGTCGTCCTGCGGGAGGTAGACCTCTGTATCGTTGCGGATCGCCGTGAGCACCTGGCTCGTGTCGGCCTCGCCGGCGGACGCGATCGTCTCCTCGATACGTGTTCGGACGTCGTTGGCCCCGATTGTCTCGGCGTCAGAGACGTCGCGAAGCGTTGCGTCCGACCGAACTTTGTCGAGGATCTCACTGCCGCTGATGAGGACGTAGTGATCTGCGTTCGCGAGCCGTCCAGCAGCCATCTTGACAGCGTCCTCGGGGTCCTGGTCGTGAATCCAGATATCCGTGCGCTGGCGGAGATCGAGCTCGAACGTCCCCAGATCGACCTCTTTCGTTCCGGCACCGAACCGGCCCCGAAGCTCGGATTCGACTTCTTCGGTAGACCATTTCTCGACCTCGCTCTCCAGAACGAGAACCGTATCGGGGCTCAGGCCGCGGAGTTCGTCTTTGAATCCGCTTCCGTCGTGAGCGAGGACTGGTTTGTCGTCGAGTCCATCTTCGACGGCGTCCTTGACCTTGTCGACGCTCCCGGGGATTGGGTACGTCGGATCCATCAGGAACTGCTCGTAGACCTCGTCGATGGTCGTCTCGGATCGGCTGTCGAGTCGGTCCCGAACGATATCCCAGACGTGACGCTGGAGGTCGAAGGGGTCCGCTTCGACAGCTGCGGCGATGTTGCCAGCGTCGAGGACGGGTTCCGTTGCGACGAAGTTATCCAGCGACATCTCGGCCGCGTAATCGAACTCGTTGAGCAGGTCGTCACCGTCGATGATCTCACCGTATGCGCTCTCCAAGCGCTCGGCGAGGTCCTCCTCGTAGTCGTCTCCGAGCTTTTCTATTTCCTCGCGGATCTCCTCTGCCAGACTCTCATCGGCGGCCCGAATCTCTGCGCCGATGACCTCCTTCGCTTTCCCGAGGAACTTCTCCTGCTGAGACGTGGTCGAGATCGACTTTCCGTTCTTGGGCTGGACGAACACCAGCGTATTCCGCCACTGCCTGCCAGCGGGCTGGTTCATGATGACTTCCGCGACGCTGTCCTCGTCCCACGGGCCGTTCTTGACGACGGTCTTGATGTTCTGGCTGTCCGGGACGCTCTCGAGTTCGTCGTCGACGTTGAAGCCGACGGCGTGTGCGCCGGCGCCGAAGGTCTTCTCGACCGTATCGCCGATCAGCTCCATTGCATCTTCGTCGTCGACGTCGCGAGCCGCGTTGCGCACGAGCGAGCGTGGGTTCTCGTCCTCGCGAATGACGTAGCGGTCGTCGGAACGCCAGAGGTGATAGACCTCCCCTTGCAGACGTTCGAGATCGACGATGATGTCGTTGATGCGGTCGCCGGCGTGGTAGGTCCCGATGACGATGTCAGAGGTGGTTGCGCCCTCTGCGAGCCCAGGTGTGAGCGAATAGATGAGGACCGTGCTGAGGATTGGGCGACCATAGGTGATGTCGGCGTCGGCGAGGCGTTCATCGATGTCGTCGTAACAGCGGTCAGCCCGGGAGTGTTCGACGTTGATACGCCCCAGCTCGTCGTTGTAATCGACGGCGTCGACCACGCCGTGAGTGATGAGATCCGTCTCCTGGTAGCGGTCGACGAGGACCTTCGCGAAGAGATAGAGCATGCCGCGGGTTGCACCCGATTGAGTCTCCGCAAAGTACCGCGTCTTCAGGGAGTCGATGAGAATCGGGTGGAAAGGGTAGGTGTCGTACATGTCCTCGCGAAGCCCATCGGGGAGGTCGACGTAGTCGGTGTCAGCGTAGGCTTCGATGTACTGGTCGACGAGCGACCGCATCGCGGAACGGTCGTCGATGGAGTCGATGAGACGGTGGCGGAGGACGTCCTCGATCTCGACCTGGTTCGACATATTGACCTGGACGCGCTCGGGCTCACGGGAGAGAATATCGTGGACGTCCGAGCCTTCGCGGAGGACGGAAACGAACGCGAAGAGTTCCGTATTCGGCTGGGTCGTCGTTTCGAAGAGCGCCTGGAGGAAGCCTTTGTTCGCGCCTTTGCGCTCCCCCTTCAGCGACTGGAAGAAGTCCTCCAGCTCGTCCATGAAGAACGCGACCGTTTGGTCACCGACGGCGTCCTGGATGACGTCGATCGTCGGGTAGCCACCTTCGTCGTCGTAATCGTCTTCGTCGGGTTCGTAATCGAGTTTCTCGAACAGGGGCTCCCAGAGGTATTCATACTGTTTCTTCTGGAATGAGAGAACAATCGGGAGAGCGTCGTCAGGGAGGGCGTCACCGAGACCTTCGACCCGGCCATCGGACCAATCATTGACGACGTCAGGAGACTTGAAGCAGTGATAGAGCGCCACCATCTGGTGGGTCTTCCCGGTCCCGTAGGGACCGTACATCTCGTGGAGGCGGTTGTTGTCCTCGCCTTGGAGGGTATCTCGGAGACGCTTCAGGGAGTCTTCGAGTCCACCGGTCAGGAGCGTGCGGTCGAAGAACCGTCGTGCGTCGGATTCCAGCGTGTCCGCATCGCTGTCAACGTCGTAGAGACGGATCTGGCCCTTGATCAGACCATCACCCTCGGTGAGTTCCTGACTGAGCGTCAGTACGTCATCGATGCTCGTGTCGAGAGTTCCTTCGGCGCTCATGTATGCCTGACACGATGACGGGCACTATTATGAATGTACTCGTAGAAATCACTATTAGATTTTATTGAATTGGGATTAGAGAAGTTGGACCTCATTATAGCAAAATTAGCAACATAGTTATGTCTATTATTGCTTCTGGGATGGTTATACCACCATCTCAATCCGAGAACCAAGCCTGAGAGAGGAACTCTCGTCTAAAAGGGAGTCAGCTACTCTCCGAAAGAGAGAATGTCAGTATCTACTCGTAGCATCTTGAGATACGTTTCATCTAACGTTGCCTCCGCTAACCCCTCACAAAGTTCCTGCAGAGCATCGTCGTGCCATTGATCTAAATATTCATCGTGCGGAACATCGTGTTCATAGCAATAGCGAAGATAATGCGCTTTATCAAGATTTGTCAGATCGCCATTGCCAGACTCGACCTTGTCGCGCACGTAGGCTTGGCGTTTTTCATCACTCCAGTCGTAGATGACGAAGTCACCGCCTTCTGAGATCAGTCTCATGTCTTCCATTTGATCTTCCGAAGCATCCGAACGCCGGAGGAGTTTGTTGAGGTCGTCATAGGTCGGTTTGGGTGCCTCAAGTAAATCGAGATAGACGTCTTCTTCACCACGATCACCCTCTTGGATAATCCCGTAGATTTCCTCCACAACCTCTTTAGCAGACATAACTTCGCCAGCGCGTCGAACCTCGCCGTGATGCTTAGAATACTCTTGGAAACATTTCCCCATCTCAATAACTCCGATATCACCACCTGTCAATTCGCGATTTTCTTCTAAAGTTTCTCGAGTAATCTGTGCAGTCCTAACTATCTGACGCCGAAGTGAATTCCATGAGATCGGTTCTAACGACTTAGCTGGCCGTGCTACGATGGTGATATCGAACGATACTGACTCACCTCCAATAAATTTGTGAAGATCCGAATTGATGGGATACGTGGCTGTAACCTCAAATTCATTGTTACAGAGAGATTCAAGGAGCTCACCCCAAGATTCCTCATCGCTATGATGATACGTGAAGGCCAGAGTCCCGTCCTCTTTTAGAGCACGGTTGATTACGTTGAGAGCCTCGCCCATTTCATGCTCAAAGTCCTCTGCAGTTTTGTCCAGATAGGGATTAGTTACAATGGATTCTGTTCGAGGAGTTTTTTGTTTATCGAATCCAGGGTAGACGTCTTCCAGCAGAATTTTCTGCCAGACATAGTAGAAGTCAGCAACTTCTGAGTATATGATATTGTCATAGTATGGTGGGTCAGTAATTACTGCGTCAAAGGAATTCTCAGCAGTGATGTTTCGCATATCATCTTGGTAAACTTCCGAATTTCTACCAATCGGCTGGGAGAACTCAGGCGTTTCTACAGTGTCCCCATCTTCCACATATCTCTCAGTCGGAGAGTTGGCATATTTGACTCCTTTTTTCACCATCTCAAACGTCTTCTGGAAGCTACCCATGCCGTACTTCGTACCCCACGGGTTAGCCTCACACGGTTTTTGAGGGGGATCAAAGGAGTTCGTCTTGAAGAGATGTTGTATCTTGTTCATACTTGCTTGATACCCTGTATAGGAGTTGTTGAAATTCAGCGAATCGCTGAAAGCCAGGAGTAAATGTTCACGGAGATTGGTGTCACTAACACCTTCGATAGCTTTCAACAGAGTAGAAAGGCAGAGTAGTTGCCGAGGGTTAAACATATCTGTCCATTCACTGTATCCATGGTCGAAGACGGGGTTCCGCTCAGAAGTCATATGTCCCGGTGGAATTTCTCCATCAGGTACATATTGATGAAGATCAGTGCGTGTTTCCCAATCTCTTTTTGCCTCCTCAAAGAGCTGCTTATCGGCTGGATCTACGCTTTTGTAGCCTTTGTAAGAGCTCTTCTGATTACCTTTGTGATCACAATCACCACAATAATATTCTACAGCATAGTGGCGGAGATCATATCCGCCTTGTTCCTGAATACCGTCTGTAATAGACTCTTTCTGACCACATTCAGGACAGTTGTAATACCCACCACGCGTGACGTTCCCCTCCTTGGGTATAAATTCAAATCCACATCCATTACACTCACTTTCATCTTGCCAACTATCTACTAATGTAACATCACCGCAGTCCGGACAGAGTACGTTATACTTGTCGTCGTTCTCATATCTTCCTGCCGCAACTCGGTAATCTCTGAACAGGGGAACCGTGTGCCCGCAGGACACACAGTCTAACTCTTTCACCCAGAAATTGTACATCACGTCGGCATCGTGATCACCATTCGGACATGGTGTCTGGTAGTAGTGCAAAATCTCATCAGCAACCTCACTCTTGACCTCGTCAAAGGCCCTTTCTAGTTCTTCAACGCTTGTGTTCCCTGCGTCGAGTTCTTTCTTCGTAATGAACCAAGCTACGGGATTAAGATCGACACCAACAGTATCCGCACCAAACCGTGAAGCCTCGACAAGAGAAGTCCCCCCGCCCATGAACGGGTCAAGGACTTTTTTTCCTTTTATACGAACGTCTTTAGGATAGAAGTCCCAGAGTGGCTCTGGATTCTCCATGTCGACTTCTCCAATCGCCGACAGCAAATCATCTTCAGTCAAACCACGATCGCCCAGAGTTTGGTTCTCTCCCGGCTCATAGAGATCGAGATCATCTATAGACGTGGTTTCGTCTAACAAGGAGTAGAGAGAGATGGCACGAAATAGACATCCAGGCCTGCGTGCCCACCATTTATGCATAGTATAAATCGGTCGGTAATGTTGTCGAGCGCGGCCTTCTTTCGCTGCAATTTCATTTACACGTTCAATCGGGAAGCCGTTTTCAATAGGGAGTTCAGGACGGCCTTCCTCTCGTTGTTGCTGCTCAGACATCTGATGTCCCTCCATTTTCACGAGAGACATATAAAACTGGTACTACGCTCGCCGGTCTCACACGAAGTTGAAGTCCAGCAAAAGTAATGTTGCTATCAGTAGGAGGACCTCGTCTCCATTGGTGAAGAGTGTCGTTGCCAATCGTTACTCGAGAACTCCAGTTTGAACGTCCCTGCACTACGGGCCGTCTCCGCATCTGCAAAGCGAACAATCGGGTCTGTCGACAGGGCCTCAGTCACCCTGTACACACGATATCGGTCTGCCTCCTTCTCGAGCAGTTGCGTTTGCGTAGTATTCAGATTGAAGTCCTGTTTCGACTCTGCCGTTGACTTGACTTCGATAATTTGCCCATCGGGGTCACCAATTGAGCCGACGTCCAAATCCCGACCGATCTTCGCCTGCCTCACGTCGACGCCTTGCTTCGCTTCCAGCTGCAGTTTCACGAAGAGCTCTCCCAGCGCTCCAATCGTGTGTTTTTCATCTAGCATCGAGTCGACTCCAAGTTTCCGAAGGAATGGCCTCCAGTCGTCGACATCGAGTTCGTCGAATGTTTCGAGATACGCTTCACTCACGTATCGAGGACCGGTTCTAAGAGCGTCAGCTCCCGCTTCAGCGAAGATACCGCGGTTTTCGGTCACCGTGTCTGTGGTAAACCAAGGTGCAGCCTGGAGATCTTGACTCGAAGCATCTGAATCGTCTGTCACAGTCGGAGCGTAGGCTTCACCGAGTAGAATTCCGGATGGCGAGAGCCAGGAGCCATCTTCAGATTGTAGTCGAAGGGCCAGCGGATCTTCACCGACTTCCCACTCGCCGTCAGTGAATGCTCGACAGAGAATCGCCGCTGCGAGGTGTCGATCGTTCGTCGAGAGTGATCCCCAGTTGACGGTCTGGAGCCACTCTTCGATCAATGCTCCTTCGGTCAATTCATCCACATCGTTTCCACCCAGCACCGACCGAATCTCCTCTTGCTCGGCAAGGTCACTATCTACGATATTGAGAGAGGACCGGACCTCTTGTAGCGGGTTCTCAGTTTCGAACTCACCCAGGTCAAGCTCAGCAGGCGGAAGATAGACCTGTTCCACATCATCAGTGCCCACGACTCTTCCATCTTCAAGAGGAATACCAGTTGAGCTGAGGGTCTTGGATTGCTTCCACGAACTCTTGGTTGAGAGGCCGTTATAGATTTTCTCGAAGGTATCTTTTCGAGTGTTGTCGGTGAGTTCTTCGAGAGGAGACGTTACCTCGTGGCTCTGCAGGAAGTCATGAAGTCCCAGTGAGTTCCGTCCCTTGACCGTCCGGTAGATATCTTCGTGTTCCACGTGGATGGGGCGGGAAGCACCCGCTTCCTCAACTTGATCAGCGTCGAACGCTTCGCGAATGTGTTCGTCAACCACCTGGCAGTCGTCAAGTTTGATTCGCTGACCCGCCTGATCCCGAACCAGTTTCGAGTTCTCGACGTGCTCGTGGATTTTGTCGACGATCTCAGTCGTTACGAATGTGTCTCCCCGTCCTTCTGGAACGAATACGCCAAGGTCTGTCCACCAATCGTTGTGGCCGGCAACGACATCGAGGACATCCTTCGCACACTCGACTACGCCCTGCGCGATCTCGCGGTTCCAGGGAAGCTCTTGCTTGATCGTCTGTCGGTCAGCGGGCGTGAGGAAATCTGCGTGAACGAGAAAGTCGAAGTCAGTCTCAAGTTCTTTGAGAGGAAGATAGCTGAATACGCCGGTATGCAGTGTGCCGCTCTCTGGCCGGGCGAACCCACTATCTTCGTCTACGATACAGGCGATGAACACCTCACGATAGTCCACCCCCCCTCGCATATACTGCTCAGTCTTCGGATCATCCTGGATACTCTCCGGGTACGTGTTTAGCCCCAATGAATTTCGCCACTGTCTCGTAGCAGGCGACCAACCGGGGGTATATGAACCCTCAGCAAGGGCTAATTGAACTTCTCCAGGGATGGTCTCCGCTCGGAGACCATCCCGGTGACCCTGCTGAGGGACCGCTGAGGTGGTCATAGTGGATCGAGATGACCTCAGCAAAGACGAACTTCTCTCGCGGTTTCTCCAGATGGAAGAACGAATCAACGATCTTGAGGAGAAGCTTCAGGAGAAAGACGAACGGATCGAAGAACTCGAAACACGGCTTCGCAAATACGAGAATCCACATACACCACCGAGTAAGCGACGGTCGGGGACTGACGAGTCCCCGACCTCGCAAGATGACGAAGACGACGATGTCAGAACTGACGGCGGCACTCCCGGACGAAAAGACGGTCACGAGCCAGAGTGGCGCTCTACCGCTGATCTGGACGAAGAAGTTGAGGTCACCCGTGACTGCTGTCCAGAGTGTGGCCAACACTTCGACGAGTCGGTGGGCGTCAGCCCCCGACTCGTCGAGAAGATACCAGATCCACAACCACCAGAACTCACGCAGTACAACCGCCACTGCTACCGATGCGACTCCTGTGGAACCGAGACAGTCGCTACACACCCCGACTGCCCCGATGAGGGGCAGTTCGGGGTGAACGTTATCGCCCAATCAGCACTATCGCGGTACGATTACCGCCTTCCCTATCGGAAGATTGCAGACCGTTTCGAGCAGCTACACGGACTGGAGTTGTCAGGTGCGACTGCGTGGCACGCGACCGAGCGCGCTGCGCGCGCCGGTCGCTGTGAATACGAACAGATCCGTCGCCAGATCCAGCAAGCCGACGTTGTCCACATCGATGAAACAGGCATCAAGCGAGATGGTGAGCAAGCATGGATCTGGACGTTCACCACCGAGAACCACACGCTCTACGCGGTTAGAGAGAGTCGTGGAAGCGATGTTCCCGCGGAAGTCCTCGGCGAGGACTTCGCGGGAACGGTCATTTGTGATGGGTGGACAGCCTATCCAGCCTTCAGCGACAATCTCCAGCGGTGTTGGGCTCATATTTTGCGAGAGGCTGAAGATGCCGCTGAGAAGCAACCGGAAGGCGAACCGATCTACGACTCTCTCAAACAGTTGTACGTCGCTCTCCAGACCCGGCTGGAGAGCGACTTGACCATTCGTGAGCGAGCAGAGCTCCAGCGTGTGGCGCGGAGAGAGCTTGAATCACTGATTGAACGGTCAGTTCCCGACGGACCAGTGGCAACACTACTCGGAAAGATCGAAGGTGGCCTCGACCACTGGCTCACCTTCGTCGGTGAGCCAGCGGTCTCTCCGACGAACAATGCCGCCGAAAACGCGCTTCGTGAGCCGGTGGTTCTCCGGAAACTGATCGGAACGCTCCGCAATGACCGCGGGATGTTCGTTCATGAGACGGTGCTGTCCCTGCTGGCGACATGGCGCCAGCAGGGACGCAATCCATACGACGAGCTCAAGCGAGTCTCCCGGAACAACGAGATGATTTCACGAGATCAGGCTGTGCCGGCCGTTGAGTCCTCGGGGTAAACACGTACCTCTCCGGCACCTCCCAGAGATGTTTGAACAGTACCCACGTATCCGCCTCCGTCGTTCCATCCGATAACGACTCCTCGAGTTCTACAACTTCGATAGGATCGAACTGCGCGTCTGCCTCGTCTCTAATTGTTTCCTGCTTTGAACTGGGAAACCACTGTCTTGCTTCCTCAACGGAGGAGGCTAATCCATCATCACGGATTTCATCTGTCCGACTAATACGCCGTGAGCTGTCCGAGTAGTCATCATCGATGGATAGCTCACGTACGTCCTTCAAGAAGAGAAACACACGTCGGTCGATGTTTTCGCTCCGGAGTGGTTCAAAGAGTTCGTCGTCGGAAAGCAGTTGCTGGCCCCGTTCATCCAGCCTGACGACAAACCGTGTAGTATACTCGGTTCCGTCGATCTTCGTAGGAACCTCTGTCTCCTCCGTAGGCTTACAACTCCAGGGGACGACTCTCCAAGGAATCTCATCACCGTGCTCTTCCGCACGTTCTCTATCGAACGAGAAATGGAATTGACCGGAATGAACCTCGACACACTGACTGATCTCGAAGATCGATTTGAATCCCACACCGATGAAACCGATGTGATCACGGGGATGCTTCGGTGAGACGCCAGCGGCACACAGTCCAGTTACGTCGTCCTTGACGTCATCGGCATCTCCATTCTGGCCCACGAGTGCACTATCGGTGAACTCACGCCCGTTGTTGAGAATTTCTAAGCACCAGTCTCCGTCGATCTTGCGGATTTGGAAACGAACAGCACTGGCACCCTCATCGTCTGCGTTCTGGATGAATTCGAGCGGGAAATAAGTCGAGGCGAAGTTCATCTGGACGACATTCGAGTGACCGTGAAGACTCGTCCTCACCAGATCAGGTGAATCAGCCAAATATTGTTCTCGTATGTTCCGGACTAATTCGTCTGGATTGCTGGCATCCATCTATTGCTGGTAAATCAGATGTTCTTAACATATAACTTCCAACGGCCACACTACGACTGGTAGTAACGTGTCTGATTCAGATATGGACCTCCCTGTTGACCCTACTCAGAACGAAGCCTCACCGCAGGAACTCATACAGGCTCTTCCGACACGAGCGGCCCGCCGGCGTGTCCTCCAGGCAGCCGAGATCTCCATCGACGTCGACGACAAGAATTTCGAGAGTTTCCTCGACGAGCTATCCGAGGTCGAACTCCGGCGAGCCGCTTCCGAGCTCAGATTCGCCGGCGAACCCACCGTCTATTACTATCGGGTCGACGGCCTGCACCGACTCTCCTCCGATGACGCCCTCGGACGAAGCAATAACGAGAGTTCCTCTGGAGCGTACGGCCCTGATGTCGAGACAGCAATCAGGGACCACGACCGTATCTACGTCATCTGCCAGGTGCCGGAAACTGGATCACAAACACAGCTCACACTCGCCCCTGACGACCGGGAGACGACCGTCGCGACGTTCAAACCCAGGTCGCAACTTCTCGCAGTACGCGCCAGCGATACAGAGACTGCAGATGCCACAGCCAGCGCTGTGTCGAAGTACTACGAGATGGATGGAACAGAACGAATTTCGTTTCTCGATGCCGGAACCCGAGGCCGATTCGAAGACGCGTGCGTAGATGGATACTCGACGCTCCAACTCCGGAACCTCAATTCACAGGATAACACAAGAGAAATCGAAATTCGCTCGAAGGAGCCGGATGGAAAACGCATCTCCGACGTCCGTCACGACCCGATCGTCGAGGATCTGGTCCGCCGTGGTGACACAGAACTCGCCGCAGCGACGGGACTCGTATCGGTACCGACTGTAGTCCAGTCCCCAGAAGATGGCGAGCCATTACATCCTCGAGTGACGGTCAGGTTCAGCGAAGGAAGCGTGACTTTCGAGCAATTCGTTCCCGAGTCCATCCTGATCGAGTTCGACAACATCGTGCGAGAGTCCTTGTGAGCCGGATATACATATGGAAGTTGTCGTATGGAACGCTGTGGTGAAATCTGGAGGTCATCCCGATTCTATTTCGAAGGCTGTTTCGAGCAGGTCGGTTAATTCTCGGAGCGCAGGGACGACGGATTCATCGACTTGAACCGTGACCCGATCGGTTTCCTTGGGATGTTTCTTCCCCAGAGAGAGGACGACGTCCCCATCTGGAGAGAGGGATGCTGAAAGCCACGCCGTTACTCTGGGGGAGCCCGCTAGCCAGGCGGTGGTGAGGTCGTGCCAGGGGTGTTCGCGCTCCGCCTCCGATGGACGTTCTTGACCGAACGCTTTCGGCTGGAGTGTCTCTACAAAGGACCGTAATTCCGCACAATCGCTCTGTTCGAGCTGGACCGTGACTCGATGCGTATCTGCGTTCCATCCCCAGTCCTTCTTTCCGAGTTGGAAAGTGAGATTCTCTGTTGGTGAGCGAGAAATCGTCACCCACGCCCGTCCCTTCTGACGAATCCGGCGCTGTGCGACGGTTACCCACTCTCCGGACTTGTCGAATGAAGCCCAGAACTCACCAGGGATCGGGACTTCCATGGACACAGAGACTGACTTCTCCTGCCAGAGCCATCTCGTCACGTCGGGATAGCCTTCGGTTCCAGTCCTACTCGGAAGCACGTAGGGCCAGACGGTCAGCATACCGGAGAGATCCACGTCATACTCGGTGAAGTCGGCTTCATCGAGCCATGCGACACTGTACTCCCGGTCGAGATAATGCTCCGTGACCGCCTCGATATCCTTTCCGTGATTTCGATACTGAGCCTCCACAGCAATTCCCTTCCCATACGGATGACAGGGCTCGTCGAAGGTCACCAATACGTCAGCAATTCGGTCACCGACGCCCGATTCCAATTCTACTGTGGCGTCGGGGAAATCGTGTTCGAGACGAGCATAGGCGATTGACTTCATCTTCAGATGCTCATCTGACTCACCAGGGCACTCGCCGGTCGTGGCGAGATCATCGAACGTGACCTGCCCTGATTTTGTAGAGATCTCAGACCTCTGTTCCTGTTCGTGGTGACGAAAATGCCGAGAAATGAAGGCGTTCCCCCGTTCGTGTGATTTCACTACGGCCATCGGTTGTTCGCAGACAGGGCAGGAGACGGTCTCTCCATCGTCTACTTGTGGAGGAATGACTCGAGTGTCGTCGAGGAGGGCTAAGTAGGGCATCAGACTCGTTTTAGGGAATAGGTTACTTGGCAGACGTAAAGACAGTTTCTGCGACATGCGCCGCGATGGTATCACCCGCAATCGGTCGCAACGTACTATCTTCCAGCACCGGTTGAGCCGTAGATCTATATGCAGGAGTCGACTTTTACACTTCGATGACGGGGGGTGCGGCACGTGTGGGGAAGATTTCAGTCGAGGACTGCGGAGGATGTGCGAGTTACACATCGATGACGGGGGGGGTGTGGCTGACAGATTATTTGGACGACAATATCACAGCAGTATCCAAATCCAGCCGAACCGCTCGCTGTTACACTTCGAACACGGGGGGAGAACCACAGCAATGTACTTCGTCACCGGTATTGAGCCGAGATAGCCCAGAATGCCGAATATGAGGAGTAGCCCAAATGACGCGGAGAGATATACATCGACGGAGGTAATCTTTTTAATACCTCCGTCACACAGCAGAAGTATGGCCGGCAGCAATCAGGGTGGCACTGATCAATCTACGTTGGAAGATGAAGCAACGCAATCACAGACAGAGGACACGTCCGACGCCACTCAGGACAATACTGCTGCCGACAACGCGTCTCTCGATCTTTCCGAAGACGACGCTGACGGAAGTACACAGCAGTCGATCCGGGATATGCTCAACGAGGACGGTGGCGGGTCAGTCTTCGTCAACCGCGACCTCGTCGAGCCCGACACCATCATCGACGAAGAGCGGATCGTCGGTCGCGACGACCAACTCGAGTCCGTCGTATCGTTCCTGAAGCCGACACTGCAAGGGAATCGTCCGCCGAATATGCTGCTCTACGGTCCTGCCGGTACTGGGAAGTCACTCATCATCGGTGCCGTGACGCAGCAAATCGTCGAGCTTTGCAAATCGAAGGGTGAGAGCTTCGGTGTCGTCGACATCAACTGCCAGCCGATCAATACCCTCGATCAGGCGGTCTACGAACTCGTCCAGACAGTCGCGAAAGACGTCGGTGCAGAAGTGGGCGTGCCCGAAACTGGCGTCTCGACTAAACGCAAGTACCGACGCCTCTACGAACTCATCAACACCCACTACGACTCGGTCATCTTCATCCTCGACGAGATCGACCTCCTGGTCGGACGCCGCGCTAACGACGAACCCGCCTACTCGAAGCTGCTCTACCAGCTCTCACGAGCCAGCAACACGAATGAGATCGAGGGTAGAGTCTCCGTCGCGGCGCTGACGAACGATCCGAAGTTCATGGAGGACATCGACGGGCGAGCCGAGAGTTCGTTCAACCCACGGGACGTGTACTTCCCGGACTACGATGCCAACCAGTTGCGTGAGATACTCCAGAATCGTCGCGACGCCTTCCGACCGGATGCGCTCTCCGATGACGTGATTCCACTCGTCGCTGCCTTCGCAGCACAAAGTCACGGGGATGCTCGGAAGGCAATCGACCTGTTCCGTGGCGCCGGCGACCTCGCCGACGAGCGTAGTGACGACAGCGTCGAGGAACATCACGTCCGCGAATCACAGGAAGAGATCGACAAGGACCGTTCGCTGAAGCTCGTCGAGGGACTCACGACGCAGAAAAAGATCTCGCTGTACGCCACTGCTGCCGTCGCGCATTACTCGAAGCGCTCTGGAAGTTCTGTTCCGAGCCCCGTCGGATTCAAAGTGTATCAGTGGGTGACGGATGAGCTCGACGCGGACCAGATGACTCGGGAGACGTACGTCAAGTACGTCAAAGAGCTTTCCACGTACGGCTTGATTTCGACGTCGAGGAAAAGCCGCGGTCGCGGTGGTGGGATGTACATGGAGTTCACCTTCACGGGTGACCCCACGGGAATCATGAAACGGATTACGGAAGACACCCGATTAGAGAGTATTGCCGAACAAGAGGAACTCCTCCGAACGGTGGTCAACGCACAGCTGAAGGACTTCCACCAGGACTGAAGCGGGCGCTTTTCGCGGAGTATGAGTGTAGACCATCCATCTTCGGTTAAGGAGTGGAACCGCAAGCCGACGGCTATCTGAACATGCAGCGATGAGGAGGAAGTGGAATGGAACCCTCCTCAGATGCAGTACGATCTCTGCTGACTTCGCTGTTTCCATCGGGACTGATCGAAGACCTCGCGCACGAGCGCGAGGTCGTCCAACGTGACCGGAAGATCGACGTTCGGATGCTCGTCTGGACGCTCGTCTTGGGCTTCGCCGCCAACGGCGAAGCTCGCTCTATCGCCGGATATCGTCGATCCTACGAGTTAGCGACGAATCAGTCGGTCGCTCCATCGAGCTTCTACGACCGCTTCAGCGACCAGTTGGCTGATCTCCTCCGCGACCTCCTCGACCACGCCGTCGAGGAGGTCGCTGTTCCCCATCACGTCGCCCCTGCCTTCCAGCGGTTTCGAGACGTGATGGTCGCCGATGCAACCGTCTTCCGGTTGCATCGGCTTCTCTCGGAGTTCGAAGCCACTCACGACGACCAGTCCGGCGCGATGCTATACCTCGTTCACAACATCACGGATCAGTCGGTGATCTCGACAGAGATCACCGACGAGCGTGTCCACGAAAGCACGTTGTTCAAGACCGGGTCGTGGCTCCGAGGACGGCTGTTTCTGTTTGATCAGGGCTTCTTCAAGTATCGACGCTTCGCCCTGATCGACGAGAACGACGGCTTCTTCGTGAGTCGGCTCAAGCCTGACGCAAACCCGGTCATAACGGCGGAACTACGGGAATGGCGCGGCCGCGCCATTCCCTTGGAAGGCAAGCAGATCCACGATGTGGTTGGTGACCTCTCTCGGCAGTATATCGACGTTGAGGTGGAAGCAGAGTTCAAACGCGGGCCGTACAACGGAACGCGGTCACTGGATACGAAGGCGTTCCGCGTCGTCGGCGTCCGCAACGAGGACGCCGACGACTACCATCTCTACATCACGAACCTCCCGCGAGAGCAGTTCCGTCCTGACGAAATTGGCTTCCTGTACCGTGCTCGGTGGGAAGTTGAGCTGCTGTTCAGGGAACTCAAGTCACAGTACGAGTTGACGAGTTTTGAGACAGGGAAGGCTCACATCGTACGGATTCAGATCCTTGCGGCTCTGCTGACGCTGGTGGTCAGCAGAGCCATCCTTCGAACGATCTGTGACCACGCCGATCACCCCGTGGCAGGTGTACCGAAGGAACGCTGGGCGGCGACCTTTCGGTCGGCCGCCCAGCTCATCCTCCACGAACTGGCTGCGGTCTACAGCTATCCACCGCCTGACCTAGAGGCGTTTCTCACTCAGGAAGCACTCAATCAACCGGCATCACGCCAGACACTGATCGGGGAAGTGAGTAACGCGCTATCTGGCGGTTTGACCGCTTAACCGAAGATGGATGGAGTGTAGACACACCCCCCGTCGTCGATGTGTAAGTTCCTAACCCCTCCCCCCGTCATCGAAGTGTAACTGATTTCGATGCAGTGACTAGTTCCACGAAACCGATCAAGGGCGTTCGATATTAGTGAACGCAGAGTCCAGGTCGCGAATAGTGCAGATCACTCTTGTCAGACTCTATCGGTATTGGAAGATCTCGTCCGGCAAACGACAGGGAGGAAGTCCCCCACGAATGGCCTCGAGTCCATAACGCAACCCCTTCCCCCCGTCATCGATGTGTAAATCACCGATGAAGGGCGGGTAGAAGCGATAGAGCGAACGGTCTCATTCAGGGTAAGAAGGCCTAACGCTAGTGATAGCAAGGGAAGGGGGTGTAGAATACCGATCATTCAGAACGATTGACCTCGCTCGGTCAGCTGGAGCATCACTCCACCTGACACTCACTCTAGGTCCATTGCGGTTCTGGTTAATCCGGAGGTTACATAAAACTTCGTCAGACTAGAGTCATAACTTCTAGAGAAGTTACTTTAGGAGTCTCACGACCTCTCGTCCGTGTCTGCGGCTGTTCCGTCCATTTTCGCATAATCTCGTCTTCTCCCCCCGCCCCCTTCTCACGGTTTTACACATCGATGACGGGGGGAGAGGGTCCCGGTTTCTGGCCTCGTCGAGCTCGTTCTCACCTTGGGTTAACCGGTGCAATGTACTCGTTCTTCCACGAATCGCCCACTCGCCACTGCCAGTAGTAGTACCGGTAACTTCTCTCTCCGGTCTGCTTCGTTGTCTTCACCGTGATGTAGGCCCCGCTAGCAGGAACATCATCGTAGTCCTTCGGATTTGTCGAGATTTCACGTTCTTCCAGGTCCTCGAGGTCCTCCTCGTCGACTTCTTCTTCAGCCCGTCGACGTTCGAGTTCATCTTGGCGTTGCTGCCGTTTCCATTTCCCCAACTCGGTCGCGTACGACGCAACCTCTTCGAGTCGCTCCGACGATTGCTTCTCCAGTGGCTCGCGAAGATACTTCGGAAGATCGGGCGCTGGTGGTTTCGTTGACTCATCTTCTCCCATAGTTACCCCACAGTGGGCGATAGATATCAATCTGTGGGGTAACTCAAAGTCGCTCTCTCAGGTCCAAACGAAGAAGCTCTCCCCGGTGACGCAGGACCTGTAACTACAGTACTTCGACGAGATAATCAGATGCACTTGATTCGAGCGCGTCGACATAATCGTCGTACGAAAAAACAGGCGCATTTGTGGAGATGGTTCTCGAGCGGAGTCTGAATTCGTCTAACACCCTCGATTGTTCTGATCCTCGATCTCGATGTCCTGGGAAAACCAGCGCTCCGTCAGTCTCCATCGCAAGAATATAGGAGGTCAACTGGTACACGTCTCCAGATGAAACAGAACCTGTCTTCCATTTCGCGTCTATAACCGTAATCGGGGCTCCTTCGCGATCTCTGACGACGACATCAGGACGCATCGAGACGGCATGTGGTCCATCTACGATGTTTTGAATTGACGCTTGCCCTTCCACGACCAAATCACCGTGTTCCTTCGCTGCCGCCCGAAATGCCCGTTCTACGATCCGTTCAAAAATATAATTCATATTCACGAAGAGAGCGAGTGACCGCTGTGATCCAGCACTAACATCCTCGAAGAAATCACGTGTCAAAACAGTCCGAGTCAGGTCTACCAGAGTCTCGTAATGGTCATTCAGTCGCGACAGCTCGATTCGTTCTACTGCCTCCACTGAGACTGACGAAGGGGTTACAAACTGCCGGAGCCGCTGCTCCTGAACACGGAGACTGCTGCCGAGGTCTGTATCTCGAACCAACCGTGTGAGGACTCGAGTCGCTGTGAGTACAGCACGATTCAATTCAGAATCCGCCGTGAACTCATCGTGCTCGATCGCAAAGTCCGTTGGTGCACTTATCGATCGCCGGAGCTGTCGTTGGACGTCAATTCGACCGGTGACGTGCTCTCGAACCGAGCTCGTCCTAACGTATTCCCGATGCAGTCCTCGGTCGAGAACAGTCCGTAGCTCACTGAGGAACAATACAGCGATTGCATCGAAAAAGGTCGATGCAGCACTAAACTCTGTCTCGACATCAATTGACTCGACAGGGGTATCGAAGGCATATTGCAGTGCCCAGAGTAGGTTAGTGACGGACCGTTTCGGTGTTACCTCCACCTGCGTTCCGCTTGGGAGGGTCAACACACCAACATGCGAGCCCGTAGAAAGTACCGCTTGTCCCTCGCTTGTATATGATATGGAGAGCGGTGCTGGCGTACACTCCTCCTCAAGTTGTTCTAGAAAGGCAATATCTTCTTCACCAATCTCAAATGGAATTGTTTGGTCGTGTTCCTCTAGCGAGATCGGGTCTGACGGTGGAACCGTTTCATCCTTCGATGTAGAGTCAACTACGGGTCCGAAGTGGCTGACAGCAAACTCACTCATCTTGGTTTGCCGCCTGTTGAGCGAAGGACTGGAGCCCCTCAACCAATGCGTCCATCTCTTCGTCGGTTAACGTGGTGACATCGAGCGTCGGTGATTCGAACTCTTCCTCATCAGGATTCCATGAGTGTGCATATCCGTCGATTTCATCAAATACGGATGCAGCATCATCTATGAATTCTGGAGTGAGCGAATTCTCTTCGCGACCCGAAAGCCAATCCCATCGGAAATCGATTTCCCCGTCCTGATTGAGTTGAATCACGCCGACACCAGGATCAATGTCGTCGGTTTTGAGCTGGGCTGTTGGGAATTGATCTCCCCGGCCAGTATCAACCCATCCAAGGTCCTCACCGATGGCCAACAGCCGTTCGACCCGTTCTGCGGCTTCCGAATTCAAATTGCTTCGTATACGCTCTCGAAATGCTTCCTGTGTCTTCTCGCCGGCAGCCCAGGAATCCTGAGCCTCGACCGATGTACCGTCTCCGTCGGAAACGACTACCTCTGATGTATCAATAAGCGGGATCGGGTCGCTGATTCGCGCAATCTGGCATAGCGCGATATACAACGACTCGGCATCGAATGACCGAATCTGTTCTGTCTCCCAATCGATGAGGCGTTCGCCGGTTTCGGTGAGAAGGTCGTTCTGAAGCCGGTCGAATTGGCCGAAATAGTACTCCTCCAGTTGCGGAAGGATATCGTACCGCCATGCGTCGACGACGTCTATTGCTGAATCATGTCCAAGCAAGTAGGTGTGACCGAGCTGCTTGCCTTTCCCAAGCTCAGGTGCATGCAGAATCCGCTTATTCAGCTCCGATATCGCCTCTACACTTGCGCCCAACAATTGTTCTCTGCGAGAGCCTGCAGCGCCTGGCTGCGTCACTGCAACGGTCGGTGAGTTCGTCTCCATGTTGTATTCCTGCCAGACCACATTGAGATCCGGAGGGAAATCCACGAACCGGAAGCGCCGGCGAAGTGCTGTATCTACCAGCGCAATCGACTGATCGGCTGTGTTCATGGTTCCAATCACGTATAGATTAGGCGGCAGCGAGAACTGTTTACCAGAGTGAGCCAATGAAACCTCAAAGCTCCCGCGTTTGTCTGCCTCAAGTAACGTGATGACCTCTCCGAACACTTGGGCGAGATTCCCGCGATTGATCTCGTCGATGATGAGAACATACGGGGGTGCGGATCCAGACTCACTAAATCCGTCCGAGGCCGAGGCGGACTCCTGTGCTTGGTCGTACGCTTTTTGAGCCCGTTCCGCGACACGCTTCAACACCCCGTCTTCGATCTGGTACTGGACGTCGCCTCCTTCTGTGGCCTCAGCAGTCAGCCCCTCAATGAAGTCTTCATACGAGAACGAGGGATGGAACGTTACGGACGCAACCTGCTCATCGCGCGGCTTCCCGTCGCTCTGGTTGAACACCCACCAATCGGCAAAACGCTTCGCCTCGAACGTCTTACCCGTTCCCGGTGGTCCATAGAACACGACCTGCTTTGCAGACTCCAACTGTCGCGTTACCGTCTCAACCACGTCTTCTGGCGGCCGTTCTGGTGGGTCAACACTCTGAATCTCATTCAACCGATAGTACTCCGGCAGCACTTCGTCGAATTTGTCGATCAAGAGATCCAGCGTCAGCGCGTCGGTTTCGGTGATGGTCTCAATATCGACTCGGTCTTGCCATCCATCTTCACGTAGTTCGTCTCCAACGTACAACCCGTACCGCACACCGTCCCACTGAATCCCCATGAACAACTGGTACGCGTTGCCCTTGCTCCCACGGCTTTCGGGATAGATCGCAAACCAGGCGTCGTCACTAAGGATATTTCGAGGGGCGAGGAAATCGACGACGTGAGCCATACTTTCGTCAATTCCCACCTCCTCAATCAGAGCGCTCGTAATATCGTCTAAATATGCACTGACACGCGGGCGGAAATAGTCGAAGTACAGTTGACCGAGAACGCTGAATGAATCGAACGCCCGCATGATGTCAGTGTCATACTTTGTATTCTCTTCATCCACGAACGTCTGCAGATCTTCTTCTGACAACGAACCCTGTTGCCGGATCCTTTCCAGTGCGCTGAACCGGATCTGATTGACTTTGATATCACCCTCGTACTGAGCGTGCTTCGTCTCCAGGTATTCTCCAGGAAGGCGATGGATTGCTGGTATTAGTCCGACCTCGTCAGGATTGTCGATATCTGAATCAGCAGAGCTTTCGAGCTGCTCTGAGCCAGAAAACAGCGTCTGGTCGTACTCATGCAACTGCTTCGAAAACCGCCACAACCAGCGTAAGAAGAACGTTCCAAGTGGCTTCGGTACAGGTTGTTGTGTGATTCGGTGGAGAAACCCCTCAAATTTCTCTTGATCAATATCTCTGCTGTACTGCTCTTCGAGATTTCTGGCTAACCGCTTGGTAAATTCGTTGTAGAGCTCTCTCTTTTCATCGCCGGACAAGGACTCCAACGTCTCTTCTGGTTGTGCCATTAATGACTCTTCACGGGCAGGCCACCAGTCAGCAAAATACCGGATCAGCGCTTCGAGCGCTGTCTCATCGTACCCCTTGTTGGACGAACGCGCCGCAGGTGGAACCGCTAGATACGCATCCTTCAGTGCCTGCGTATCGAACACGAACCCCTGAATTTTGAGAAAGCTCGACATCTACGGATGAGATGATACCCTACTCAAATATCAGTTTCGCTACTCATAATCTCCCGAACAGGGTCTCGTTGGCTAGAATATCTCTTCAGGGAATGAGGGCATATTCGCTCTCACAAGAGTTACCCCACGAATCAGAACTTGTTTGGTTTTGTGGGGTAACTAACCGCAATGGAATCTCTGTTTTCCTCGACTAAATCTCACTGGAACCCGACGGCAGAATCGTCGTCTGATGCAGAATCGGTCCAGTCGACATCGCCAGAACCGACTTGTGGAGTTCGGTTAGTGGAGGATGACCTACTGGTCACATCGAGGTCCTCGACGCTCGGGAAGTCTTCTAGAGAAACCCCGTCGGCATCTCGCGTCGCCGCACTCCGCTTCGCTTTCGTGACGATTTCTTCGATATCTGCACCACTGAGACCGCGACTCCGCCTTGCGAGATCTGCAAAATCATCGCCCGAGAGGTCGTGCGGAACCCCCTGTAGTTTCGACTGGAAAATCGCGTGACGACTCTCCTCTTCGGGAAGATCAATCTCGATATGCGTGGCTAATCGTCCTGGTCGAAGAATCGCTGGGTCGATGTCTTCGGGGCGATTCGTTGCTCCGACAACGATGGCTGTCCGATCGTCTGCAGTGAGGTGGACCAGAAGTTCGCTCGTAATCTTCCGGTCTTCAGCGTGAGCTCCGCCGGCGCCGACATCGCGACCACCGAGGAGATGTTCAGCCTCGTCGAGGAAGATCACACATGGGCCAAGCGACTCAGCTTCTTCGAACAACTGGCGAACTCGTTGCGGACCCTCGTTGATCCATTTACTCGTGATGTCAGCAGGACCTAACTCGACGAACGGGACAGCGAGTTCTCCTGCTAGCGCTCGAGCAAACAGAGTCTTCCCAGTTCCTGGTGGTCCGTGGAGGAGAATCCCTCGTGATGGCTCGATTCCGAAACGGTCGAAGCGTTCGTCACCCTGGGTCGCTGCATGAATTGGTTGTAGAACCTCGTCTGTGAGCCGCTGCTTGACTTCGTAGTAGCCCCCAACGTCGTTGAAGCCAATCTCTGAGTTCATCCAGTCGTACTCGAATTCGTCGGTAGCTGCTTTCGCTGGTGCCCTGGAGGTCTGGGAGTGACGTTGAGTCTTGTCTGAGCTGGTAACATTCGACGAGTCCGGCCCATCCCGAGCTGTCTCACCCTCTCGCTGGATCTGTCTGAACTTGTCGTAATCGACGTTCGGCGTTACATGACGGCCAGTAGCGTAGTGGTACCCGTTTTCTCCTCGGGGATTGTAGTACATCGCCGAGACGATAGAGGCAGAAACAACCAATACGAGAGCCGCCTGTATCCGAACGTCAGCTGGAACGACTGCCGAGAAGAATCCAAACTGGGGAACTGGAAGAGAAGAAGCAGCCAACGACACAGCCTCTGCAGAAAGCAACAGGACGACGAATATCTCATACACGAGTGCGAATGGGAAGAGTCCGATGACACCTACTGATTTGAATAGGGGAAGGCCGAATCCACCTGCGACATAGACAATCAGGATCCCGAGCCCGAGAGCCACTATAGCATTCGGTGGCAGATCGAGCCAAGGGGCCACTATCCACATGTGGATAAGCGCCAACGCAGACCAGGCGAAAATAAAGAATAGCCTGTATATGCTCCGCTTCTTGTGATCTCGCTCCATGACTCGGTAGGTCACGTACTCGATAGTGGCGAATATACCGAGGAAGATGATTACGGAGAGTACGGTGTTGAGGAGTTTCATCGGCTCACGAGGGGTCCCTCTGTAAACTGAGTACGTCACCGAAGACGTACTCATAGGCTTCTACACACACTCTATGCCGTTACTACGCTATAACATCTCGCTCCGTAGGGAGGTGGTCGGGTCGTAGTCCCAGGCGCAATTTCACAGCGTCTCTGATTGCTCACCTCCACTATCATTCTCCCACGGAGGGTCGGAGGCTTGATTCGGCCCCTCTCTTTGGGCTGCCCAGTCGATGTCTGCCTCACTTGCTGAATCAGCCAACTCGTCGTTTCCAGGGCCGATGAGGTGTTTTCCACCCCGATTTCCCATATTGTACGCTGCGTATGGGCTTCGCGTCATTGCCCCTGCGAAGACGATTCCGCTTGCCTTTCCGGCCTTAACTCCTGTCTTCCCAACTTGCTTGCTGGCTCGACCGGTCGTGATCGCAGCTCGTCCTGGAGCTTTCGCCGCGCTCTGTGCAGTCCGAAGTCGTTTCACACTCCTAGCCGACTTGGAGGCGTCATCTCTGAGCGCCGCAGCCTGCTGACCGAAGTTTTGGGCTCTATCGTTAATGTCGATGGTTGTACTCCCGCCAGATGTGGTCTCGTAGGTCACCTTGCCCTCAGCATCGGGAGTCACAGTGGAGACTCCAGTCGCTGGCTCTTCAGCACCAGTCAGAATCCCCCGACTGGAAGCCTCTGTGACATCGAATTCGCCATTTTGGTAGGCCTCAGTCAGGAAGTCGCGGTTCGCATCGGCCTCATCGGCGGCAGCAAGATTCTGACTGATCGCTCTTCGATGACTGTCGATGCTCTCCGACCCAATTGCCTTACGAGCGCTACCTAATCCACCGCTCTTCGCTTTTGAACCCAGTCTCTTTGCGGCAGAGCTAGCCCGATTTGCGTGTGAACGCGCGGTGTTTACTCCTGGGGCACCAGCAACAAATCCAGCTGCAGAGTCTTTTCCTCTTGAGAACAACCCTGGTGCTGAATCGACACTGTCCTCAACGGCCGATTCTCGAGCACCCAGCGCATCTGAGATACTACTCCGCATCGTGCCGCCGACGGTCGAGTTCCCGGTGGAAGCAGATGGATCCGACGCGGTCCCTCCGCTTCCAGCGGCACCGGCTCCGCCACTACTTGCCCCGCCGGCACTCCCACCACTCGCTGCTCCAGATCCAGAGCTGGAGGCACTGCTGACAGCCGCCGACCCGGCTCCCGCGCCGACAGCGACTGCACCGACGCCGGTGGCTGCGATTGCGGCGGCCACAGTCATGGTGAATGCGGCGTCGACGCCGAGCGGCTGGCCTGCCCAACCGATGGTCTTCCAGATCACGACGAACAGGATGATCGGGAAGATCAACGCCAATGCTGCCGAAACGTAGAAGTCGGCGACGTCGCCGGTCGCGGAGATACCACCGGTCGCGATGACGTTGAAAACACGCATCACCAGGGCGATGATCGGACCGACGAGCAGGGCGTAGACGCCCATTCGGAGCCACGTCGCAGCGAAGTTGCTGATCGCCTTCATCGGCCCCCAGTTCGCGTACCACAGGACGGCGAAGAAAGGCGCACCCACGGCGACCGTAACGACGATGAACTGCCGGAGGACCAGCAGAACAGACGCAAGGATCGTCGCGATGAGCATCAGCGGCACTGCCACGAGAAGCGCGACCACCTCGACGCCAAGTCCGAGCGTGGATCCCCAGCTCCCGCCGAGGTCGGCGTTGAACGTGAGGACGAACGTCGCTGGTGCAAGCGCATTCGTGACCGCGTTCGAGGCTTCGATGAGGAACCCGAACAGCGGCTGCGAGATAGCGATGAAGAAGATGACGGCGACCACGCGGGCCACCATGTTCCAGAGCGAGGCTTCGCGGTCCTGACTGAACGGCATCGCGATCAGTCCGGCGGCGATCAGAATCGGGAGAAGTGCGATCGAGAGACGGAAGACGTCGTCCCAGGCGGTCGTGACCTGGGTACTGGTCATGATTGCTGGATCGATGTTCAGCAGTGGCTTCAGCCCGAAGTTGAACATGAAGTTGATCGCGCTCACGAGCATCGAGCGGATGAACTCGAAGAGTGCCCGAGCAATAGCGTCGGGAATCCAGCCGAGGTCTAGGAGGTCACCCATCGGCCAGATCCTCGATGTCGTCGACGCGTCCGCTCGTCTGAATCCCGTAAGCGGTCGCCAGTGTATGGAGTGACGAGTTCATGCCTCCTCCGGGGTGTTTCCGTTCTCGCTCGACCCGGCTGGAGCGTCCGGGTCTACGTCGCTGGCGTCTATCGATGGTTCGTCGATCTCGACAGAGAGACCGTCGTCGAAATCAGCTTCCATCGCCATCTGGAGGTCCATGTCTCGATTCATCACGTGGGGCAGGTCGGTCATGTCGAGGTCCTCGTGGAGTTCGACGTTTCGAGCGTGGCCCTCTCCTTCGACGAGATCGACGCCTTCGACGCCGGCGAGCCAGTCCCACGGGTCTAGCGCGTCGTCGAGAACCGTGTGTTCGAACGGCCCGCTCCGAATTTCGAGACGGCGTCGACCGTGGACACTCGTCGCGAGCAGACACTCCGAGTAGTCGGAGTCCTGTCCACGCGCCGCCGTCTGGATGAATCGGATTTCGTCGGCGGACAGCCCGTAGTACTCGGCGGTCTCCTCGGAGACGGACTCGGCGTAGAACAGGCACTTCACGTCACAGTTCTCGTACACCTCACGGCGTTCAGGCGTCCGAACGAACTCGTGGGCTGTCTGGCTCATCAGCGTTAGACCCGCCTCGTAGTGGCGGGCGTGCCGGATGTAGAGGTTGATCAGGTCGCGTGCAGCGGGCCGTCCCAGAAGGTAGTGCGCCTCGTCGAAGGTCACGTCCACCTTGTACGGCGAGCGCTTGGCCTCGAGGTACGCCCATGAGAGCATCGCGTGGAGGATGAGCGGCATCTCGCCCGTGTCTGCGAACGAACTCATGTCCATCACGACCAGTCGAGAGGAGAGGTCGAGGTTCGTCTGACCGTTCAAATTGTGGTTGATACCGCCGGGCTTGAACGACTCGAACTTCGGTTGGAGCGAGGTCGCAAGCGCGACGTGATGCTCGGTCGGGGAGACGATTGTGTCCGAGAACGGGACACCCTTCGCAGCTGCACTGCTGTCGGATTCATCATCAAGTTCGTCACCGAACACACCGAGCGCTCGGAAGTGTTCCACCTCTTCGTCGTCGATAACGCCGGCGTCGGTCGCGGCTTCGATACCGCCGGCTGCGATGACGTTCACCCCTCGGATCAGGTCGTCGATGACTGGCGACTCGTTGCCGTAGGTGTCGAACTCTCCGAGGATGATCCCCTTCGAGAGATACGCGTAGTGGGCTGCCTGAATGAGGATGCCCTCCTCGCCGGCGGACATCCCGTCACGCTGTTCGAGGTGCGTGTTCAGCATCTCGATGACAGACCGAATCGTGAGCGCGTACGTATCTTCTCCGCCCTCGTATTCGGCCTCAGCAGGCGGCGAAATGTCCAGCGGGTTCACCGTGTAGTTCCCACCGAAACGGATTACCTCGCCGCCCAGCGACTGAGCGAAGCGTGGATAGTCGTCGCCAGCAGGGTCGAACAGGATACACTGGACGTTCGGGTCGCCGAGCAAGCGACGGTAGATCTCCATCTTCCTGAAGTAGGACTTCCCGGACCCCGTCTTCCCCGAGATCGCCATGGAGTGTCCCGATAGCGCGTAGCGGTCGAGGATGACCGGGCGCTTCGTATCGTCGAACCCGAACAGGACGCCCTCCGGGTCGTAGATGGACGGCTCGACCAGGTTGAAGAACGTCCCCAGCGCTTCGAGCTGGATCGGATGGGTGTTGTTGATCGTGTCGGTCGCGAGCGGCGCGACGGAGCCCATCGCGTCCAGTTGTTGGTGCTTGACTGGACTGAGGTCGACGTCCTGCTCGGCGAGGATGGCTTCGACGCGGTCGAGCATCTCGTCCAGTTCGTCCTGGGTGTCCGCGACGAGTTCGAGATAGATTGAGACGTCGTAGAGCTTGGTCGTTCCTCGAATGGTGTTCTGGAGAAGGCGTTCGAGGTCTTGCCGTTCGAGTTCGTCCTGATAGGTGTCCGTCCGACCGCGCTTCTGCTTCACCGCGACCGAAGTGACGGCCTGCGTGTACCGCTTCTGGAGCTGTCGACGAACATCCTTCGCGGCTCGTGGTCGAACGTGCAACGAGAGTCGGAGGTCGACATCAGCGAGCGTGAGGGGAACGAGCCAGCCCAGCCCCACCTTCCGCGGGAACGAGGTGACCGTCAGAATCTGTGAGATCCGGTCGTCGCGGATTTGGAACTCCGGATAGTCATGGACGACTCTCGGTGCGATGAGTCGCTTGTCGAGTTCCCCGCGCTCTTTCATCGTCTCCATCGGCGTCGCGAGGTCGACGTCGTCCGCCTGGAGCTGGTAGGCCGCCCACTCGATGTTCTCGGTCGTCGTCTCCTTACCGAGGAGATTCAGGTAGTCGAGAGCGTGCTGTGTTTCTTCGCCCGACAGCCCATCTATCGGGAGCCGTTCGTCGCCGTCTTCCGGTGAATCGTTACTGAACGCTTGCGTGATTCGATTGATCATCTCTGGACCTCCAGCCCCGGTCGAGCCAGAGTAACCGCCGCCCGGTGAAGCCCGGGTCGCTCAGACATCTGCCCCTTCCGTCGGAGAATCGTTGCCTCGACTCTCGTCCGTCGGCTCACTCATCTCCTCGAAGTGTTCGAGAACGTTTCTGCGACCGCGAACGGCGAGGCCGACACCGACGACGAGGAGCAGCAACCCGACTGCATACACCTCGACGACGAACGCCGTCGACGCCGTCGGCGTACTATCCCACTGGAAGGGATACGCCTGGCTGAACAGGTAGACTGCCACAGCGGTCACGCCGACGCCAGCGAAGCCCACGATGGTCGCACGCTGGCTCGATGGAAGCAGGACGGCAAGACTCAGAAGGAAGGTCGGGAGGCTTCCCGCTGCAAGGCCGAACGAGGCCTCGCGGACGAACCAGTAGGACTCACTTCCAGGTTGACCGCTCCCGAGGAACGTCCCGAGCGCGATCACTGCGAACAGGAGGCTCGCAGCGAACAACCCTACGCCAGCGTACACCGACAGCGGGGAGCGGTAGTTTTTCCCTTGACCGATGGGACCGACGGCTCTGGCGTACCACGCGAGTATCCGTGAGTTGTCGACCTGTTCGACGTACTCCTCTTGGACCCGACCACCATACGGGAGGTCGCCCGTCGTCTCCGGACGCGGATCGGCGTCCTCGTCTGGTTCGAGCAGTGCCTCTTCTTGATCGGCGCTGTCAAACGCCGCTTCCAGATCTAACCGCTCACCAGTCGCTGGATCGGTCAGCGTCTTCTCATCGGGTTGGGTGAAGACGCTATGCTCGAAGGAGATTGGTGCCTCCTGTCCTCGATAGACCTGGTAGAGGACGTCTAGAACCTTCGCTCTGTCATCGAGGATCGTGGTTTCGACGCGAGTCCGGGGGAGCTGTGAGGCGACTCGCTGAACGCGAGCCCAGACCTCGTCGAGATACGGCTCTTCGTCATCGACGTTCTTCGCACCGCCTCCGAACGGGAGGGCATCCGCAATCGCGTCGAAGCGACCGCCCTCGTCGTCTTCTCCCTTCATAACCGCGACGGCAACGAAGAATCGACGATCTCTGACGTTCGCGAGCGCAATCGTTCGGTCGAGCCACTCCGCGTGAGCAACGCGTCCGTACTCGAGGAGCGCAGAGTCAGCGACGTGATCAATGTGTGTCTGCGGAGCCACGTCCGCCGTAGCGACGCCACCGTCAGTGGCGGGGCCCTCGACGACCTCGTCCGGGGCCTCATCATCATCCTCTGCTGGGATGGCTGTCGGTTGTCCGGTTGGCGCGCCCAGTGCATTCGGGCCGATGAAGCGTTCGAGGTAGCGGTCGCCGTCGAACCGGGTCGTCAGCGTCAGGAACTGTGTCGGAAACTGCAGCCCACGGAGGAACGTCATGTACGAGATGTACAGGCTGGTCCGTCGCTCTTCGGAGAGCGTCAGCCACTCGCGGGGCTCGATCTCGATGAGCATCGTGTACGCCGTGGGCGTCTCGATAACGCCGCCATCTCGGACGTTCTCGAAGTTCAGTAGGTCAAGCGTCGACTGCTCGCCACTGCCCACGCTACTCTGGAGATTCATTGCTCCTCCTCCGTCGACGAACCATCCAGATTGGGTCGCGTTGCGTCGAGGACGCCCTGATAGGCGAGGTCCGCTCCGCTAGTCTTCGCAGGGTACTCTCCCCAACCTGGAGGTCGCGGTTGGGTGAGCCACTCGTCTTGCGTCACGCCGATACCGAGATCGCCGTGTTCCGGGTCGGGATGACGCCAGACGTAGACGTTCGACCCCGTCTTGAAGTGAAACACCGCATGAGCGTATCGTAGGGGACGCTGTCCGGGCGGTGTCTTCATGAAGATCAACCCGCCGATTCCGATGCCGACGACGAACAGCGGGAACGTGAACAGCAGTGGGAAGCCAACCGTATAGAGAACGGCACACGGCGCTAACGGGATTGCCAAGGATTCGGCGAGTCGCTTCACCGAGAAGCCGAGGAACTTCGACTCCAGGAGGTTGCTCGCGACGGGCACAGGATCGGGCATCTACTCGACCTCCTCGCCGTCACAGAGTTCTGCTTCGGTCGGAAGCACACCGCCCGCTTCCAGCCGTTCAGCTCCTTTGATCAGCATCCCGCGCCAGTTGACCCCGTGGCGCTCACGAACCGCGTCTAACTGTTCGAACTGCTCGTCGTCCTTGATGATGATCCGTGTCGACTTCATCGCTCGACCTCAACTGGACTGAACTCGTCGACCGATGGGCGTTCGTGACGTGCTCCGGTGTCGAGCGTTCGCAGTGACCCTCGAGAATCGAACAGCGAAGAAACCGGGTTGTGGTCCTCAGCAGAGCTACCTGGACCATCATGCCTGCTGGACTCCGTGAGTTCCTCTCGCCTTCGCTTCTCACGCCCGTGTGACCGTACCGACCCGTGGCCCTGGAAGGGTTCTGTCGAAGCTTCACCCCTCTTCTGATCGGTGAACCAGATCTCCCGACCTTCGAGTCGCTTGGCTCCTTGAATCAGCATGCCCCGCCACTGCACGCCGTACTTGTCTCGGATCGTTCTGAGTCGGTGGTACTCTGTCTCGTTTCTGAACCGGATCTCGATTTCAGGCATTCTCAACTCACCACCCTCAGCTGGCACACTCGGCGAGCGAGCCGTCACTCAGGAACGAGAGTTCGAATGCAGTCACGACTGGTAGCATCGTGCCGGTGGGGAGCGACAGGACTGCCCCAGTTGTGGGTACTGTTTGGTAGTGCATCACACCACTCCTCGGCGAGGAACCCATTTGTTTATTTCAGGAATGCGTATGACGTAATACTGCGTACAGCGCACTGTTGCGGCAGGCGCAAGCGTTCGGTTTCTGCAATAATCCGATTGCCCTGATGGGCTCTAATCATGATGGGGTAAGAAGGGTATCTCCAATACTGCTCTAGTATAGATGACAGAGAACCTGGTGGATTGATAATCACGCAATCAATCTTGAAACCTATGCGAGAAAAGTGGGACCCTATATTTACTTTTCAACACAGTGGACAGACCAAGGCGGAGCAACTTGAAAACAACACGACAAAAGGTCTTCTGAAACTGCTGCAAGATACCAACCCAAGAGTGTTGGCTGACTTTCTGTCTCTATTCGTTGGCGATTTTCAGATGTCTCCTTCAGTATTTGATGTATATGAGGATGCAGAACAAGTCCCTGATGAGAGGACACTTAGGACTCAACCCGCAGGAGACCCTGTTACATTTCATACACAGCGGGGTATCGATTCGGTTGATACAGCTTCAGAAAAGGGGTACGTTCTTGGCATCTCTCGAATGGGGGGAACGATAGATAACGAGGATAAGGTTAAGGACTTCAACATTCCTGACGGAATCATTGATGTCCCACACCGTAATGGCTCTTCAATCATTGTTCTGGAGGTGAAAACAGGAGCCGATAAACTCACTGAGGACGAGCTGAATCGATATGCCCATTCCCTTGATACGGACGACACAGAAAGATTGGAAATCAAGTGGAGACGTATCTACGATTTCTGTCTCTCACTCTTTACTGATGCCTCGTTATCCAAATTAGATCGATATCTTCTAGCTGAATATGCACGGTATCTGGAATATGAGCAGCTAGAGATGGATATCTCTGACTACAATCCCGACTCTGGGCACCGTAAACTACTGCAACTCAAAAGACTGAACGGTGACTCCAGCGTATTTGAGGACGGGAAATTGGGACTTCGAATTCGATGGACTGACGAAAATAGTAATAAGACCTCAAATTTTGGCTGGATAAGTGCTGAGTATTTTTCGTCACTACTCGGAGCCATCCCGGAGAGCATTCGAGAGATGACGTTTTCAGGAGAAGAAGTCAATTATGAACCACTAATCGAGTGGGTGTATGAGGAGTATCCTGAATTAGAAGCGAAGGAAGCTCAGCACGTGTACGTTCCTGAACGGGGAGCGGATATCTTCAAGAACCTGCCGGGTGAGAGTACTCGTCACCTACAGTTTCGATGGACTAGGGACGATGATGGAGAGTATTATCATGAGCATCCGAATCTCCGATTGTATCGAAAAGGGGCAAGTTGTCCCGACCTGGCCCCGGACGCTTTCGAGGAACTGTTCGAGGAGCTTGATGCGGAGGTCCGAGAGAAAATGTTCTGTGGTGAAATCAATCTCAGGGCAGGGTGGAGATCCTATCTACGGAGCTAATCATTCCTGCGTACAGCGCACTGTTGCGGCAGGCGCAAGCGTGCGGCTTCCGCATTCTTAGAGGACTTTTCTCGCGGTACAGCCTCCTCGATAGCGACGACCATGCTGACACCTCACCAGTTCCACCTCTTGCTGCCGTTCGCTGGTGGCTTCCTTGAGCGCCTGCCTGACCTGCTGCTCCCCGTTACAGGGCCACTGACGATTCCAATCGAACGATTCCACGTCGCTGGTGATGTCTTGGGCTCGTTCACCGACCTCGGATGGCTGTCTCTCTTCGTATTCCAGCGGTTGCGTCCGGAGACAATCCTCGCAGTCGTGGATTTCAGTTCGATGCTTGACTTCCCACCGTGGACGGCGACAGTATTCGTCTACGCTGGTCTCGTCCTGTTGGTCCTGGGCGTGATGGCCTGGCTCGGGAGCCACAGCCTCTATCGCCGTGCCTGGGGTCGAAGACTCGCGATGTCAGGCGGCGGGCTGTTCGTTGTTGGGACCGCTTTCGGGACGTTCGTGGACCTCCTGCAGTATGTCCTCGGATAAGTCTCGTGAGGGCCGCTCGTCCCTCTCAAAACCACGCCGAGTAGCTCGATTCACGAAACGACTACCTCGAACTCCCGTTCGTCTCCCTGTGACACTCGTGAAGACACGGCTCGTCGTCGCCGGCGTCGTCTTCCTTCTCGTCTCCAGTGCGGTCATCGGGGCAGCGGCAGGCGATCTAATCATCCCCAGTCCAGAGCCGGGTGTCGAGAAGGACTACGACGACACCTTTCGGGTGTTGGCGAGTAACGATCCCGACCCAGGGCGGGGATCCAGTGTCGTTCAGGTCTACGAGTACGGCGAGAACGGAACGATCACCGAAGTGAACCGGACCGTCGTTACCCAGCCGGTCCAGCTCTGGGACTCGAACATCCAATCACGCGACGCACTGCTCATCGCGAACGAGTCCGATATGTACCAATCCGGACTCCACGGGTTCGTTCAGGTCCCGTACCGTGACCAGTGGACGACCCTCCGGGACTGGTGGGACGGCGAGTTCCGCATTCTTCCGATCTATACCGGCGACCCGAGTCGAGCCACGAGCAACGACGGCCAGTACACCGTTGAAGTCCGACACCCCAATGGCTGGTGGAACCCGGTCTACAATGCAGACGTCGAGCGCGTCGACGGAAACCTCACCGTCACGAATCCAGATGAGGCGCTCGTCCTCTCCTCGTACTATAGCACTGTGATCGAGCGGAAGATCCAGATCATCGAATCGCTCCTTCAGCACTCCGAGATGGCCCCCAGTGAGTCCGCAGCGCGAAGCACGTCCGTCGTCCCCACAGAGAACGGCATTGAGGTATTCCCAACCACTGACGGCGCGAACGTCAACCTCCAGTGGCAACCGGGCACTCATGCGCTCGTCCGCGATGCGTACGTTGGAAACATCGACGTCATTCCCGGTGTCTGGCACGACGGTCGGTACGTCACCCCGAGCTGGCAGCTCACCACCTACGTCCCGTGGGATTACCGGATTGAGGAGCCAGCCGATTACAGCGAGAGCGGAACCTGCACCATCACCCACCACCACAAGCAGGGCAACACGACGGTCACTCACAACCACACCTATCCCCTGACCCGCTGGGCCAACTACCAACTCATCGATTCGAACGCCTCGATTGTGAACGTCACAGCGGGGAACATCAGCCTCGACCGAACGCGACCGGGAATGTGGACGACGATGAACTACACGACCTCTCGACCACGTCGGCTCCCACCGGGGAACTACGACCTCTCCGCGACACTTCGAATAGAGGTCGAGATGGAGACTCACTACGGCGTCTCTAGCGCACAGTGTTCGGAGTGGAACAACCGACGAACGGTCAATCGGACGGTCGAACTCCAGTATTCGGTTCCCATCGAGACGGTCAGCAGCGACGATCTCTCCATCGACGTCCAGGTGTACGACCGACCGGGTCGAGACATCGTCGCCGTCAATTGGAGTGGCGAGCAGGGACTCGCAGCCGGCGCAGCTGCATGGGAAGACGTCGAAATACAGATCGGCGAAAAGACGATGTACGTCACGGCGCCGTGGCGATTCTACTCTGTCTCTCGGAATACGCACGTTGAAGAGCGGACCCAGGGTGGAACGACTCAGGTAGAAGCCTCCCACTCGTACAACGGGGCCTATCCAGCGATGCTCCGGTATCGGATGAGTCCCGGGAACGTGAGTGTCCTCGCGGAACAAACCGCAGACCAACGTATCTGGTGGGAGACGACGTACGTCGATCAGAACAGATCTGTTCCAGCGGCGTCGCTGCCGAGTACCATCGTCGCTCCGGAGAACGCGAAGCCGACCTATCTCTACGATCAGTACGCGGGCATCCTGAAAAGCCTGGATCGCACGATGGGCGAGACGGTGAGTGTTCAGGCAGGCGATGTCTGGGGACTTCCCGTCGATACCTCTGTGAGCGTCGTCCGCTATCAGGAGTCACGACTCACGGTGACGATGAACCACAGCGCTGGGACAGCCGAAGTGTTCCTCTCTGATACTGCCGGGAATCCGATCCCGAACCGACTGGTCAGTCTCGATGGAGCCAGCGTACAAAACGTGACGACAGATGCGAACGGACGAGCGACAGTTCCTCTCTCAGGGACGCTCGTCCGTGCTCACTTCGCCGGCGATGATTGGCGCGAGTCTCGGTCCCAGTACTACCTGGAGACCCACTCCTATGGCGTCTCGCCCACCTCGTTCCTTTCGGGGGCTACCGACCTCTTCGGCTACCTCAACGTCGCAATATCGAATACAATCATCTTCATTGAATGGCTCGCGCTCGGAATCTTCGCGCTGTTCTGGATGCGATTCATGCGCGAGAAGCCCGCGTGATAATGAATGCTGCTAGATAAGGGTCTCACGAATTACCTCTGACACATACGCCCGACTTGTCTTCACTATTCAGAACGCGACTTCTGTCATGGTCGGAGGGTTCAAGAGAGCCGTATTCCCCTACACCGACTACTCTTGATCTAATTCGCTGATATACACCGCACTCCGGAAGATTTCAACAAGCAGGGACGCCGAGAAATCGTAGTGAGCCTCTTTGTACCGGAGCTCGCCGTGCGCAGTACGATTCCGCAGCGCTGCCCCAGTAGCGTCGTGGTATCTGAACCGTAGAAAAGTCACATAGTCCTCGTCCAGCAACCCGTCCAACCGATTCATCAATCCACCAAACGTCTTCGGGAGATCCTCACCGCGAATGGACGCAGTAATCGCAGTGCCCGAGGCCTCCAACTGGTGTTTTATTACTCCCTCGAGACGGGGCATCCCGAGATGGATCGCCTCTGCATGTCGGTCCTCGAAGAAAGCGATGATGAAGTCCGTCAGGAAGGCTTTGTCATCGACAGTCGCCCCGTCGATCGATTCAAGCAACGTGAAGAAGTGATGCTCCTTGATCAACCTTTGATTGATGAGTTTATACACAACCCGGGCAGTCAGCCCGACAGATAATCGTGCCTCAGCGGAATACCACTCAGGAACATCAATTTCTGACGTTTCGCTGGAGACTGAGTCTCCCTCATGAGTCGTATGCCGTCGTGGGAAGATATCGGTGAGCGAAGCTGTCGGAAACCAATTCTCCCCTTCTTCCTCCTCTCCGGGCTGCGGCCCAGAGTCGGAGGGTTCGTCATCAATGTGTGGAAGAAAGACAGGGACCTTCACGAGACCCAAGAACGCTTGTTCGGGTGAGAACTCGTTGGCAGCATTCTCGAAATTTTCAACTAGAGTGTTCGCAATAGAAGTGAAGTTCTCGGTAACTTCATCAGGGACCTCACCACCAACAGGCTTCATCTCCTGCTCGATTCCCTTTCGGTTCTCCCTGCGTTTTTCAAGCCGCCATCGATTGAGCGTCTCCTCATCGGCAAACGACTCACACTCTTTCAGTGCTTCCTCTATCGTCGTTGCAGTCACTAAGTGACCTCTCGTCTTCTGGAACTCAATCTCGTCCTCATAGGACTCAATCAGTCCCTCTTGGACATCTTCGATGGATCCGTCCCTCTGCTCCTGGATTTGACGGATACGATGGAGGTAATTCCGCTGCGCATGGTAGTTGTGTTGCTTGTTGGTGTACTCCGCACGAGTCCAAGAGAACTCGACAAGTCGATCAAGCGTTGCTGAATCAATCGATCGAAGGTCCGCTTCCGAGATCGCATCCAAGATGCGTCCCGCACTCCCCTCGTCTGTATCGAACTCTGAATACTGCTCTTCGAGCAACTCGATAGCGTCGTCGACGGCCTGCTGTAACCGGTCTTCGTGGTTCAATGAGTCGGCGAGATCGATGTACGCGGCGAGGGACCAGCTCGCTACGTGAAACCAGCAGTCATCAAGGGCTTGGTCGATTCCCTCTTCGTAGTTCTTCAGGGCGTGCTCTGCTCCGTTCTCGTAGTCTTGCTCGTTCTCCCAACGTTGGTAGCCTCGAAGTGCTTCCAGTAGCGGATGTTCGGCGTCGGTGGATTCGAGAAGAGCAATATTGTAGAGAAGTTCGTTCCGGACTTCCCCATCGATTTGTCGCTTTAATGTATGCAAGGCTGACTGGAAACCGAAATCATCGCTAGCGGATGTATTAGCATTATCGAGGGCCTCTTCAACGGGATCCATTTACTTCACCAATACAACCTCCCTTTCATTATTTTTCGGAAACACGACCTCCTCCGCGCCATAGAGGCGCTTAATCGTGCTGTCTTAATCGAAAAGCAGGGGGCGTTTGTTGTTGTCAGAACCATTGTGGGTCTTTATCACATATTCGTCACTGACTAGTGTTATGGGATTGCTTAGTCGGTTATTCGGTTCGGGCAACGACACCGATTCGGGATCGAAGGACGTCTCTGGGCCGGAACCAGATATCGTGATTGACAGCCCATTAGACAAGGAGTTCATCCAGGGAGAGTTTCGTGGCGAGCGGGTCACCTTCTCGTCAGTGCCATCGCCAAATGGGGAGTGGCGGTGCTTGTACGGACGAACTGGAATGAACTGCGGCACTCCAATCGTCTTAGTCAGAGGGGACGGGGAAGTTCAACACGCATTCGCTGTAACTCGTGCAGAAAACGTTGCCGTCGCAAACACCGGGCACGTCGTTGTTACCGACATCGGCGAAGCTGATAATCAAGATCTCGCTGGGACACTCCATGTTGTGGCTCCTGACGGCCAGCCAAGCATTGAGCACGAGTTCGATGCGAACATCTGGGAGTGTTCAATCACTGAGGACGGTCGGTACGCTTCCACAGCAACCCACAATCCCGACCGTTCGGTGTACATCTTTGATGTCGAGTCTCAAGAACTCATCACGGAGTTCGAGACGTCGAACCTCAACGGTCCTCCACAAGAATTCGGAGAGATCGATGGCGAACTCGTTCTGTACCTCTTCGATGGTGACGAACGGTATCGGGCTATCGACCTCGACGGTAATACAGTCTGGAAGAGCCAGAAACTCGAGAGTCAAGACCGTATCGACGAACTTCTGGACAGCAGCGAGCGAGCTGATATGCAGGAGTCTATCGAACTTCTCGAAGAGGCGTACGAACTCACCGACGACGAGAACAGGAAGAAATCGATCGCAAATAAATTAGCAGACGCTCATTGGAAGCTATCGAAGGAAATCCACAAAGAGGAGGGAGACACCGACGCATGGTGGGCTCACCTCAACCAGGCGAAACAGTACTACTACGAAATCGTACCCTGGTACGACGGCAAGAAAGGGGTCGCCAAAGTGGAGCGCAAACAGGCGAAGTACCATTTGAAAGAAGGAGATGAAGAGACAGCGCTCCAGCTTTTACAGAGTATATCTGAGCTTGAGGAGGAACACGACGTTCAGTTGCTCACCGACGCCGACAAGGAGAAAATCGAGAATCTATCCTAAGATCCATTCTATAGAATCGGGAGATTCACCTTCGTCAGAAGGGTCGATAGAACAGTCCCAGGGCGAGTATCTGTGCCCCGATACCACCAATTAGTAACGCTCCATTCCAGATGCGGGAATTCGACCGAATGAGACCGAACCTGAGTTGTTCAGGAGACAGTGGTTGGAACGGGCGAATTGCGCGATCTCCGCGACCGACCGTTAGTGCATCTGCGATTAGGTGTGAGACGATTCCCAAGAAGACGGTAGTTCCTGCGAGTAGAGCGAGCGGCCAGGCTGGAATCTCGACAGGGAGTCCGATGAGGCCGACATAGAGTCCAGCTGTCGTTACCGCTCCGGCACCCGCTGCGAACCAAAACGTGTGGGTCAGACCTCTGTGTGGGAGCCACCCGTAATCGTGGTCGAGATCGGGAAACCGACAGACGGCCACCGCGAGAATCGTCATCCCAAACCCGACAATCCCGAACAGACCTGTTAGTGGAACCATCAGCAGTAATGCAACGCCTCGGTGTCCGTCCTTGTACATGGGTTATCGACTCAGCCACCAGATCCGGAATGTGTGCTGATAGAATCGAATACGTAGAGGTGTATCTAATCAATTCTGGCGTAAGATAGCCTGAAACCCATATATTCCGCAGAAATATTGCAGTGATCTGTCCCGCTCCAGAGGGAGTTGAATAGTGTCCGTGGCGAAGCTAGGAGTATGGTCATCTGTGACAGCTGCAATAATTCCGTGATGCCCACAGCAAACTACTGCCCGGAGTGTGGGTCAGAACTCAACCCAACGCGGAAAGACTGGTCAGATGGATTTCTCTCCCTCGTCGATCGAGGACATATTCAGGAGGCGATTGACGGGAACGAGACACTGCCCGACGGTTACCATACTCGACTACATGAAACTGTTCGGCATGCACTGGCGGATTTCTGTCTTCTGGACCGATGGGAGGAATTCGACAACCACGAAGCTCTCTATGGAGACATTCAAGATGAAGAGATTACGACTGACGACATTGGTGAGCTGGAAAAGCTGGTTCGATTGACCTGCCCGTTTCAGTTTATGATCAATGCAACTGACGTGCTCGGCTCTGCACGTTTAAGTCGGGAGGCGATGTAGAGGGCAGCGACGGCAGATGCTGCCGATAACGAACTTCCTGTCGTGTACCGATCCGCTGGACGAGTTCAACTCGCTGTCGTATCACCAGACCCATCACGCCAAAACGTACGTGACAGGTCTTGCTGCGGGCCGCAGCAAGACCGTGACTGGAATCGCCCGAGAGGTTCTTCCTGCCCAAGGTGAGCGAGCACTCAACAAGTTCCTCACCGAGTACGACTGGGACGAAGACCAACTCAACCACGAGCGGTTGGAAGAACTGCAAAAACACGGCGAGACGCGGTGGTCACAGGACGGCTACATCGTTATCGACGATTCGGTGTTCCAGCGAACCGGGAAGGAACTTCCCGGTGCTGGAGAGTTCTACGATCACACCGAAGGCGAACCTGTCTGGGGACAAGACCTCGTTTACTCGTTCTACACCGACGACAAAACATCCTATCCGCTCGTGTTTCGCCAGTACGAGAAAGCCGACGACGAAGACCAAGACACCGAAGACGAGACGAAGTACGATCTCTCCCGGGAGATGATCACGGAACTCGAAGAAGAGGTAGGTGTGCCTGCGGACACCTACCTCTTCGATTCGTGGTTTGCCCACGACTCGGAGCTGATCGAACACGTCGAATCATACGGAAAGGACTGGATCGGGCCGCTTCGGAGCAACCGGAAAGTGACCTACGCAAACCAGGAGATGCGCGTCGATGCGCTGGAAGAGCGCATCGACAAGGAGGAACGGGAGATTGACGAGGAAACGTACAAGATCTGGACGAAGACGCTGTCTGTGTCGAAGTTAGGCGAGGTTCGGCTGGTGATCGCCGAGAAGGTCACTGACGAGGACGAAGAGAATCCGGTCAAGTACCTTGCAACGAACAAGATTGACGCGCCTTCTGCTCACATCATTCGGAGCTACTCCTATCGGTGGCGAATAGAGACGTTCTTCGAGGACTCGAAGCAGGATCTCGGCCTTGGAGACTGCGAGGTGCGTGATTCTGACGGTGCCAGTCGCCACTGGCACCTTCAGATGCTTACCTACAGTCTCCTTCGTCTTGGTCCCGAATCGAGCGTCTCGGAGCGACTCGTCTCGAAAGCCTCGTCGCTCCGAGCACAGCTCGAACACGGCCTCAAAGAGACGATCTACAACATGTTCTCGTGGGTGCGCGACCAGCCAGATCGTGACCTCGACGGACTGATGGAAGAAATCGACCACCTCTTTCTCCATTCTGAAGGGAGTTTATGAACGTGCAGAGTCGAGTGACGTGGATAAGCTGGAGAGTGTGTTAGAAGCAAGTGTTCTCTTTGCAAGCGATGACCCCGATCTCACTCTCGACGATATCGAGGTCTCGATCGAGGTGACAGATGACGGTGAGTAGCCACTCCCGTTGGCTGATAAAGAGACCGTAGTTTCCGTTCTTCCCTTGGATATATGAATACTATTATCCAATTACTGTTCTTCTCTGTGGAGTATGGCAAATACAGACCCTGAGATAGAGCGAATGTTGGATGAAGTGCTTGAGGATTTGCTGAGTCAGGATTACGAACAAGGGTGGCTTTCTGAAGCATTGTTTGTCATGGCACTTGACCTGAGAAACGACCCCAATGTGGACCTCCAAAGTGACTACCCACAGCTTGATTCGGCAGTTTCTGAGGTATTAGATAATCAACCGGAATGGGTTTTAGATCTGCTGCAGGAAACTGATCTTCCAAGCGGATTCGCTCGCCGGGCTTCTAATGGAGATGTGGATGTGATTGATGTCACAAATGAAGAATTAGACCATGAGTTTCTCATGTATCCCGGCGATGATTTCTTTGAGGTTTTGGTGAGACAGTACTACCCCATCATCTGTGGGGAGAATAGTGTTCAGGCGGTTACCCAAAAAACCAGAGAGCAAAAGAACGTCGCGAGAACTTTTGCACTCCTCTTAATCTCTCAAGGGCTGACACCAGGCTTTTCTATCCTCCCCTTTGTGGGAGTTTACGCGTTGCACCTGGTCGAAGAGAACATTGACGAAGTTTGCGATCAGTACGATCCCTATTGACTGCTAAACCGCCGCACTGGCCGAAGCCATTTCTACTGTTCAGACTCGCTGGCCGCAACTGTGCGCACTCCGCACCTTCTAAGGCTATTTCTTCTTTCTCAACCCCTGTGAGGTAAGAGCCATGCCGTCTGTTTCTGATCTCGTCGATCCAGCATTTCGACTGTTCACCGTTGCGGAGGTGACAGCCAGATATCTCGCGCTGATTTTCCTCGTCGTCGGCATCCTCGGCTTCTTCACAACGAAGACGAATTCGCGACGATCGATTCGCTACCGAGGGATGATGGTTGGAGCTGCTGCCGCTCTCGTTGCAATCCTCGGTATGAATGCGTTCTACGACCTCGTCGCATTCATCATGGGCGGGACAGGATTCCTCCCATCGGGCTGGCCGTACGGAGCGAGCGGGACTTCGGGACTTCTCCCCATAGCGCAAGCAGCGTCTGGAATGCTCTCCTATCTGGGTCTGGCTTGTTTTTCGCTAGGGGCTGCGCTGTGGGCGGGAGGCTCAAGATACGGTCGAACCTCAACTCGCGGCTACCGCGGAGTCACATGGGGACTCGTGATGATCGGTGTCTCGATGGGTGGAATCCTGTTCTCTGCCATCGCGGGTATCTATGGGCTCTGAGTATCCGAGAAACCCCAAAAACTGAAAGGTAAGTCGCGCTTCGGCCGATGTTGGCCGTCCCCCATTCTGTTGATAGCGGAATAGGAGCTAGACGCGACCTCGTTCGATGGATCCGTACTGCGCGTTGAGTTCTTCGGCAGAGGCGAACTCCACTTGATCGAGAAGTTCGTTCACTGCCTGGTCGTAGGACTGTCGGTCGAGGAGATTCCGATTGCTGTACGCCCGAAGGCGGTCACGGGTTCCCTCTTTCACGGGAATCGAATATCGGCTCATCGCTGACGTCCCCTCTGGCTGTTCAGCCTACCCCTTCTGGTAGTATACGACATGGTGGTCACTATGGTTCGACTACAGATCGGGACCGCAACTACTTGCTCGCTCTATGTGGGTTGGTATCGAGCATAACTGTTTCCCCACAATCCCCTCATAGAGCACATTTATTGCCGAGATTCGCGCATCTGTGCGTCCGACGCAACCTTGCGGCCACCGTAAGATTGCGAAATCCGCATTCCTGAAACAAACATTATACCTTCCAGCTTACGGCTGGTGTGCAATGACGAACCAGCACACCACAGACACCGACCCCGACACGAACAGCCTCCGCCGCTTCCGGCGAGTCCTCAACTTCGAGAGCCTCCTCGTCACCGCGTTCTTCTCGCTGATGCTCTTCGTCAACCCAGTAGCTGCACAATCCAGCGGACCTACGGGTGGGTCCGGTGGCTCTGTCGCCGGCTGGGAGACGATCCTCACCAATCTCTACGACGTCGTCTACACGACGCTCCAGTACGCCGGCCTCACTGTGCTGGTTCTGGGTCTGATCGTCTGGCTCACCGCCCGGACGAACTCCCAGCGGTCCGAGACGGGAATGAAACTGACGCTCGGTGGCGGTGCAATGGTCATCGCGTACTTTGGGCTCGGCGCACTCGTCTCCCTGCTCGAGTTCATCGCAGGGTGAGCCCGACGAGTACCCCGCCCATTGACCCCTTTGGAACTGACTCGTGACCGGATTTCATACCGCCATTGCGAGGCACCTTCCCGTCGGGGTGGACGCTCCACTTGGTTCGTGGACGGTAGTCCTGACTGGTCGCTCGTGGCATCGGTCACCGCTCCTACGACGTGACCTTCTTTCCGAACATGCACACGCTAACCCACAATCCACTGTATAGCCACCTCGGACAGCGACTCCGTGCAAGAGACCGCTCACATCAGTGGTCGCTGAGGACTCTAAAGGGGTGGTCCCCATGACGAACGGGTCGGGACCGTCTCGTAGGTCCGGTTCTGGAGGACGCGAGCCACGACTTCCGAACATTGATGACTCCGAAATCCAGAATGCGGTTTCGACACGGATCCACGGTCGGACGAGTGACGACTCGGGCCCAAGTTCGGAGGACGCAACACCTGCTGACAGAGCCGAAGGGGATCACCCAGATTCCTCTCCGAGTGATGCACCATCCCAGTCGGACCACGATTTGAGGGGAGACGATTCTGATAGACTTTCAGACGACTCTACTGACGACGACGACGATGGATTCCGCCCGTATATCAAAATCACGCCGGCTCGTGAGCAAGTAACGCCGGACCACGTCGTCAAGGGACTCTATGGCCTCTACCGGGCTGGGAGTGGCCGAGAGATGCCGTTCCATCTCGAACGCCGGCTTTCGTTCGTGAGCACGCAGCGGACGTTCGAGTTCCTGATTCACAAGCCAGCAGATACCCGCCGATTCGACTTCTACCTCGGCGTTCGGCCTTACGAGGTCGAGGCTCTCGAACACCTCGCAGCGAACGTCCGGGCGATGTATCCCGAGAGCTTCCACTTCGAAATCGTCCCGTTCGCCACGACCGATATCTTCGTCGACGACGTCGAGCCCGCTGGTGCGACGCTCGCGGACCTGGCCGCGTTCGAAGGTATCGACGAACTCGTTGAACTGGACGGCTTCGAACCAGACCTTCTCGACACAGCTGACGATACTGGCGACGAATCTCGACGTGGCTCGAATGCCGACCCGACGCCGCCGGCGATGGTTCGATGGGAGGGCGTTGAGACGAAGAACAACGACTGGATGACGTTGCTCTCGCAGTTCAGCGAGATCTCGGTCGACATCGAGGATTCGTTCCGGTCCCCCCTGAGCGTCCTCCTCGAACAGGCAACCGAGACGGACGAACCGTTCGTCTTCCAGGTCGTCTTCACGCCTCGTCGAGACTGGACGAAGGAAGCAGAGGTCCAGAAACGGAACCTCAAAATGGGGACGACTGGCGTCTTCAGTTCGTTCAAGCAGGAGGCTGCCGCGATGATTCTCGGCACGTCCGAAGAGGAGCGTCGGCAGCGTCACCGGCCAGATACACCCGAACAGATCGGGGGCACCATCTCTGGCGGGGGTGACGGCCAATCGACGCGACACAGCCGAATGGGGCAGATTGACCTGAAGCAGCCGACCGTGACATTCGACGTGTCCCTCCGAGCAGCCGGCGAAGCGAGCGTTGTGAACGGCGTCACTGGCGCATTCACCGCTCTCAGCGGGCCGTACTACGGCGTCGAGGGGGCAAGCGTCAGTCGGGTGGGCCATGAGTTCGATGCGCTCTGCCGGTCGCGACTGAGCCCGACGAGTATTCGAGAGCGTTTCCAGAGCAAGAACCCGATCATCGTCGCTAGTCCAGACGAGCTCGCGAACTTCGTAACTGTACCCAGCACGGGCGCGCTTCCGAAGGCGAGCCGTGGTGCGTCTGGTGGCGCTCCAGACGCTCGCTCGCCGCTCACCGCGACCGACGAAGAGTTGCTCGCGGAATTCGACTCTGGGATGTGCATCGGCGAGGCTGAAACTGCATCTCCCGACCGCGACAACATCCCCATCAGTCTCACTGCGGAGCAACTCACCCATCACGTCCTCAGGGCGTCGACGACGGGTGGCGGGAAGACGACTGCGATGATCAACGACGGTCTCAGCGCGTACGACGAACTCGACGGGCCGATCTTCATCTTCGACAAGAAGGGCGGCAGTATGGCGACAGAGTACAAACGAGCGCACTTCCTGCAGTTCGGCGACCTCGACGACATCGTCCATCTCCCGGTTCCTGGGCCGAACGGCGAACTTCCCGCGTTCCCGTTCTTCGACATCCGACCTCAAATCGCGGCTGGCATGAGCCGTGAGGCAGCTGTGCAGGAGAAGATCGACCGCTACAACGAACTACTGGAGTACGTCCTCGGTGACGAACAGCACAACCAGGCGTTCGTCGCACAGGAGATCCTCAGCAACCTCATTGGTGCGTTGTTCGACCCGGTGTACGGCCAAGACGCGTACGCCATCAGCGATCTCCTCGATGCGGCCACGAAGATGCAGACCGAGCAGACGATTCCAGAGGTCAGCGATCCGGAGCTTCACGCGACGCTCACGCGCCACTTCAGTGCCGAGGAACGACGGTTCGCCACGTCGATCGACGCCGTTCTCAACCGCATCACGAAGCTGAAAGAGCGGGACTTCATCTGGCGGATGCTAAACTTCGTTCCCGAATGGGACGGCGAAGCACAGCGGTATGCTGACGAGCAGATGTTGCTCGATCTCGATGGGCTCCTCGACTCGAAGTCGGTCGTGCTGATCGATACCGGCGAGTTCCGACCCGCGTCGAGTAACGTCTTCACGGTGCTGATGCTGGATTACCTCTGGTCGTGGGTGCGACTCCGAAAGCGATGGAACCGGACTGTCCTTGACCCTGCCGACGGTTACTGTGTGAACCTGATCATCGACGAGGCCGCACCGATTATGCAGTCCAGTCTCGTCCGTGACGAGATGATTCCTGACGCTCGTGAGTTCGCTCTCGCGTTCGAACTGATCGTTCACTTCCCGGAGCAGGTCAAACGTGACGCACTAGATACGCGGGCCTACAAGGAGATCCTCCGCAACATCAACACCAAGCTCATCGGCAAGCTCGCAATCGACGATGAGCTGGCGACGACGCTGTTTCACGAAGAACTCGACGCCGTCGCCCTCTCGAATCGGATCGCGTCACTCCCTCGCGGTGAGTGGCTCGCACAGCTACCCGACACCGGCTTTATGACTGACACGCCGGAACTGGTGACACTCAAGCCGCTACCGGTCCCGGACGGACACAGCGACGGAGAGGAGTCGGTCGACGCGGGCACGTATAGCCCGACGGCAGAGATGACTTTCCAGGAGGCAGACGAACTCCAGTGTTCACGTACTCGATTCACGTATTGTCTCGTCCCAGGCGTCAACAGTCCGCCGGATGCCGCCCAGCGTGCAGCCCGCTATGGAACCGGGCCGATGAACAGCGCGACGACTGAACGACCTCCGAGGCCTCCGGACGGAGACCAGAATCCCGACAGGCCGGCCTCCGAAGAAATAGACGAGCCTCGGAACTCGGATGAACACGACTCTCAGGTGGAGCTCCATCCCGACTCTGCTATTGGTGGGGCTTCCAACGAGTTCGGAACCGTTCTCGGAACCGGCTCGCCATCACAGGCTCACTTGGATGATCCGAAGGAGAGAGAAACCTCGGGAACGGAGAATCCTCCCGCTGATACCACAAACCACGTCTCTGATATTCCAGCGACACCTGAGACTGCTAAGAACCCCGACAAGGAGAGTGGTCTGACAGACACAGAACGGCAGTTCCTTCGAGACGTGATCGCAGGGATCAACGGCGAACTGGATGGGTACGATCTGACGCAGTCGATGACGGCCATACGGGATGCGATAGAGGGGGAGGTCGATGAAGAGCAGTTGGTGGAAGACGGATTCCTTGAAATCCAGCGTGTGTACGGTCGGAAGTACTACTACGTGCCTCCAGCGGGGCAGACCGCAGTCAGCAGGAAGATCTACGCGGGCCGCAACAACGGTGACCTCTTCGAGAAAACGGCTCACAAGGTCTACGTTGAGTACATCGCTCGCCACCTGCGAAATCGGGGACTTCTCGTCGAAACTTACTACGAGCCGATGGCCGGCGGGATGGTCTTCGACGTCGCCGCATTCCTTCCACGTGACGACGGAAGCCGAACGCTTGCGGTGATCGCTGAGGTGGTGACGAATATCCGTCCGGAATTGATGGTTAAACACTACGACGACCTCGCGTCGTTCGAGGGGGTCAGGAAGATGTGGGTAGTCCCGCATACGGACGTCGCCCACGAAATCATCAGAGCACTGGCCGATGCTGGACGTCTTGAGAACGTACCCCACAAAACTACCAAGAACTATGCACGTCTCTCCGAGGAGGCGTTCGACAATCCCCGCGAATGGCGATTCGTCGGCGGTCGCAATATCATCGAATCAGTCGACCAAGCTGAGGAGGACTCAGAGGGCCATGATCTGCGTCACTAGTTGGGCGCACCGGGCGCTCTATAGAGTCTCTAAAGCGACCTCCTGCTTTCCTGCGTCTATCGACGAAACACCTAGAATAGGTCTTGGAAGGGGAGGGAACGCAGGTCCGCACGAGCAGCGCGCAGTCATACGGTTTTGGGCGCACGGGTTCGTTTCGGAGGGGGCACGGAGCGCACGGCGCTGCACTGAGGTTTATCGCGATACCGAATCGGCCGTGAATACGACAGAAGCAGTTCCCCGTTCTATCCATGTCCAGCAGTGAAATCGACGAGCGTCTGATTCCAGACAGATTGGCCGAGTGTGAGCAATGGATCTGTTGGCAGGAGGTCGAACGTGATGGGAAGCCGACAAAGGTTCCGATCAAGCCCTACCACACCAGCGGGACATCGAACGCCAGTGCGACAGACCCCGCAACGTGGCGTGATCTCCAGAATGCCCTCGAGTTCCATCAGAGCGACCGTGTCGATACCGATGGGATTGGATTCGTCTTCGCCCCCGAGACATCTATCGTCGGCGTTGACCTGGATGACTGCCGTGATCCTGCTACTGGCGACCTCACTGACTGGGCCCGTGACATCGTCGAGCGCCTCGATTCATACACCGAGGTCTCTCCATCTGGACGCGGTGTTCACGTCCTCCTCGAAGGAGAACTTCCGCCGGGTCGGAATCGGCGTGGTGACGTCGAGATGTACGACGAGGCTCGGTTCTTCACCGTCACGACCAACCATGTCGACGGGACGCCTGAGACGATTGCGCGCCGGCAAGACGCACTGCTCGGTGTTCACTACGAATACGTTCAGACATCACCCGATTCGGATACTGAGGCAGTTGACCTCGACCAGGCAGTCGACGCGGCAGCGGAGACTGGAAACGAGGCACAGGATGACGAATCTACTGGCGATGGACCCAATGGAGAGCAGGGTGACGGGAAACCACAAGCTCTCGGTTCGAAGTCGAGTCTGTATGCTCGATACGGACTCGATTTCCCGGACATAGAAGATCCGGCGCTCGAGGTCGCACTGCACAGTTGCAGCGTAGATGTCCTTCCCGATGATCCCCCCACTACACTCGACGAAATCGCCGGTCCCGGGGTCGACCTCAACGATGACGCACTCCTAGAGCAGGCGATGGCCTCGAAAAGTGGCGACACCATCGCGGCTCTCTACGATGGAGACAAGGAACTCTGGGCGTCACCCGAGAGCCGATATCCCTCGCAGTCGGAGGCAGACATGGGGCTGTGTTTCTACCTGGGGTTTTGGACCGGCGGCGATCCCGAACGGATGGATCGCTTGTTCCGGGATTCCGGCCTCTACCGGGGAAAGTGGGATCGGGTCCACTTCGCGAACGGCGCGACGTATGGAGACGTGTGTATCGCTCGGACTCTCCTGACTATCGACGACTACTACACACCGCCAACGGGCCGAGAGCGTTCAACACCTGATGACCGAGACGAAAACCTAGGTGAGACGGCACTCTCGGAGGAGCCAGGTCATAACACTGGTTCTGATCCTGTGGATACTGACGCCGTTGACGACGCTCGTCGTTTAGCCGCAAAGGTACAACGTCAGCAGCGTGACCTTGACGAGAAGCGTGAGCGGATTGCAGAATTAGAGAGTCGGCTTCGTCAGTATCGGACAGTTCTCGGGATTGACCCTGCCAGCGAGAGGACTCTCCTCAGAGAACTGAGGGACACAGACACTGTCACCAGCAGCGGGAGTCGAAGCCACCCTAGCCGCCAGTCCTGGACTAGACGACACGGCGACAGTGACTCCCAAGACGGTGCCGAACTACAGTCGAATGGACAGGGCCAGCCCGATCGCGAGGACACGGCTACTGATGATGTACTCCCCTCTCATGAAGAACTCAGTGGGACATCAGATGAGGAGAAGCCATCCTCGAGTGGATTACTCGATCGCCTTCGGCGGCGACTGTCTTGAGATGTCGTAGTCACTGCACTGCTGAATCTGTTAAACGGTCGCCATCAGGGGCGAAAACAACCCTGGTGCGAGGTAATTAAGTCCTGAATGTACTTTTGGACAAGAAAATTTCTGTCTCTGGTTTCTAAGGGAATCACTCCGGATTATATGACTTCGTACTCGTTTTCGGAGATTGTTTGTATCTCATCGAAGTTGATTTGAATAGATCTGTCCACGTCCAATACGTTCTCTCCTTTAATCTCGACTAAACGTGGTCTGCTCAATGTATTGCGTACGATGTATAGATAGTAATTATCACGATCCGATTTCAGACGGGAGAATTGCTTAGTTGTTAGTCGAACTGATGGGGAGCTTGAATCACTGCCTTTCACTTCGATAACTCGCCCCTCTGACTCCAGATCGTAGCCTTCTACTTCCTCATGACGAGGTAGTGCTTTTGCCTCTCGACCTTGGGTTTCTTCAAACCTTAATGCTGTTTCGACTGCTATTTGTTCTACAAAGGTAGTCTTGTCAAGATTTGAGTCCACTCCGAGATCTTCGAAGAAGCGTCGCCATTGGCTAACTTGGTCAGATGAACGAAGATACTCTGAGGAGAGGAAATCTGGGTTTCCAGGGACCAATCCGCTTTCGTGGAGTTGTTCAATTCGGTGCTCTGGATTGTATTCGTGTGAGAAGATAGCGGATGAAGGTGAAAGCCATTCCCCATTTTTTGTAAGGACTTCTATGGCGTCCAGATCTGTAGCATCAATCTCCTGTTGAAGATATAGTTCGAAGCACTCCCGCGTTTTGTCAATCTTCGATTGCTCATCCAGCTTGGGCCATTGGCGCCCTAAATTGAGCGAGTTTGAAGCTTGCAGTTTGTGTTCTATATCTTCCTGTGTTATCTCATCCACTCCTAAGGTCGTTAGAGTGTTCAGAATGCCTGATGTGCGGAGGTCAGGATGAAGTATAGATATACTTCCCCGAAGTTGTTCTGGGATTGTAACGCCATTTGCAGGACATGAGACCTCTTTTGGCTGCTTTAATTCACACTCTTCGGTGAGAACAACAGGCTCTCGTCTGATTCTTGTTCCAGCAAGGGTACTGTCTGCCCACTCTCCAAATAGCTGGTAGAGACTCTTGAAAAAGGAGATATTTTCATTTGACGATTTCAACTCTAAGAGAGCCTCCATGCTGTTTGAGAGCCCTTTAGATGAGGAGAATGAAGGACCGTCACTCATCTCATTTTTCAACTGGAATACAGTCTCGCAGTCTGAATGGATGTTTGCTTTGTCTGGGAAGAGCTCAGAAAAGTCGGAGGCTGAAATCAGGTCGTCTAATGAGTCCTGTATCGTCACGCAGTCTGACGGCTTAACAAAATCACCATCCGTAGTAAGGATAACTGGAGAATTTTTCAGGTATTCTTGAAGGGGCTGCTGTATCTCCTCGTTAAACAAACTATGACCGCCTTCCTTGGGATAGAGAACTTTGGTGAAATTCTGCTTCCACTTCTCATCATGCTTGAACGTAGGGACAACATGGTCTTGGATTAGCTGAGAAACTTCTCGTGCTAGCCAGCGGTTCCATGGAGCGTCTCGATGTATTGTTTCGCGTCCAGGTGCTGTAAGGAAGTCGGCTTGTACTAAGAAATTCAAACCACTGGGAACTTCTTTCAACGGCAAGAAACTAAACACTCCCATATGGGCGGTACCCTCGTGTTTCTGCAACAAGCCATTATCATCCAGTTTGAATGCGACTCGGACTTCTCTAGTGTCTAGATTATCACGTTCCCACCGCTGTGTCATAGGGTCGTCTTTGACCTGCTCAGGGACTGAAACAATATTGTCAAAGACAAGCCATTTGTTGGTCTTCTTTTCCCCGTCTTGTTCTACAGTTATTCGAATTATCTCATATTCTGAATTCGATTCGAGGAGTTCCTTTTCGATTGTTTTTGAGACGTTATTGATTCGATCGTGTATATTGACCGTCTCTAAGTTCTTTAGGAAGAGAACAGTGGTATCTGATATGTGCTCTGCACTCAGTTCTTGAACAAGCTTGTCGAAGGTCTCGCTTGTAATCGCATCGGAGATGGGGATGTCGAAAGCGGTGGAATACTGTTTGGGAATTTGCGGAATACTGTTGTTCATCCACAATGGTGTAATCTGCCACGGAATTTGGCTCGGATCGTCCCAGTGCTCCTTGTCGAATTTAAACTGATAGCCACCCGAATTGACACGGGGATTATCCGATATTAAAAAGACTGACTTGAATCCCACTCCAAGATACCCGATATACTCTTCACCTTTCTCAGAATGAGCTTTGGAAGAGTGTCCGACATTACAGAGGCTCTCGATATCGTCATAATCGAACGGACGACCGTCATTATATATCTGGATGCGGTCCTCTGTCAATTCTAAGGAAAATGAAGAACTTTGGCAGTCATCGGCGTTCTGCAGGAACTCCATCAAAAAGTGCCATTGCTCTGGAAATGCTTTCTCCAGCCGATTGATCGCACCTGCAAGCGCTTTCAACAGACTTGGATCCGTATTTTCCTGCCGAGTACGAAGCTGCTTAATATGCTCTTTCGGATCAGTCATTATTCGATAAAGATATCGCGTAGCTCAGGTACACCACTGACATCTTGACTAGGAGCACTTGAAATGTCAATCTCCACTTGTTCCGACTTCTGTAACGCATCTGGGTCTGAGGAATGCAATAATGACGTATGCTTAGCTTCGTAAGATATGAGTCCTAACTCTCCGTGGAAATCATCAATGTATACAACATATCTATATTTCCGATTTGGCTGTAGCTTATCAAGATCTACGTACCATCCTCCGGGTATCAGTTGTTCTAGATGGTAGTACTCTTCACTATCCTTTATCGAATATGCAAACCCATTGGCATCAACGATTTCAAACTCATCACGATCCCAGTAACAAGTGGAATTGCTGATGTTCTCAATCACAAGGCTGAGTAGCAAGCCATCATAATGAAGAGTCTCTCCATAGTCAGAGACGGTCTCGTCTATGTGTTCTGCTCCTACTAGTTCAATAGAAAGGTATTCTCCCTGACCGACGAAGGCTTCGGACATATGGACTCGGTTGGATGCCTTGTCTTACAAATTTTTCTTTTAGATTGACGCTATGGTGGACACTCCCCATGTAGCCGATTCTTGAGTCTTGGCAAAAATGAGATCCCGGACAGTACCTACATATTGGATACATCCCACCCTCTTACAGTACAAGAATGGGTAGATTTTATTTATCAGTGACTTGTGCTTCTATCTCACTGTCTAGTCGCACTCATGAAGGATGCCCTGGAACTACTGTACACGGGAGATCTCCACCTCGGCCGTCACCCGAGTCGAATTCCGGATGATTTGGATGGTCCGGAGCTGTCGCCGAAAGCTGTCTGGCTGTCGACGGTCCAGGAAGCAATCGACCGTGACGTCGACGTGGTCGTGATTGCTGGTGACGTCGTCGATCAGGAGAATCGCTACTTCGAGGCGTATGGCGCGTTCGAAGACGGGGTTGCACAACTCGACGAAGCGGGGATTCCAGTCGTCGTGGTAGCCGGGAACCACGACTTCGATGCGCTCCCTGATATGGTCGATAACCTCGACGCTGACACGCTCCAATTCCTCGGGAGAGGCGGGCAGTGGGAACGCTGGACGCTTGACCGGGACGGCGAGCCCATCGCCCACTTCGATGGCTGGTCGTTTTCGGCCGAACACGTCTACGAGTCCCCGCTCGATGAGTACGACCTCCCGGCGACCGATGACGCTCCTCAGATCGGAGTACTTCACGCCGACCTCGACTCGCGAGGCAGCCAGTACGCACCGGTTCTGTCGAGCGAACTCCGCGACACCGCGGCAGATGCCTGGTTACTCGGTCATATTCACAGTCCAGGCATCCAGATCGACTCGCGTCCACTGGCGTTGTACTCGGGGTCGCCACAACCCCTTGACCCAGGAGAACAGCGGGCCCACGGCCCGTGGACGATTACGATGCTCGAAAACGGAGACGTACAAGCTGACCAGATTCCCCTGGCATCCGTTCGCTACGACCGGGTTTCGGTCGACGTCTCCGGGGTAGACGACCCACAGGAGGCGACTGCCGTCATTTCGGACGAAATCAAGGAACACGTTCGCTCCGAACTCGATACGGGGTCGCTGGAACTCAGCCTCGTTCGTGTTCATCTAACTGGACGGACGGATGCGCACTCGGCGCTCGTCGATCAGCATCGGTCGATGGAGCGTGACCTCGGATTTAGGGAGGGATCGGTTTCCGTCCGGATCGAATCGATTGACGTCGATACACGGCCCGCAATCGATCTCGAAGACCTTGCGGAAGGAGACAATGCAGCTGCATACCTCGCGGGTCTCCTGCTCGAAATCGAGGACGGTGATCCTCGCGAAGCCTACGGTGACGTGGTCGATGACTCGCTAGGCACTGTCCGGCAGGCTCATAGTGCAAATGCGTACAACCCGCTTAGACGCGAGACTGAACTCGAGGATCCTGACGACGATGACGCAATCGACCATCTCGAACAGCAAGCACGGGTGCTGCTCGATACCCTACTCAGCCAAAAGGAGGGTAAGGCGTGACCAGGGACCCGATCTGCTTCGAGGAAATCCAGATCGTCCAGGCTCCTGGGTTCGAGACCGGTGGCTTCTCGGTCGACGACCTGTGTTCCGGAATCAATGTCGTTCATGGACCGAACGCGGCAGGAAAAACGACGCTCGCTGAGTCGCTCGAATGGCTTTGTTGGCCCGAGACCGCCGACGAACGTGCATCACTCGTGGGGCAGCTCTCACTGAATGGTGAGGATTGGCGAGTCGAAGTCGATAAGGGGCGTACGAGCTACCAGCGTGACGGCCAGGAGGCGAACGGTCCGAGCCTGCCTCCGGCCGATCAACGCGACCGCTACCGTCTCTCCCTCCACGACCTCCTCCAGCGAGACAACAACAACGAGTCGTTCGCCGAGATAATCGAGCGAGAATCAGCTGGTGGGTACGATCTCTCTGCAGCATACGACGAGCTCGGGTATTCGGATTCCCCGAGTCGGGCCAACAGGAACGTCGTCCAGAACGCCAAGGGAGCGATTCAGGAGTTACGTGAGGCGCGGAACGACGTTTCCGAACTACGCCAAGAGCAGATCGAACTCTCCCGCTTACGTAGTGAACTGGAGGCAGCCCGTCAAGCGCAACAGCGATCCGAGCTGCTTGAGCAGGCAATCGACTACGCACAGGCGAGAAACGAGCTGGAGCAGGCTGAATCGAGACTCGACGAGTTCCCCGATATCGTAGACCAGATCGACGGAGACGAAATCGAGCGTGTTCGATCCCTCGAAGATGATATCGACGAGTGGACCGACAAAAAAGACGAGGCCGAGGAAACGAAAACGGATGCTCAGGAACGGCTCGATGAGGCCGACCTTCCTGAAGAGGGCCTGCCGACAGGCCGTATCGACCATCTGAAAGAGCTTCGCGATGACCTCGATTCTGCGGAGGACCGGAAACGCGATCTCCAGGGAGAATTGGCTGACGCTAAACGGCAGCGAGAAACTGCACGAGAGGACATTCCTCTGGAGGTCGATACCGAGGACCTCGTTGACCTAGAGCCCGTCACGTGGAAGACCGTCTCTAAGTTCGCCCGAGAGGCCGAAGAACTCCAGTCCGAGCGTGAAACCAGGGAGGCCGTCCAGCGACTACTGGAGGACGGGGAGCACCCTGACCCCAATCTACCCACGCTCCAGCGCGCGAGTCAGTCGCTGGAGGAGTGGCTGGCCGCGTCCGTTGCTACGGAGTCAAACGACGGTTCAGAGGCATTCCGAATCGCTGTGTTCTCGGCCGTTTCTCTCGCCTCGACGGGCATCGCGCTCGGTCTGCTGGTGCATCCACTGCTGTTCTCCATCCTGGTCGTCGCCGCTGGTATCTTCTGGTATGGGCTGCGCGCTCGCTCACAGTCCAAAGACGGAGGGGATTCACGAGAACCGCATCGCGAGTCGTTCGAGAAAACCGGTCTGAATCCGCCGGCTGCGTGGACCGAAGACGAGGTCCGGTCCCGTCTGATCGGACTGTACGACGCAATCGCAGCCCACAAACTGGCCGAGCGACGGTCCGAATGGCGCGATAGCCTGGCGACGGACTCAGACACGCTCGAACAGAAAGAGCAGAATCTGGAGGAAACGCGTGCCAAACTCCAAGACCAGTTGGGCGCCGCGCCAGATGCGTCTGATGTCGAACTCGCCGTGATCTCCAAGCGAGTGCTCGACTGGCAGGAAGCCCACGACGAGGTTGAAGGGATTCGAGAGAGCATCGAAACCGTCGACGAGCAGATCGAGACGGCCCGCGAAGAGCTCCAATCGAAACTCGATCCCTACGGCTACGACGCCGTCCAGAGTTCTGGTGAGGTGACCGAGACTATCCGGGACCTCGAGAACCGCGAACAGCAACGCGAAGCTGCACAGAGGGACCTTGACCAAGCTACCGAGACGATTCAGGAAGCGACCGAGAAAATAGATGCGCTGGAGGCTGACCGCGACGAAATCTTTGTGGACCTGAATCTCGACCCCGATGACCACGATCAGTTGGAGGAACTCTGTGAGCAGGTCGAAGCATACGACTCGGCTGCGGAGGCTGTACGAGAGGCCGAAATCAGGGCGAAAACGGAGGCCGAAGAACTCGAAAGCTACCCAGAATTCGAACCGGACCTCAAGGAGCAGGAGATTGCTGACCTCAGAGAGGACCTCCGTGAGGCGGAACGAACTGCCGAAGATTTCGACGACCTTCAGTCACGGATTGCCGATATCAAGGCGGAGATCAGGCAGGCGAAGTCCGACGATCAAGTTGAAACGGCGCTCGCAGAGCGTGACCGAGCGCTCGATGACTTGCAAGACCAACTCGAGGACGACTGTGCTGCGATGGTCGGCGACGTTCTGGTGGATCACGTTCAGGAGGCGACCATGGAGACTAGTCGCCCGGACGTCTTCGAGCGTGCTCGTGAAATCCTGGCGACGATCACTCGTGGCCGGTATCGGTTGGACTTCGACGAGAATGATGCCGAGTTCCGTGCGTTCGACGAATCCAAACAGAAGGGACTCGCGCTCGACGAACTTTCGAGCGGTACTCGGGTTCAGGTCCTGCTCGCCGTCCGAATTGCTTTCGTCGAACAGCAGGAACAGGGCGTTCGGATTCCACTTCTCCTCGACGAGACACTCGCCAACACGGACGACCGCAGGGCGAGGACCATCATCGAGTCGACGATCGAACTGGCCCGGAACGGTCGGCAGATCTTCTATTTCACCGCACAGGGCGACGAAGTGGCGAAGTGGACTGCTGCACTGGAGAGCACGAACGGCGTCAACCACGAAATCATTGACCTCGCAACCGTTCGTGACGTCGACGACTCTGTCCATATCCCTGAGCTGGCCTCTATCGAATCGTTCACTCCGAAGGTTCCCAGTCGGGACGGTCACGACCACGCCTCGTATGGGGATGAGCTCGAGGTGGACTCGTTCAATCCGCACCGAGGCACCGGGACAGCGCACATGTGGTACGTGGTCGACGATGTCGAAACCCTCCATCAACTCCTGGAGCTCGGAATCGAGCACTGGGGGCAGCTGAATAACCTTCTCCAGTGGGGCAACGGAGACCTCTCCTCCGTTGGTTCCGACCAGATAACGATAGTAGAGGAGAACGCTGCGGCGCTGAGCGAGTTCGTCGACGCTTGGAAGGTTGGTCGTGGCGAGCCCGTTGATAGGGAGGTCCTCGAAGCCTCTGGCGCTGTGAGCGGTAACTTCATCGACGAGGTCACTGCACTTGCCGAATCGGTCAATGGGGATGGAAGACAGATCGTCGAAGCTCTGCACAATGGCGAGGTAAACCGTTTCCGTAGCGGGAAAGTGGACAAGCTGGAAACGTACCTCGAAGAGAACGGGTACATCGAACCCCGTGATACGCTGGATCAGGGCCAGATTCGTGCCCGAGTTATTGAGCGCTACGTCGACGAAGGCGTCTCTCGTGACGAGGCCAAAGACAGAACCGACGAACTGCTATCACGCTTGGACGGTGCCTAATTCATTGACCTTATCCAAAATCAGGGAATAACGTTCCCTCATATGGCGAATCCACCACTGAATATCGATTATTGGGCTTCTCTGTACTCTGCTTATACTGACTACGCCGAAGAGTACGACAACGCGATGGAGCATTCTCGTCTTGTCGATCGAGCACAGAATCTCTGGGATTGGAAGGGGCTAAATCGAACGATTGCATTTGAACAAATCACTGACGTACTCGAACAACTCGATCAAGCGGACTACATTCCCCAGGACCAAGAAGTAGCAATTGCATCGCTATCAGATCGGTTGATGGATGAGGGAGTCGTTGAGTCGAAAAGTCTCGTCACGTCAGCATTTATCCTCCATCTGATGGCAAGTGAGCCGGATCGATATTCCGTGAAGTTCCCGATCTACGACCGCCGAGTGTGGAACGCTTATGTTTATCTCTGGAGAGTTCGGAAGGACGGAAATCAACTGTACAGACAAGCGAGCCAGAGTCCATCTCAGTATGGCGAATTCTGTCGAAAGTTTGGTCAAACCTGTCCAGATGGCAAGGCCCGGAATTACGAACGAGCGCTATTCATGTTCGGGGGATTCATCATGAATCTACCACCGAACGACGCTCCGACACCAATAAAGAATATCGACGAGAAACTAAAGAGACAAGAGAAAACGCTCACTGATATGCACGACACGTCTGGATACGCATTAATCAATATTCACGAGATACTGAAATCTGATTAGAACTGAATCAGTGATGCACCCTCTGTATCTCGCTTAACCGCATCATCAGTTACCGAGTGTTTCGATATAACCGCCTCTCCAGACTAATCTCAGACTTCGTGGCCTGCTGGTGACTGATTCTGGGATTTATCTTCCCCAAGGGGATGAGGAGAATCAGAGAGGGAGCGACGAAAACACACTCTGACAGCGAATCGGTGTGTCTCGAATGCTCCCTCCAGTGCCTCCTCGGAGAACAACGATGTCCAGCACTGTTGCCCCAGACCTGCAGGATCGTATCCAGACCATCAGCGACGCATTCGCGGCGTTCGACGAATCCGGAGTCGCCGGCGGAAGCGACCCGACGTTCGCCCTCGACCAGCGCGATATAGAGGACCAACTGGAGCGGATGTGCGCCTACCGAGTTCCGATGGACGAGGCTGTTCGAACCATCGTTCGGAAGGCCTGCACCGATGCCGACCTCGACCGCGATGACCTCACCGACGACCTCGCCAAACTGGCTGGCTACGGCGGACGTCCCCAGAAGGCTGCTCGGACGATGCTCAACAGCATCGATGAGGCCGACAAGTGGGTCGACGTCGTCGCCGAAGTCGTCGAACTCTGGGAGCCCCGAAGCGAGAAGATAGCCCAGGTCGGACTGCTGGGCGACGAGTCAGGCCGACTCAAGTTCGTCGCGTGGACCAGTGCCGACCTGCCCGAACTCGAAGAGGGGAGTACCTACGAATTCGAGAGCGTCGTCACTGACGAGTACCAAGGTCGGTTCTCGGTGAGTTGCAACTCCGCTACCTCGATCCGAGAGACAGACCAGTCCGTCGAGGTCAGCGACGGCACGACCGAACTCGTCGGGAGCATCGTCGATGTCCAGGAAGGTTCGGGCCTCATCAAGCGTTGTGGACAGGATGACTGCACTCGCGTTCTCCGGAACGGCCGGTGTGCCGAACACGGACAGCGTGATGGTGACTTCGACCTTCGGATCAAGGCGATCCTCGACGACGGCGAGCGGTCGGTCAGCGTGCTGTTCAACGAGGAAGCGACGGAAGCGGTCACCGGCATCTCGTTGGACGATGCGACGACGATGGCGATGGATGCACTCTCGACCGATGTCGTCGCCGACGAGATCAGCGAGCAGCTCCTGGGTCGCAGGTTCCGGCTCGCTGGTAGCGTCTTCGGGACGTACTTCCTCGTCGACGAGGCTGAAGAGACCGACGCTGTGTCGGCTGGGCTGGATTCAGATGCAGTCGCACCCGCGCTCACCCAGCGCCAGCCATCGACGCGGCTGTTCGCTGAGGAGCTCAACGCGACTACGCACACGTTCCAAGAATCCGACGAAGAGCGCGCTCCTGTGTACGGCCTGACGCCAACTGGGATCGGCATCAACCGGGTGTTCGTCGTCGGAACGCTCACCGAGACGGCTGACGTCGGAAACGATTCGGAGTACTGGCAGGGAAAGGTGTTCGCAGCTAGCTCCCCCGTCTACGTCTACGCCGGCCAGTACCAGCCCGAAGCGATGGCAGCGCTCCGAGCAGCGGAGACGCCCACCTACGTCGCGATCGTCGGCAAGATTCGAACCTACGAATCGGGCGATCGGGTCAACGTCGCCATCGAGCCTGAGTCGATCACCGAGGTTGATGAGCCGACTCGGGAAGCCTGGGTTGCTGAAGCGGCGGCTCAGACCAGTGACCGGATCGAGGCATTCGAGGGTGGCGAGGCCTCTTTCGGTGCGCAAGCACAGAACGAGTACGGTGAGAGTCTCAGTGAGCTTCGAGAAAGTATTGACGCTCTTGGAGACGACGATTCTCGCGGTAGGTAAAATAGTCCGGCCTCTCAGTGTTTCTCCTGTACGGTTGTTCGCCGTATACCTAGACGGATTGGTGGATAGAGAGGATACAGTTCAGCTACTCACGTCCTATACTACTATAATGGGGGAGTAAGATGGGAAATATTCAATAATGAATTGTTTCATCAAAACTGACCAAGTGATGTTTGGCTATCGTCTTCAAGGTTCCCGCTATATTTGCAGTATCGTCTAATCAGCGTGATCGCCAGCTCCCGTCGGCGTTCATGCTTCTTTGACGAACTATTTTCTCCAGAGATATCGATATCTTTTATAAGCCCAGTATATTTGACATCATATCGTCCATTAGCTTCGTCGGCCTGCCGGGCTGTACTTAAAAACTGCAGACAGTTTTCAATCCATTCCATGTTCACCTCCCCGTCCTCAATCCGCTGGGTATTCAAAGTTTGTTGGAGCGATGGTGGACGGACGGTAATTTCTTCATTACTCACAATCTTCCCTTCACGCCAAGCCTGAAAGTCCATATCTGAAAGCTCAGTGGGGAAGACCTTCATCCAAAGATATGAGGCGAGATAGGATTCTGGAGGTTCAACGTTGTAGATTGGCTTATGTGTCTTTGATCGGAGGAATTCTTTTGTACCCAAGCGATAAGCCTGATAGCCTCCATCTGGGCCGATCGTATCACTAAGTGATTGTTCATCTGGTAGATGTTCTTCACGGAATTCCTGTTCAAGTCTGGTTTCACGTTGGAACACGTAATTGGCTCGCTGATCGTCCATTCCATATCGGATCAAAACCAGATTAGGATCCAATGAATATCCCTCATTAAACCTTGTTGCCAATATGTCCCCAAATTGTGATGAGTAGTCATCAGGAACGAATGCTACAATGTCCACCATTTCTGGATTTTTGGATGTTCCATTAGACTCCTCAATTTCATAACCCTCCTCAATTGCATCACACATCTCTAACAGTTTCTCACTGATCTCCTCAGGTTCGCTTGATTTGGCTTGAGGGAGTATCTTTGCTACAATTCCATAATCGGAATTAAAATAGACAGAGAAGTCTGGGACGTATTCCATATTGGATTCGACATCGTCTGGGAAGCGATCAAACTGATACCGAGGGAAGTACTCATCATAGACACCAAATATTGTTTCCCAACTACTAATCACGTCAACTGTGTCGTTGTAGGTTTTGAAGTGGTGGTGGCGTCCAGGGACGCACCCCATCTCATATTTGCTCTCACTCATAATCAAGCAACAAAGTCTGTTAGATCGTAGTTCGGTTCCTCTCTCACGTGCATGACACCTTCGTGAAATTCTTTAGATAACTGGTCGGCAACTCTGATTAACGAGTTGACTGATCCTTTATACCCGGGTACGATCGACACAGTATTGCTTCCGGTAACATAGATATCATGATTGGATCCGTCCACAAAATCTACCAATGATAAATGGGCGTACGGGTTATCGTGAAACACCGCCATCGTCGTCTTCGTTAGGTCGTTGAGAGCACTAATCAGCTCACGGTTGTCTGCTGGTGAGCGAAGTACTTCTTCGTCGAATTCAACCTCGATTTCAGTGATCTCACCACCTTCCTCACGACTCGTGTCCACCAGCACTTCTAGTTTTTCTGATACAATGTCAACTAAAGATCCGACCAGATACTTGTTAAAAAGGTCTGGATCCCCCGCGTTCAATTTGGTTACTCCTTCTCGACTAATAAAGCCATCAAAGAATAGCTCACCTTTCCGCGATGCTGTGAAATTAAGTTTATCAACATATCCATTTGTTAATTTGTTGTCGGAGAAAACCTGCTTATATGGCCGTGTCTGGAAATTGATTTGGCCTTCGTCCCGCGAGTAAACAACTGTCTTGTCAACAGTGATATCTACAGAGAGTTCTTTCTCCACTCGCTGTAGTACCTCTCGAAGTTCCTCTGAATCCGCATATAAGTCGGAAATATGTGGCTCTGCACGTTTGAGAACCCACTTGAATCCCCGTTTAAAGAAATCTGGATCATATCCTGTCAATGCAGTCCATATCTGAGACTTCCCATGTTGATAAAGTGCGAATGAGCCTTCAACTTCTCTTTCGCCACCTTCTATATCGCTTCGCTCAATAGTCCGAGCTACGGATACACTATAGAACTCCTCTTCTTCAGCTACTTTTATGTTAGCTGATTCATGGCGGTCAGTGATTTGCGGTAGCACTTGGTGAGGTGGCTTGTGGCAGAAGACAGTTTTGTACCGGGCTTTGGAGTAGGTATTGTTATTTATTTCAGCGTCAATCAGACTTTTAAATCCACTCCACGACACATCCCCGTACTCGATTGCAGAGCCATCTTGGAATCCATGCATTGTTTCGTCCCGCGAATAAGTATTCAACCACTCGCCTGTCCGAAGAGTGTTACGGAAGATTCTATTCAAACACTATTTGAGACGTCCGACAACATAGCCTATGAATAAAAACCCACTCAGCAATACGATGAGTTCAGTCATCGGGACAAATGCCAGTACTGGGTTCATGTATTCAATTACCATGCCTGCCAAATCTGTATCTCTAATTGAGACAACGAATTGGAGTATCCCTAAACCCAGGAGTAACCATGTTAACCGCTTAACGGAAGTTTGAAGCGAAAGGTTCGACCGAGTCGCAGCTGATTGAAGCCGATCCTGAATTATTCTCGCAATCATATCCAGCTTTGTCTGAATTCTCTCAAGGGAATATTCAAGATCCGTAATTCTGCTCTCTAAATGAGAAATCCAACACGTCAAATATCCCTTTCCATTCGGTGGAATGGGAGTTTCAATTGGGGGTGAGCTTTCACCCTGAACGTAATTCTCAAGAAGCTGTTTCATCTGAGATAGATCATCGGTCGTTGTTGTATACTCCTGAACCCAGTCATCTCGGAGCGATTCGAGATCTTCTTCGGTGTCCCGTACGTCTGCTGGTTCCTTTGTCTCATCAGTCTCTGGTATTGTGAATCCATGTGAGTCGTTATCAACTGAGCGAATCGCGGCCGACCGGGATCGAAGCCAATGATCAACGAGTAATGGTTGAATGAGTAGTTTTAGCTGACGAAAGGTTAGCCGAAACCACGAAGCCCAGTCATCTGTATTGTTAAGAGGATAGAGTGTATCGTCGACTTGGGAAATTGTAGTAAGGGGGGATTCACGTCGACTTTCCCAATCGTCAGCAATGACTACACGGTCATCTACGACCGTGAGACTCTCATATGGGTCAATTCCATATGCATCAAGATCGGCAATTGATGTTCGGAATGCCTTGGTAGCATCTACTGAAGAAACCACGTCGGTATCCGTATGTACCATGAAAATTCCTGGATACGGACTCTCATCAGTAGTGAGACCGCCTGGGTATTTGCTGGTGATTTGTTCGAGTGCCTCGCGTATTTTTGTTCGTGTTGACCGGGCTTCAACTGCTGTTTGCTTATCAAGTTCCTCAATAGTGTCGTTGTTGAGTAAACCAACAGTCAGTATCTGAGAAATGTCCTCCACATCTGAGCTTTTCACCAGAAATGCATAGACCTCCTCGAAGTAGTTCGAGTCTATGGATCGGTGTGGGCCGTACATATCTGCTCCGCACCGAAGCTCCCAGTCTTTGACTGAAAACACCTGCTGGTTGAGAACTTGTTTGTCTCCAAACTGTTTAGAAAGTGCACTTTCGATTGAATCAATGGTAGAACTACGATAAAAATCCGCACGAATCAGCACACACGCCTCAACGTCCATTACGTCGCTATAAATAGATTGACTGGTTATATTCTTTTGGCATATTTTCTTAATCACGCATATCCTTGGTATCTATCCTGTACCGGGCGATTATATATTCTGGAAGGGATGACACAGGCAGTTCTATTCAGAGCTCGGCTCTGCACGTTTAAGTCGGGAGGCGATGTAGAGGGCAGCGACGGCAGATGCTGCCGATAACGAACTTCCTGTCGTGTACCGATCCGCTGGACGAGTTCAACTCGCTGTCGTATCACCAGACCCATCACGCCAAAACGTACGTGACAGGTCTTGCTGCGGGCCGCAGCAAGACCGTGACTGGAATCGCCCGAGAGGTTCTTCCTGCCCAAGGTGAGCGAGCACTCAACAAGTTCCTCACCGAGTACGACTGGGACGAAGACCAACTCAACCACGAGCGGTTGGAAGAACTGCAAAAACACGGCGAGACGCGGTGGTCACAGGACGGCTACATCGTTATCGACGATTCGGTGTTCCAGCGAACCGGGAAGGAACTTCCCGGTGCTGGAGAGTTCTACGATCACACCGAAGGCGAACCTGTCTGGGGACAAGACCTCGTTTACTCGTTCTACACCGACGACAAAACATCCTATCCGCTCGTGTTTCGCCAGTACGAGAAAGCCGACGACGAAGACCAAGACACCGAAGACGAGACGAAGTACGATCTCTCCCGGGAGATGATCACGGAACTCGAAGAAGAGGTAGGTGTGCCTGCGGACACCTACCTCTTCGATTCGTGGTTTGCCCACGACTCGAGCTGATCGAACACGTCGAATCATACGGAAAGGACTGGATCGGGCCGCTTCGGAGCAACCGGAAAGTGACCTACGCAAACCAGGAGATGCGCGTCGATGCGCTGGAAGAGCGCATCGACAAGGAGGAACGGGAGATTGACGAGGAAACGTACAAGATCTGGACGAAGACGCTGTCTGTGTCGAAGTTAGGCGAGGTTCGGCTGGTGATCGCCGAGAAGGTCACTGACGAGGACGAAGAGAATCCGGTCAAGTACCTTGCAACGAACAAGATTGACGCGCCTTCTGCTCACATCATTCGGAGCTACTCCTATCGGTGGCGAATAGAGACGTTCTTCGAGGACTCGAAGCAGGATCTCGGCCTTGGAGACTGCGAGGTGCGTGATTCTGACGGTGCCAGTCGCCACTGGCACCTTCAGATGCTTACCTACAGTCTCCTTCGTCTTGGTCCCGAATCGAGCGTCTCGGAGCGACTCGTCTCGAAAGCCTCGTCGCTCCGAGCACAGCTCGAACACGGCCTCAAAGAGACGATCTACAACATGTTCTCGTGGGTGCGCGACCAGCCAGATCGTGACCTCGACGGACTGATGGAAGAAATCGACCACCTCTTTCTCCATTCTGAAGGGAGTTTATGAACGTGCAGAGTCGAGTTCAGAGCAAAACTCCGCCCTCAGCTATATGAAAGCACTATGTGAACTCTACCTATGCTCGTCCCTGAGGAGTACATCATTGAGGAGACCGAGATCGACGAGCGGGAATTAGAGCGGGACCCTCCGGGTGTCCACCTTCGATATAATCATACGGAGCCGTCCGTCATCAGTGACGGCGTCGACTTTATCGCTGTCATCGAACAGGGTGGCGACGAGTTCCGGATCGACTATTGGGGATACGCCTTCGGCCGGATGTACATCACTTCCGAGGGCGTTCAAGAACTCGGTCAGCGACTCTCCTACGAGGACGATGATATCCCGTCGTGGACACTTGTCCCCGAGACTGTCGACGCCAATGACCCGCCATGGTGGTTGCCTGATGGCACCGCTATCGATCCCACAGTTGCTTGTGATAACTGTGAGGAGACCGTTTCGGTGCGGGAGATCGTCACTCCACGGCGGCCGCCAGTGGACATGGAAGGAGCCGTATTCTGTCGAGATTGTTGGGAACAGTAGATTGCTCGTATGGCTTTGTTCTCTCGCTGGAGTGAAGGGAAAGCCGATGTCGGCTCTCTTGTTACCCCACAAATCCTATTTCCCATTTCTCGTGGGGTAACTGCTGTTCTTTGATCTTCTAAAGTGCCTCGAAATCGGAGAGTGAAGCACCTCTACCCAAACGCGAGGGGGGTCAGATTATGAACTTCGCGTGCTGGTCCGGAGGCTCTATCAAGGTGTCCTATTGAGGAGAGGACAGCTTTTCCTCCAGATGTCGGCTCATCTGCGAAGTAGTGCTCTGAATCGCAGACGTTCTCATACCAACCAGAAACGAGATTGGCAGCGAGTCCCTGTCCTCTGTACTCCTCCCTGATATACAACTGCGACAGTATCGGCCCTCGTTCGTGAGGTTCCCAAGTAAGATATCCAACCACCGTGTCGTCCAACACGTAGCAGAGCGCGTGTTGGTAATCGTGCTTGTAGGTACTCACAACCTCTCCGGACCGAGAACCGATGTGTGACAGGACAAGAAGTGCGTCTTGGACGCGAACAGGGCCGCTAGGGGTATGATGTATCGCGTATGCATCCTCGTTGTCGAAGTCTACTATGGATTCGTACGAAAGGTCACCACCAAAGAGCCAGTCCGCAGAGAATAACTTGTTCAATGAGGCTTTCTTCCCATGCCGATATCGGCCGTAGATTCGGAAACAGTCCTCGCATGAGACGAAGCGGAACTCTTCTTCATCGAAGTCCTCACCGAGTTCCATATTTTCGTTTTCAACCAGAACCTTGTTTGAGGACATGCGATCGCAAGTGCATTCAGCGGGGTCAACTGGCGGATCACGGCTTGCCTCCCCAAGAACGCTCATCGCGCTCGATAAACCGGTTACCGACTCGACTTCCTCAATATAGTCGGATTGGAGCTGAAGGACTGCATCGCTGTCCGTCGCTGGGATGAAAACTGCGTGTAGTTCGCCGTCAACGTACTGGGCGAAAGGTTCCGCTGAGAGGTCTGCTTCACCGAATTGAGTCCAAGCACCGTTCGACTGGTACGAAAAAACAGCGCGACGATCGGTGAACAAGACACTGCCAATCTGAACCGAGCCAAACTGACGTCGGTGCTCGACCTCCATTTCGACGACGAGCGTTTCTTCTTCCTCCAGCACACGTTCCGCAGATGACATTGATGGAGTGTACTGATTCAGGGGAGAATAATCTTGGTGTGATGAGCATTCGGCAGTCGGAAAAGGGGTTAGAATTCTAAGTCTCGGAGAGACTTCTTATGCTACTTGGTTCTACGTCGTTCTCGTCACCTGCTGTTTCGTCGCTGTCTCCGACGCAGTCGAACGATTCTGCGCACCTACTTTGACATCATCCTGCGCGAGCCACCAGTCGGGCATCCAGTCCGCGATCGGGAACACCCAGCTTTCGGATCCTCGCCAGTACGCGATTGGATTCCTCGGCACGGCTGTTCCGCTGATCGAGGGCTTCGATTTCCGGTGTGGTCTCGTTCGTCGTGACTCTACAGATGCAGTCTGCTGTGGCGTCGACGCTGATTCATCGTCTGAACCGTCAGTCGACTGTTCGAGAATCGAGATTTCGCTATCGCGTCGAGTCTCGAACGTTGCTTCGTTCCCGTACCAGCCCTTGTGGACGTTCTCGACACGCACGAGGTCACCGACCGCCAGTTCGGGGAACCGGTGTGATCGGATGAGCGTGCGGCCACCGAAGTCCGTCGGGTCTGGCGTCGGGCGCGTCTCGTCCCATTCAGACTTCTTCCAGATAGCGAAACGAATCGTCCCGGTCTCGTCCTGAAGCACGCCGGCCTGCTTGATTCCGGGGTGAGTGTTCTCGAAGAGGATCGAAACACGACCCTGCGTGGAGAACCGTCCCTTCGTCTGAGCAGTCGACATATATCGGACGTTGCCGATCTTCTGGACGTTCTGGGGATCGTTCGCTTCGTCTTCGGCCTGTCTGAGCAGTGCATTCGTCGGCTCGACGCCGCGGTTGACACGCTTCGCGAGCGCGAGTGCGAGCGTCAGCGGACTCTTGCGCACCTCGTAGACCTTCTCGAAGTCGTCACTCAGGAGTCGGTGCGCCATCGCACAGACCTCCTCGTGTTCGTCGGGGTCCAGCTCGAGCAACGGGCGAAGGCGGTCCTTGTGGGCCTGCTTCGCTCGTTTCTCGCGGGCCTCAGCGAGTTCAGCCGCAGTGGGCCGGGTCGCAGCGAGTTCGTCGAAGCGGTTGTTCAGCCACTTCGCGTGACCGACTAGCTCGACGTCGTCGCTCAGCTCGCCAGGGTGGCAGATGCCATCCGTGACTTTCCGTTTCTCGGCCTCCAATGCGAGTGATCGCTCGATAGCCTCCAGAGAGCTGCCTGCGAACTGCTCGGGCTCCGTGATCAGGTCACCGAGACGGACGTATTCGCCATCGGGGAGTAAGACCTCCAGATCGGCGGTCTTGAGTCCCGTGGTTGTCTTCGTCCGCTCAGCGTGGTTGTGGGTCTCTGTGTCGTCCGGGCGGTCGTACGCTTGCAGTCGGCTTTCGGCTGAACCGAGTGAAGCCGAACTCGAGTGGCGGCCAGTGGTCGTCACTCGGTGGTCGACAGCCTTCGAAGTGGGCGTCGACGGCGTCTGTGCAGTCGTGCGGCCGGCGGATTCGTCGAGGCCACTGGCGACACCAACGACTTGTTCGCCGGTCGGATCGACGAACTTCGAGCTGGCGTTACCAGGATGCCACGATGCGAGATCGCCTGCTGAATCGGGCTCGATGAGCGCGTCAGCGGGCTGGCCGTTCGCGTTCGTTCGGGCTCTCATGAGCTGTCCTCGTTCTGGGACGATGGGGTAGCCATCAGACGTGTACCCGTACAGTCCATCGACGGGTTCTGCACGCGTCCCGAAGTCGGTCTTCGCTGCGGTCCGCTCCGTGTAGACGTCACCGTCTTCGTGCTGGTCCGTCGCAACCTCGGGGTCGGTTGGGGAGTCAGCGTCGGATGGGGCGTCCATGAGCGCCCAGAGTAGTCCTGCCAGTCTTGCAACCAGCCTAGTTCTCGTCGTTGGCTCAGTGGTGGAGCGGCGCTGCTCCTGGTTCTCCCGGTAGGTCCGGAAGTAGGGAGAGCGACCGTCTTCAGTCCGCGTCGTTGCGGTCCCATGTCGTTCGTTCGTCTGCTTCGTCGCCTCTATCGTCGCCGATAGGTTCTTATCTTCAGTGTTGCTACTGTTCATGAGGGTGTCATAGAACTCTTCTCACACCGTGATGATCGTGCTTCCCGGATTGTCTCCACGTTCGTAGTTGGTGATCGCGATGACAAGGCGAAGGCACAGCGCGAGGAACACCTGCGCTCGTGCGTGGACGCGGCCTCGGGCGTGGGTGCGCCCGAGGCCGCAGTCCTTCACTGATTCGTTGGTTCGTTCAACTCCCGTGCGGCGGTTGTACGTCTCATCTAGCGTCGGTTGCTTCAGCTGAACGTCTTCACTGTGTTCCTCGATGCGGTCTTCGACCCTGTACTCGATATCGAGCGGGTCGTCGGTGTTTCGCGCGTTGTACGGAGCGACTGGCACGACCCCTGCGGCCAGCAGGTGGTCGTGCCAGTCGAGCGTGTCGTAGGCGCTGTCACCGACCATCCAGATCGGTTGCTCGACGGCGAGCGCGTCACGGGTGACGCGCATCGCCGTCTCTTCTGGTGCTTGTTTGCTCTCGGTGAACTCCGCTGCGATCGGTATCTTTTGCCCGGTCGAGACGATTGTACAGCCGTAGCCGTAGTAGTACTCGTCCTTGGTTGGATCGTAGCACTTTGACGCATCTGGGTCGGCTGGCATCGCCCTCACGTCGGTCGAATCGATACAGTAGGTCAAGTCGAGCAGGCCGCGGCGGGCGGCCTGCTCGACGAGGTGATCGAACACCTCGTTAGCGACGTGTTCGAGGTCGGTGAGGAAGCGATCGACCGCGTCTCTCGACGGCGGTCGATCGAAGCCACAGCTCAACCAGACGACCGTGTTCCGAAGCTCTCGTTCGACGGGGCGGATGCCGTAGATATCTTTGTAGTAGCAGTGGAGAAAGCCACGCATCAGCTCTGGTGGTTCGTGGTCTCGTGTTCGCCCCGTCTGCGCCGGGGCGAACACGTCAAACTCTTCGAGAAATTCGAAGGAGAGGTGCTCGAACAGCGCTTAGCGTCTCTGTCTCCACGACATTGAAGAACGACTCTACCGAAGGATCATCTTGCAGGGTCGCTGAACTCATCCACCTCAGCGTTCACCCTGCTCTTTGGTGTGCTAATCGTTCTATGACACCCTCACTGTTCATTGGAATACCTACATTCCATTTGTGAGGCTCTAGTCAGCCTCACATTCTACACTGCGTAGCGGAGCATAGGTATATCGCCGACTGAGCGGCTGGTCTCGGTGTTTTCCAAGGAACCCCCACACTTTTCCCACACTCAATTTTACGTTCCAACGGCGGTACGTGTTTAGCCCCAATGAATTTCGCCACTGTCTCGTAGCAGGCGACCAACCGGGGGTATATGAACCCTCAGCAAGGGCTAATTGAACTTCTCCAGGGATGGTCTCCGCTCGGAGACCATCCCGGTGACCCTGCTGAGGGACCGCTGAGGTGGTCATAGTGGATCGAGATGACCTCAGCAAAGACGAACTTCTCTCGCGGTTTCTCCAGATGGAAGAACGAATCAACGATCTTGAGGAGAAGCTTCAGGAGAAAGACGAACGGATCGAAGAACTCGAAACACGGCTTCGCAAATACGAGAATCCACATACACCACCGAGTAAGCGACGGTCGGGGACTGACGAGTCCCCGACCTCGCAAGATGACGAAGACGACGATGTCAGAACTGACGGCGGCACTCCCGGACGAAAAGACGGTCACGAGCCAGAGTGGCGCTCTACCGCTGATCTGGACGAAGAAGTTGAGGTCACCCGTGACTGCTGTCCAGAGTGTGGCCAACACTTCGACGAGTCGGTGGGCGTCAGCCCCCGACTCGTCGAGAAGATACCAGATCCACAACCACCAGAACTCACGCAGTACAACCGCCACTGCTACCGATGCGACTCCTGTGGAACCGAGACAGTCGCTACACACCCCGACTGCCCCGATGAGGGGCAGTTCGGGGTGAACGTTATCGCCCAATCAGCACTATCGCGGTACGATTACCGCCTTCCCTATCGGAAGATTGCAGACCGTTTCGAGCAGCTACACGGACTGGAGTTGTCAGGTGCGACTGCGTGGCACGCGACCGAGCGCGCTGCGCGCGCCGGTCGCTGTGAATACGAACAGATCCGTCGCCAGATCCAGCAAGCCGACGTTGTCCACATCGATGAAACAGGCATCAAGCGAGATGGTGAGCAAGCATGGATCTGGACGTTCACCACCGAGAACCACACGCTCTACGCGGTTAGAGAGAGTCGTGGAAGCGATGTTCCCGCGGAAGTCCTCGGCGAGGACTTCGCGGGAACGGTCATTTGTGATGGGTGGACAGCCTATCCAGCCTTCAGCGACAATCTCCAGCGGTGTTGGGCTCATATTTTGCGAGAGGCTGAAGATGCCGCTGAGAAGCAACCGGAAGGCGAACCGATCTACGACTCTCTCAAACAGTTGTACGTCGCTCTCCAGACCCGGCTGGAGAGCGACTTGACCATTCGTGAGCGAGCAGAGCTCCAGCGTGTGGCGCGGAGAGAGCTTGAATCACTGATTGAACGGTCAGTTCCCGACGGACCAGTGGCAACACTACTCGGAAAGATCGAAGGTGGCCTCGACCACTGGCTCACCTTCGTCGGTGAGCCAGCGGTCTCTCCGACGAACAATGCCGCCGAAAACGCGCTTCGTGAGCCGGTGGTTCTCCGGAAACTGATCGGAACGCTCCGCAATGACCGCGGGATGTTCGTTCATGAGACGGTGCTGTCCCTGCTGGCGACATGGCGCCAGCAGGGACGCAATCCATACGACGAGCTCAAGCGAGTCTCCCGGAACAACGAGATGATTTCACGAGATCAGGCTGTGCCGGCCGTTGAGTCCTCGGGGTAAACACGTACCAACGGCGTATCTACATCCTTCGACCCGGCCTTGTAGTCACCCCACAAATCACAACGAAACTGGCCTGTGGGGTAACTACTCGTGTGGTCGGTATGGTCCTCCGAGACTGTACGTTTAAGTACTATCGGCCGTTAATCGATGATACGAAGGTGAGTTTCCATGGCTGCTGATAAGGAAGATCGTGCGAGTCCGCTCGAGAAGTTCTTGAGTGGGCCCGCTCTCGATCCGGAAACTCTGGGTGACCCCCCGCTTCAGGATGGCGAAGATCCGCTGCTCACGCGCGACCGCGTCGAACTTGAGTCTGACGAGGAGTAGATGTGGCGGATACAGATAGGGAGTTCTCACTCGACGATAGTCTCGTTTTCTCTGACGACATCGGTACCGCAATCGTCTTTCTCGATAAAGAAGCGTTACTTGCTCGACTGACGACCGATCATCGTTCTGAACGCAAACAGGCTGTAGTCGACCGGTTCTTCGAAATTTCCGGCGACCGGGCTTACTACGTCACGGATGCATACGTCGTTGCGGAGGTCATCTCTGCATTCCGGTCCAAACGTGGTGCACACGAGGCACTTGATCTGTACGAAGACATCAAAGATTCTGACTTAGTTGTCCAACATGGGTCCGACTCTTGGGAATCGAACAATCTGACTGCAAGTCCACGAGCGGTACTCGATGCAGCAGCAGAGTTTCTCGCTCAGTATCCAAAGCACGATGTTTCGATTCAGGAAGCAATTTTGATACTGCAGGCAAAACGTGGTGATGATTATCTGTTCTCGTTCGATGGGCCCATTCGGAAATTGGGCCGTGCATGCGGCCTTTCGGTTTATCCCGTTACTGAGGAAATCTACTTAGGGTGATATCATGATCAGATCAACGCCGTCGCTGCATCCGATGGAACGCGAACAGCTTCGGGCTGCGTCGACCCTTGTCGTGACAATCAAATCGTCCGACGAGCTCCACGACGAGGTCACTGACGACATCGAATCACTGGAACACGGTGATTCAGTGGACGCAACGCCGACGCTGTCGTTCACTAGCTACGACGACCTCATGGAGACGCTGACGCCGCGTGTCCTCGAGCTCATCGAGGCTATTCGCCGGGAAGAACCGTCCAGTATCAACGAGACTGCCCGAGTTGTGGATCGAGACGTAAAGAATGTCCATGAGGAACTTAGTCGACTTGCCCAGCTGGGAATCATCTTCTTCGAGGAGGAAGGACAGAGCAAGCGCCCGGTCGTCTGGTTCGACGAACTCGTCATCACGCTCGCGTTCGAATCTAAATCTGGGGACACAGTGACTACAGCATCGAAGGGAATGTATGACGCTCGATGAGGCGGTTGATGAAGCACTCGCAAAGTACGATATGTATCGAAGTGAGGAAGCTGAGGAGGCAGGCCGAATGGCTGCGATGCTCCAAGATTGAAGAGCGATTATTCACTAATCGAATACTATGACTGCCGCGGACGATGTCAATAGCGTTGACCCAGCAGCTGTCTCTCTCACCGAGGCGATGCTGGGGTACGACATCCTTGTCGACGGTACGTGCGTTGGTGCAATCGAAGGTGTTCCCGGTGAGTTAGAGTATCTCACTGTGGAACTACACTGGGAGAACAAGGGTGTGGGTCGGGCAGCCCTCAATGAATTCATTGAGTTGAGCCGGACAGAGGGGTGCAGTGAAGTCTCGACGAACAACGCTACTCACCCAGCTATGAAGCATATCTTAGAGACAGAAGGATTCGAAAGGCGTTCAGGGGAAATTGGGTGGGTGACGGAGCTCTAATCGCTCTTCCAATCTCTTCCCTCCGCCCGTGCTGGCTGAAACACCAACTGTGCCTCACTCCTCGATTGTGGCTTGCAGACTCGATAGCGCTCGCTCGAACTGTTCGCGATGGATTTGTGACCCAGACTCGATTCGCTTGACTAGGAACTGTTCGTACGCCTCATACTCAGACAAGGAGAGATCAGCTGCTGTGACGCATTCGACGTAGGCGTCTAAGCCCTCACGGAAAACCCTTGCATAGTGGTCATAGGCTCCATCGACGAGTTCGATGTTGTCGTCGATCCCAGCCACGAGTCCACGATAGACCGCTGCGGCTTGCCGATAGCGACCTCGATCTTGGTATCGTTCCCCGAGATCCGTGAATCGACTGAAATCGATTGCATCGATGACGACAGGGTACTCTCTGGTGTGTTCGTCAAACAGTTGGGAGACGTCGTCCCGATACGCTTCGTGAGATTTCCCTGACGTTGCATCGAACGTTGCGAAGAACCGATCCAGCATCGCGTCGTCACGAGCGAGTTCCTCGCGCACAAACGCCTGTAACTCGGAGGTATCGATACTTTCGAAGACGGTGTCGAGACGCTCTCCCTCATCTTCCGGCAACTCGTCGATCAGCGACAAGAGCACGGCAACGACGTGTTTGCACTCCCCAGCCCCATCGTATGGACACGTACAGGAAGGCTCGAAATCGGACTCGGCGAGTGAGAGCGTCACGTCGTACAGTCTCGATCCTTCGACTGTCGCAGTGATGATGTCGTCGACACGTCGTCGCTCGTGAACCTTGCCCTCGGAGTAGTAGTTCTGCCCACGGTCGAACACCGCGTCGGTACACAGGTCTCGAATGTTGGACTGAGTTATCGTCATTGTGGATCTTACCAGAGAGATACGTCGTAGTTCCTCCGTCAATTTCTCGAAGGCGGATCACTCAGAAAGGCGTTCATCCTCGATTTCCCTCCTTGTTCCGTAAATCCATCTGATGTACATTGGGTTCGTCTTCGACACCCGAATTTATCGACCCCGAAAGGGGTGAGGAATAGAAAATGCATATGCTCATCAGAGTCCTCGTTCCGGCGGTCGATAGCCCGGAGGCGGTTAGTACAGCTCGATACGCACTCGACCGCTTGACCGGAATCAGTGACGGGGCTTCGACGGCGTTCGACTACTACAAAACGCTAGATGAATCGACGGCTCGGTATCGAGATCATCCCCGCTATGGCGGCCTCGACCCAGCCCTGTCCCTGCAGTCGGAGACGGGAAAGCAATTCCTCGAAGACGCTGTCGAAGCACAAGAAGCGTGGTTCCATGAGACACTCGACAAACTACGAGTGAAACTCGAATCCCTCGATTCTGAGTCCGTAATGGACGACGTCGATCTCACTCGGTTCGATTGTTATCGACTCGGCCAATTCGCCGGCCCCTCCGTCTGGATCTACGACCAACACGGCGCCGGGCTTCGCTCTCGATCAGCGGTCGAACAGCATCTCGAATACAACGGTGAGGATGAGTTCTGGGTGGTCCCCGCTGATGTCCACTACTGAGCATTCCATCCGAATTTTATCCTCGACTAATCGGTGTGGGTCGTGTACTTCGGATCCGCTCACTCTGGAGTTCTCCGCGGAGGCTCGATGAGCTTCTATGCGACAGTCGTCGGGTACATCCAGTATCGGAGCCAGACGTTCCTCGATGCCGCACTCGACAAGCTCCGATATGGAGGTTGGCTCGACACCGAGAACCAGTGGAGGACTGACAGCCAGTCTGAAGGAGACGCCCATCCATCCTCGGTGGATTCAGAAAACCTACTCCTGGTCGTTCCGTCAGATCTGTACCGCAACCTCGCTCGGATTTCGACCAGCCTGTTCGTTGGCGCAACCGACGGCGTCCTCGTGATTAGCTCCGTGGATGGCTGCTTCGATGCGTGGGTGGAACGACCACTTCCTGCAGCCGCTGCTCCAGATCCCACGACAGACGCGATTACGAGTATCGAGGCAGTCGATCTCGAAGCGTTTGCTCGGGAATACGATCTTGGTGTGAAACGGTTCGGAGCCTCGACCCCTGGCGAATACGCAGCTTGGCAGAATCGAGTTCTCCGCGCATTCCACCGCGAATTCGACCCGGAACTGCCACCCCACCTGACAGGCCTCGACTTCGAGTAGCCCGCTCATAGAGCCCTCCCTTCGATCAACCATGTCTACAGAATCATCCAGCGTCGCGACGAAGCACACTGAACAGCCTGAGAGGAACAGTGTTGAGATTCACGAACGACTCACAACGACCGACCAGTGCCCCGAGTGCTCTGAGGTCCAGCTCAGACGAGAAGGTACTGAGAGGTACTGTCCTGAGTGTGGGCTCGTCGTCGACGAGGATTGTATCGACTACGGTCCGGAATGGACGCCATACGATGCCGAAGAGCGGCGTCGCGTTGGTGGACCAGTGACGAATGCACGCCACGACTGGGGCATCTCTGCAGAGATCGGCCGGTATCGCGATGCACGAGGGCAGCAACTTCCGGCTGCGAAACGTCGGAAACTGCACCGGCTTCGGCGATGGGACCGCCAAGCCCAGTTCGAAGGGAAGGCAGACCAGAACCTTGCACATGGACTTTCGGAGATCCGGCGGATCGTTGGTGCGCTCGACCTTTCCGAGAGCATCTGTACGCAGGCGTGCGCCCTCTATCGGACTGCTGCGAACGAAGACCTCATCCGTGGTCGCTCGATTGAAGCAATAGCGGCTGCCGGCGTGTATGCAGCCTGTCGATGTTCGGGACTCCCTCGGACAATCGACGAGGTCGGAGAGGTGTCGACTGTCTCCAAAGAGCGGGTCAGCAACGCGTACAGCGTGCTGAATCACGAACTCAATCTCCCGGCCGTTCCGATGGCTCCCGTTCAGTATGTCCCACGATTTGCATCGGACCTCGATCTCTCACGAGAAGTGCGCCAACGCGCCCTGACGTTGGCCCGAGAAGCGTCCGAAGTCGGTCTCGGGAACGGCTGTCGACCAACCGGTGTTGCCGCTGCCTGCGTCTATGAAGCTCGGGAGGGTGACGAGAAAGTCACTCAAACGAGTCTCGCTGAACTCGCGAATGTCTCCGCTATGACGCTCCGTGAGCAGTGGAAGAAACTCCAATCGATGCTCGAACGCCCAGCGGAGTCTGGACTGGAGGTACAGAGATGACTTCTTGCGGTGAACGGTCGCCGCCGTCGGTCACCGATGCGGAGTGGACGATTGATTTCGAGCGGGCGGGATGGGCCCCAGGTGACGAATGCCCCCACTGTGGTCACGGGGCGGTTCATGCTATTATTCGAGCGGGCGTACTCTTCCATGACGACGGAGGTTGGGAGTTCGACGAAACACTGGCTGTATACGAAGCGTTCTGTCCGTCCTGTGACTGGCTTCCGCCGGTTTCGATGTAGCACGATTCCGTCCGCAGCGGGGTAGACGATTCACAGCCAGTGTGTAAACAGAAATCCAGAAACATATTTATACGAATCGGCTATATTATTTACAGAGATGCTGACGAAGGCCAGCCTTGCACTGCTGACGCGCTTAGCGCTGGCCGCGAGGCGACGCCAGACGAACTCGCGACCGAAACTGAGTATTCGCAGGACCATATCTACGACATCCTCGATGAGTTGCTCGAGGACGGCTTGCTCACCGAAGCCCGTGGTTCGAAGAATCGGCGTCTCGTCCGAGTGACTGACCATCCAGTCGTTGAGGCGTATCGAGATCTCCGTTCGAAGCTTGGGCACGTCGACTGGACAGAGATACTCTCACCAGCTACGTTACGGGTGTGCTGGTATCTCGACGAACCACGTCGAGCGACCGAGATCGCAGACCGACTCGACATCACCAGACAGGGCGTCCACAACGCGTTGTCACCGCTCAAGCACCGTGCAATGCTGTCGCCGTCTGGACCCGAATACGCGTTAACTGATGACCTCTCGCCACTGCTACGGTTCGCACAAGAAGTCGTGACCCACGACCATCGCTCGCGAGCTCGAGAACTCGCTCCGAGTGCGACTGTCGAGTGGTGCGACCCGAAGCGAGCACTCGTTCGCGTCCAGACGTCCGAGGATACGACCGCACAGAGTCGGCCGCTGAGTGGCGGGTGACTGGACTCGCGCGATTCCAGGAGTACGGCTTGCAGTTCTTCCTCGCCGGTGAACCCGCGTTCTGGTACGCTCCGGATGAAGTACTCACGCCCTCGGAGGTCGTGTGCCACACCCTTGTCCTCGATAGCGGGTCGCGACGCGTCAGTTATTCGATGCTGCTGATCGAGAAACTGGATATCGACCAGGAGACCCTCATAGAAACGGCAACGTGGTACGATCTGGAGACAGCGGTGGCTGCGATGTACCGACCCCTTCACGGAGAGTTCGAGGTTGCTGAGGACCTCCCGATATTCCTCCCAAGTGAATCAGAATTTATCGCTCTCAAAGAGCAGTACGGAGTGTCATGACTGTGTTCAAAGGCGGAGATGCGATCAGAGCGTTCCTCGAAGAGTTCGACAGCTGGCTTTCGGAACCCGTAGACGTGTATCTCCTCGGCGGCTCGGCGATGACGGTTCGCGGGCTGAAGGATCAGACCGAGGATATCGATCTTGCTTTGGGGGTCGTTTCCGAGTTCGAGCACGTCTACCAGGCGCTCCTGGCACAAGGGTTTGCGGTGGTTGACGAGCCGACGGAGTCGTTCGAGGGTGTCGGGAAAACAGTTGAGCTCCATCACGAAGACCGCGGATTTCAGATCGACCTCTTCGAGCGGCAAGTCGTCGGGAAGGTGTGGATCACCGAGCGAATGCATGACCGGGCCGAGGAATTTTGGACCGGCGACCACGCGACGGCGTTCATCCTCTCGGACGAGGACATGTTCCTGTTGAAAGCGGTCTCGGGTGGTGACCTGGCGAGTGGCCGCCGGCGCGACATCGAGGACATGCGGAAGTACGCCCAGCGTGGCCTCGACTATGAGTCGATCCTGATCGAAATCAGCGAACAGCGTCCGTTCAACACGGGGTCGACTGAAGCACGACACATCCGAGAGCGTTCCCATCCGCTGTTCACTATCGAGATGGCGGTCAATTCACTGTCGGGCCTCCCGAATTCGTTCACGTCTCGTATCTCAGATCTCGCGACAGAGTTCGAAGTCGAGTACACCGTCCTGGGTGCGGTCGATGATGGACTAACCGATATCGAGAAAATTCGCGACCGCGTTCTCTCGAACGTGAGAGCGCTTTCTGACGACCAGATGGACGCTGTTGACGATGCGATTGCTCGGTTAGTCGAAAAACAGATTCTAGAGCGGCACAGAGATGCTGTCCAGATTCAGTAATCCAGTTTGCCATTCAAACGGACCGAAAAGGAAGAGACTGGCAGACCCCGAAACGACTAACTGGGGTCCAATAAATTATCAATGAAAATGGGACAGTTCCTCAGTTCGTTCCAGATATCGGTCCCTGATCTTCCCGCGAAAATCTACGAAATATCCGCTGAACTCCCAGACAATCCGTATTCGGAGCTAGCTCACTTTGAGAACATCCTCTCGGATCGAACGTGGGGAGAGGCTCATCGTATCCGGGGAGGCGATGGCAAATGGTATATTGCAGTCTTCGGACATGAGCATGAACCCAAGGAGGTTGACGCCGACGGGATAACTCTAAGTCTGGAATATAAAACTACTCTCGACCCGGAAAATCCTCGTCATCGAGGTGCTATAGGCCAGGCCCTCCGAGACGGGTTTGGATCATATCTTACGTCCGTACTTGACTGTTGGGAGTACAATGAACGAGGGAACTTCTACGAAGCCGACCCAATTCGAACCGTTCGAGGCGACGAAGCGGTTTACGAAATGTTCCGCGGAATCCGGACTAGCATCGATTATCGATCCGGATTCGGCTTCATGCTCAGCCTCGACCCCACCCGAAAATTCGTCGACGAACGGACGCTGGCGGATCGCCTCGATGCCCACGGAGAATCAGAAGTCATCAACCAGTTTGGGGATGGCCGCCGCTATTTCTTCTTCGACCGTCCTGAACCTCAACCGGTACGATTACACTCGGTTTCCGACGCCGTTGTCACTGACGAAACGATGAATATTGACGGAGAACCGACCTCGGTTCTCTCTTTCGTCGATAACAACTATGGGAGTGAATGGGCTGGGAAAATCGATCCGAATGAACCCGTTGTCAAGTACAAGTATTCTCGAGGGAATCGAACCTACGATGCTGCACCATCACTCCTGCGACTGATTCCCAACCAGGAAGAGGTGACGACACAGGCGTCGACGCTGGAGGCAGACGAACGCTGGGAAGAAGTCCAAGAGTGGATCCGTCCAGTTCACTATATCCGTCTCGGAGATCACGAAGCAGATGTCGCTGACACACCGATCCGAGACGGCGTCGACACGTTCGGTTTTCCGGCGCTTAGCTTCGGAGACGATACGGTATTAGAAGTAGGTACGTCTGATCTGACTAGCTCAGGAGACATAACCAGGGATATCTGGGAGTATCGAACTCTTGACTATCTCGAAGAGTTCGGGCCGAAACGGAAACCGATGGACGAACCATGGGTTGCGGTGCTCCATACCGATTCAACCCGTCAAACAGCGTTCGACGCATTCGATGATATTCGGTCGTATGTAAAGCGATTCGCCGATCTTGATCTGAAAGAGCAGCCTGGCGGTGTGAGTTTCGAGAGTCGTTCCGAGTACGACCAGTGGAAAGAAGAGTTTGCTCAGAAGGTCACTGGTGCGTTCGCGTACTTGACTGGCGATAGTCAGACAGAATATTATGACGTAATCAATGCGGTGAACGGAAAGCCGGTCCAGCATATTCGTCACGAGAACTACCAGCAGGAGCGCAATCGGGATGAGAGTTATTCACTCAGGAATACGGCGACCGATCTGCATCGAAACTCGGTGTTCGACCGTTCCTGTTAGAGGAAGGATTACATGCAGATGTCGTCATCGGATTGAGTGTAACGGGGGATCAGAGTACAACTGCTTGCTCTGTCACCGTTTCTGGGGAATCAGGGGACGTAATTGACTGGACGAAGCAACCACACGGTCGAGGAGATAGTACGGTAGACGATTTCGATCATGCCGAGAAGCTCATTGGTGATGGAATTGTCGAGGCAATCAACCAAAACGAGGGGACCGTCGACTCATTGGTTGTTCATCGAAATGGGACCTACGGCAATGAGGAAATCGCAGGTATCGAATCTGCCGTCGACAGCCTGAAAGAGGAGGGATACATTGACGACGACTTCAGCTGGAGCGCGGTCGAGCTGCGAGATAGTACGTCGTACCGAATCTATTCCGATGATACCGACTGTGCGTGCCGAACCGGGGCATATGCGGAAGTAGATGAATCTACGATGGTCTTAGCCCCGTCTGGAGGAGAATACACGTATCAGGGAACACCTCGTACCTTCCGGATTCAGGAACGAGCAGGAACCGAAGATATCGATATTACGGAGATCGGACAGGACGTATTCGACCTCTCGTTCTTGGTCTGGTGGTCGCCTGGTTCCAAGATCAGCGATCCAATCACGACCCGATATCCCGCGGAGATGCACAGCTTGTTCGAGAGCTGTCCCCAGCTCAGATTCCTGCCGAGCTAATTTTCATCTAGCCAGTACCTGTTCGCCTTTAGTCGAAATTCGAATTCAGGTACACTGGACGGGTCAGACCCATTCTGAATGTGACTGCAGAGTTGGTCGAACTGGGTGTTCACACCTGCTGCATCCGAGATGACAGCATCGACCAATTCGTCGTCAGCCCATTCATCGTAAAATGGTCGCTTTGATTCCTCATAGCACTGCAGATGTTGAGTATACTCCTCTCGGATATCTTCTAATGGTTCCCGAGCTGCTTTGGGAGATATTCGTCCGCGAGATCAGTAATGACGGTTACTCTGAGTGCGTCGGGGGGATGAAGAGTATCGTCTTCTACCCCAACGTCACGCTGGATAAAGTAGGGGTTTCGGGAGAGGAGATGGTGGAGTTGGGCACATACATAGCTCGGACCAAATGCAAAGAAGCCAGCAACGTCGCAGAAGAGTTCACTGTACCAGTGTGACCAGTTCCCGTGAAAATCCCGTTCAGTTCTCTCATGGTCCATTTGCCGTCGAAGTTCGCTAAATCGTTGATTGAACTCGTGAGATCGTGATGACCGCTGATCCAAGAGCGCGTGAGCAACTTCGTGTGCCAGGATTGGAGTCGTAGGGACGATACTTCTCCCGCGAGGGACGTATATCACGTAGAAATCGTCGTCGAGCAATGGTAAGAGCGCGTAATTCTCGCGGATTACAGGGAAGCAGGTCACAGATAGACCGAACGCATCGGTGAGTTCCTCGCAGATCTCTTCGACGTGTTGAATTCTATCTGGCCAGCGATCTCGATGATGGGTGTATAGGTCGAGATGTGTTAGTACAAGTTCGAGGTCAGAGATGTCTGCCTCTGCTGAAATGACCTTTGAGAGGTACCGTTGATACAGCGCGTCGTTATCCGGATTTGCTTCCACGTCTGATCGACGGCTATCGATTTTCTCGAAAGCGTCTCGGATGTTAGAAAAGTAGTCGTCAAACGCATTGCTTATCGTGAGCTCTGAAAACCGCTCTGCCTCCTCCTGAAGGTGTTCGAATCGGGCCTCTAAATCACTCTCGCGATGATCAATGATCCGAGTGGGCAACGTAATCTCGCAGTTGTTCTGCGTCTTGGTCAGTTGTTCGCGTCGCCAACTCTTCAACCAGTTCCAATGTCTCTATGACTTCGGTGAGATTCTCCCGATATTCCAAATCTTCCTTTGTTTCCCCCAGAAGGTCCAAGTGCCGGTTTAGACGTTCAATCGCGTACTTGTTGATATCGCCGTAATGCTCTCGCAATTGGCGAGCCAATGTGTATGCGAAGTTGTCAGATTTCTCAGGATGCTCTAACGCATCACGAAGCGTCCTGAGAACAGCTTTCCCCGCTTCGAGATTATCACGGAGTTCGTCCGCACGCGTCCTTGTGACAGACCCGTCGCTCTGGAGAAGGGCGAGCGCATACAGGGCATCATCAGCTTGATCACTGATGTGGCGCCCTGTCTCGTAGCGCCGTTTGGACCTCCAGAGACTCATTCGATAATAATATTAGAAGGGGTGCTAAATCAGTTTTGCCCAGTACCCTCAACGAGGGATTCTAGCCTATTTGGCCGCTGAATCACCCGAATTCACGGTTTTCATCCCCTTTGACGCATAAGGTCGACTGTTGTTAGCGCGAACCAGCGCTAGCCGACTCCTGTTTCGATTTTTATCGAACTCTGAAGAGAGTGAGGGAGACGAGAGAGACCTGAGTGTCTCTATTCAGACTTGCCTCCACTCGAAGACGCTACGACGAAACCCATGAGCACAGATTCATCCACAGAGACTCCCGATATCGAATCTCCCGAAGACCTCAAGGGAGAAAACAAACAACCTGACCCAGTCACGTCCAACGATGACACTTCTGACTCAGGTTCCGTTCAGAACGAACCTGAAGAAGAATCAGTTCAATCTGGCCCACCATCCACGTTTCGAGCCACGATTCAGGCGAGTCCTCTCAAGACCATCCTCAAGGCACTTCACGCAAACGTCGACGAAGCCCGATTCAAGATCGACGAATCCGGGATCCGCGTCCGTGCAGTCGATCCCGCCAACGTCGCGATGGACGATCTCACTCTGAATGCTTCGGCATTCGAGTCGTACGATGCTACTCCAGGTGTCCTCGGTCTCGACCTGGACCGCTTCGCCGATCCCGTGAACCTCGCAAAGAAGGACGATCTCGTCCAGTTCAGCCTCGATAGAGAGACACGCAAGCTGGTCGTCTTCGTCGACGGCATCGAGTTCCGAATGGCTTGCCTCGATCCAGCGACTATCAGAGCAGAGCCGACGCTTCCTGAGCTGGAACTCCCAGCGAGCGCTACGCTCGACCGCGACCTTCTCCAGCAAGGAGTCAAAGCTGCAGACCTTGTTGCCGATCACGTCGGATTCCGGATGGACGCTGACGAAGAGGTCCTCAGAATCGAGGCAGAAGGTGATACCGACACTGTCGACTTCCAACTCGATGAGGAGAAACTCGACCAGGCCACGTTCGCTGAAGCTTCGTCGCTGTTCAGCCTCGACTACATGAAAAAGATCGTCCGAACAATCCCCAAGGGGGCTAACGTCACAGTTGACTTCGGGAGTGAGTTCCCCATCATGCTCTCGTACGACCTCGACGATGATGCAGGGTCGATGACTCGGATGCTGGCTCCCCGTATCGAGACGTAACCGCTCCCAGGTGGTTTTTCCACGCACTATGAAAACTAGCTACTCACAGTCGAAGTACCGAGCACGGCGATATCGCGGAGAACGCACACTTGGGGGCTGTCTCGTCTACGCTGGCGACGGTCTCCTCGACAAACATCTGATGGTGCATTCGGTGTCACCGGGTGGGTTCGATTGGGGGCCGGACGCGGCTCAGAACGCGCTTGCCAACTCGCTATCGCCCTGCTCGCTTCCACTCTCGGGGTTGAGGTCGCAATTGATGACTATCACCTGTTTGCAGAGAACTTCATCAGGCGGGAACTGAGCGGTGATGAGTGGTCGATTCGTCTGCAGGATCTCCGAGAGTCGAGCCTTCGGGAACAGTATCTCCACAGGGACTATCCCGAGAACACCGCACCCCAACCGGACGACGTCGACATCAAAACGGTCGACCTGGACTCGATCACTTACGCTGACGAACTTGCTCTGGTCCGACGATACGACGAGGTCCTCTGGAAGAAGGGAGACACCAGAGGGAACCTGCATCGACTTCAGGAAATCCGATTGGGGAACCGTGACCCTGCTGCCGAATCACTGTCGAAGCAATGGCTCTCGACACATGGCAGACTGACTTCCGCTGCCGCCAAGCGGGCCATCGCTGATGAGTTCGAGACGATGGGCGACTTCGCGGCTTGGGCCTGCTACGCCACGACGCTCAGAACTGTCGATCACGTCGGTGAATCGACCGAGGAGAGCATCCGACGTCTTCGGCCGACGATCATTCGCTGGTTCGGCGGTGAGGAGTACATCCCACGCTACGACGACGATCAAGAGACGCTTCTGAGTGAGGCGGAGACTGGTGATGATGAAGAGCAAACAGGCGCGACGGGAGATTCATCGGCATCCGCTTCAGGGTAGTGCTGGATGAGACAGCGTTGCCCCATTTTACCATCCTCAATGGGGTGAGGGGAAGACTCGTCGAGTGTCCACTACAGCTGGACTCGATTGTTTCCCATCTGATTCGCCATGTCCACAGATACACAGTCAGAAGCGAGCCGCGAGCGAGAGCACTCCACGTCAAGCTCCCGGTCAGACCAGGATAACCACCAATCCGTCGCTGCATCCATGTCGGTCCTCGACCTCCTAAATCAGGAAGCAACGCACGCGTTTGCAGGGTTGACGTCGGCGGACGGCGCTGCGTATCCAGACGCTGTTTCACCAGAAACGGGGTGTCTCGATCCGAATCCTCGATCCCTGAAAGACGTTCTCAGCGTCCTTCCCCAAGCGAGTTCGGGTGAACTCTGGGCCACAAACGAGTTCGTCGGTGTCGACGGGACCATCGACATCGAAGCTCTCCGCAACGTCGATGGTCTGGATATCGATACGCTGGAGACGGCGACCGGTCAGTCACTCTCGGAGATTGCCACGGACGCGTCGTCAGACCCGTTGGTGCGTGTTCGTGATCACCAGGATATCGTCGACGAACGTCGCAAGGCTCTGTGCGCGCTGGGCTTCGATGTCAAGTTCCGCTGGCAGATCGCCTCGGATCGATACTCTATCATCAATCCGCAAGAGGCGTACCTACCGATTGTAGGAGCACTCCAGCAACGAGGAGAAGCCGGCGCGTTCGGCTGGGCAAGCTACCGCGACTGGGGTGGGCTCCTCAAGATGTTCGTCGTCTGTCCCGGTCTCGAACACACCGTCACAGCAAGTGAAGACTCCGAGATAGAGGAGGATGCTGACGGTGTTACCCCCGTCTCTAGGGCGCACGAGTCAGATCTCGTCGTCTATGGGGGATTCGAGACTGGCTACGATTTCCGGGGGACACAGACGCTGTGGGCGAAACCGATCCTCTACTTCCCTGAGACCGAGACTATCGTCCCTGACACGGGCAAGCGGTACACTCGTCGTCACTACGGTCGAGCCACCGACGCCGACCACGAACGGGCGAACGATAGAGTTCCGATCAACGAGTGGTGGAAGGCAATCTACGACGATATCGCCGATCGCTTGGTGAAGGTCGATCTGGCGATACGTAGAACACGGGCCATCGCCTACGACTTCGGCGAGCTTCCGTTCGATGCGGCCACCTGCTACCGCTACTGGGGCGTCGCCAACAGATATGCCGAGGCCGCTGCTGACCGGGCCACGACGCTGGCGTCTCCATCGTCGCGACCAACCGTTTACAACCTCCAGCTCTCTCTGTTGATCGCACTCCTCGACGAATACGAAGGCTCCTGGGCATCGAATACCCACCAGGAGTACCTCGAGGTCGCTGGCGAACTGCTTCGAAAACCGGCGATGATGATTCAACTGGCGATGAAGGAACACGACCGGCAAACCGACGAACCCGAGGAACGTGTTCTGCCAGCCAGTCAGCAGACGCTCAGCGACGCGCTCGAAGACGTCATCGATATTCCTGGAATCGAGGTAGATACTGAAGCGAATCTCACTGACGGGGCCGCCCAACGACTCCACGACCGGGTTCAGCACCGCCTCGACGACATCGAAGGCTCGTCCTGAGAGCTGGGAATTTACCAGCCCGAAAGCGGGCGACGGGGCTCCTAACGGGTCTCGCATACGTACTATGTCTTCATCAGAACCCGACCCGACTATCGACCCGCCAGAACCGCTCGTCGTGCTTTCGCACCTGGTGCATCGTCTCCTCAAGCGCGAAGGTGGGACGATCCCGGTCGAACGCGTTACCCTTCGAGTCTGCGATTACGCCGATATCGGTGAGCAAGAGGCCGCTGACCTTATCGATGCTGGGGCAGCGGATGGAACGTTCACGCTCGACCGGGGAGCTGGCGGGAGCACGACAATTGTCGGCGTCTCTCCACAGGGACCAGAACCGCCCGTGATTACGGAAGCATTCGGTGGTCCCGCTGGCACGTCTTGGGGTGACGATTTCGAAGTTCTCGATGTCGTCACGGAGAGTATTGCGACTGCACTCAGGGACGCAGGCTACACGACGTTTACCGAGCTAGTCGACGCCGAAGTCGATGATATTGCGAATCTGACTGGCACGCTAACAGAGAGCCGAGCAGAGGCGATTATTCAAGCCTCTCACCGACACGTTCCGGTGGGTGTGTGGCTTTCGCGAGCTGCCGACGCTCGGTACTCTCGACGACTCGATGAAACGGGGAGGCACGGTGTCGCTCGAGTCCTCGACATTACAACTGCCAACGAACCCGTTGGGGAACCACGTTACGGCACGGATGACTTGTCCCCTGATGCCGTCGACGCACAGTACGTGTCCGATATCGGGCGGAATGCACAGGACCCTGTCCCAACGGGTCTCCACATCCTCGATAACCCTGACCACCCTGACGTACCGAAGGCAGCGACACATCCTGACGCCGGCGATGACGCACTACCCGTCGACGAAGCGGGCAACGTCGTCCCGCCAGCAGTTCCGACCGAACCACGGCTTCAACTTCCGCTCGACGAACTGCTTGCGAAGAAGCTCGCTCGTGGGCTGGTTCCCGTTCGGATTGTTGGCCCGCGAGGTTCTGGGAAGAACTTCCTGATCAAGTACCTGTGTCACCGGACGAATCGTGGCTACGTCTCGGTAGACTGTGACGAGGCAACCCACACGGAGGACCTGTTCGGACCGCTCACGCCCACTGAGGATGGACTGATCGCACCTCGTAACGGTCCCGCAAAGCAAGCGCTGCTGAACGGATCGGTGCTGGTACTCAACGAGTTCCCTGTGATGCGAGCCGGGGCGGCGATGTCGCTCCATCGTCTGCTCAACGAGGGGAAACTCCTCGTGAAGGCCCACGGCGAGTTGGTCGAACCTCATCCGTCGGCGCGAATCGTGATCACGATGAATCCACCGACCCGGGAGTACCGTGATTCCGAGCCGATGAACTCGGCCACTCGTGGCCGGTTCCGAGCGCTGGAACAACCCTACATCCAAGACGTCGACGAAGAGGTCGCGAAGCTGGACGCGCAGGTGAATGCCAGTCACGAAGTCGTGGACCGTGGGACGCTCAGAAAGATTGTTCAGTTTGCTCATCAGACCCGGCATAACGAGAGCTGGCCGACGCTCTCGACACGAAATCTGACGATTCTCTGTGAGCACATCGAAGACGGTGCTTCACCGAAGGCAGCGGTCAAGAACGAAGTTTGGGCGGTTGCCGAGCCGAATCAGTATCCTGAGGACGTCTACGAAACACTAAACGACTATTTGTAATTGCGCTGTGGAATGGTTTTGTCCGCTACCATTTTTTGGTCGGGCTTGGTAGTCCGCAGTAATGAGCGAGGTCGAGCTTCCGCCGGAGAGGGTGAAGCAGAAGTTCGAGAAGTGGGAGGTAACGTACGCCGTCGACAAACTCGAGGAGTTGCCAGAGAACAAGTTGAGGTCGCAGAAGCACTTGTTCGAGGCAGAAGTGAACGAGTTCAAGGCGGAGTACAATCCGGGTCGGTTGGTGACGCCAGAGATGGCGCAGATTGCAGGGAAAGAACCGTTGACCCAAAACCAGTTCCGCAGGGTTCGTCGTATGATCGATGACGAGGCGGACAAGGTAAGGATGAACTTTGATCGGGCTATCGGTCGTCGGAAAGAGATGGAGACGGAGCGACGGAATAGTTTCTTCGTGGATCTCGCTGGCCGGGTGTCGGACTCGTTGACGAACGTATCCGTGTCGTTTGATTTGCCGAAGCTGAAGTGACTCCTCCGGGATTACCTTTCACCTTGTTCCGTCAGGGGGATATAAGAACATCCTGTTGAGGTGCCGGTTTCCTGAGTTTCTGTACGCTGAGGCCGTTAATACAGCGGACCTCGTGGTGTGACGTGTTGCATGAGCTATCCTCGAACCCATGTCGACCACCGAGACCCAGATCATCACGAAGCAATCCATCCTGTCCGGAACATTGGCAAAGCCCATGTCGTCGCCGGTGAGTTCCTGACCTCGCAGTACCACGAGGCATTCCAGAATGTCCTTCATCCGCTCGGGGAGTCCCTTGACACCCAGGATCTACACGCCCTCAATGATCTCGGAGTCGTCCATGCCAACGGCAGTCTGAACGAATTGTCTCCGATTGTCCAGACTTACGTCAGGCTCGACGACTACTGGACACGGACCCACCGCAGTGCTCTCAATGAGTTGTTCGCTGAGCGACGAGCGCATGTCATCGGCTGCTGTACACGTAACTTCCTCTCCGAGTTCTCTCGGCGCACACTCGAAGTCGAGTCGGGGCGAAGCGGTGCTGCTCTTAATACTACATTGGCTCCACTCCTGGACAACGAATTCCTATCCATGCCGGAAGATGAGGAAGAGGACTACTCCGTCGATGAGCATCATGCCCTCTATCGACCGACTGAACAGCTCTTTGACGCGCTTCTGGAGCAAGCGCCAGTCCTCTGTAATCTCATCCCGCCGACCGACCTATAGCCGCAGGAAGAGCGTTCGAACCTGATTTTTGAGGGAACGCCTATTACCCTCTCGTTTCACCATTCGACCAACGATGCGTATATCACGTGAATTTACCTCTGAACAGTATTCTTCGGAGCAAGCTGTGGAAAACGAACAGCCCGATTTTCGGATTGAAACGAGACTGGATCTGGACAGTGACGAGGGCGTCTTCGACATCAGCACCCACGAACACCATCCAGGCGATAGTACGCCGACCCAATCTTTTGGTGGCTCCTTTGTCTTCTCAGACTGGTCTGACCTTCAAGACGTAGCTGATTTGCTGAAGCGCTACATCCGCGAGCAGGATGATCAGACACGGTCGATTACTGTTTCCCTGGATTCTGGAACCGGGTTCAATAGCAGACTTGGAAGGCATATAGAGGACATTGAGAAGGCCAGATTCACAGTAGATGACTATCGTCTTGAAGTGGATGCAAACGGGCATCGAGGCGAGATACGCTACTGCAATAAGGTCGTGGACTACACACGTCAGGATCGGCGAAACGCGATGGCATTTCTCGACATGGTCGATGAACTCTTCCAGGACACAGATGATGAACCGATTCTCCACATAGAACACCCTGATCTACGCAGTGACGCAGTTCCCGAGTACGTTGACGGACACTATCAGAGCTCCGTCCGGACCGCGTTTCGCGTACTGGAGGAAAGAATTCGGGAGGAGGGAGAGTTTTCTCAGGACACGGTGGGTATGGACCTTGCTCAGAACGCCTTCAGTACTGACGATGGACCACTGACCTTTGCAGATGTGGGGGCAGAGAAAAGAGGATGGATGTACCTGTATTCAGGGGGTTTCGGGGCTTTGCGCAATCCTCCCAGTCACCGAGATGAGGACTCAATCGATCAGCAGCGTGCCATGCAGATTCTCCACTACGTCGATATGCTTCTCGATGTACTCGAAGAAGAGGTTGCAGAAGACTAAACCTCTACAGTTCTCGGCACGGCTTTTTTGTAACTGTCTGCCGAACAACTGGTATGCAGACTGTTGAACGTGCTTCGGACAAGTTTCGAGACTGGTTTACCAGGGCTTTCGTCCGTTTGTATCATGGACCAGTGGAGTCCGTAGGCAGTTTCAACGGGTACAGCGACGAGAACGATGTGTACTGGTTCGACAGCGATTCTGCTGCGTTTGGTCAGGCTACACCGGTCGGCACGATCGTTCTGAATAAGCAGCGAATGGAGAGGCTATCCGACGAGGCGGCCGAACTTGTCTACCGGCACGAACAGGGACACCTCAATCGACTTCCTGTCTTCAGAGGCTTGTTCTGGGGTATGGTGTTGAACGGAGCGATTGGGATCTACTACTTCCTACAGAGCCTCGGGTACTCACTTCTGATCCCGTTCGGGGTTCCTGTGAAGCCAGTAGCGATGCTGGCGGGAGTTTCCCTGATGCTCATTATTCTCATGGCAGTCGCTGCCCGTCTTGAGGAGTTGGCAGCTGATCTCCACGCACTCCAGAGTCTTGGTGAAGAAGAGTTCCTCGAGGCGTACGCTGAAATCACCGACAAAGGCAGTGGTTCGCTTCACGTCCGCGTCGTGAATCGTATTCAGTACACTGATCCAGAGAACGTGGTCAAAGTCAACCGGTTTCTGGTCTGGGCAAAGGCCTTGTATCCAGCTTAGATTTTTTTCTCTAACCACGTCGAGTATCTACTCTTCCATCTCAGTTTATCGTCCCAAAGGGATCGAGGGAGCGGCCCTCGTGCATTCGTATGGCCAATACTCATTCAGCCGATCCAACACCTCAAGTAGAGATGGTTACGCCCAACATCACCTCTCGCGTTCGAATCTCGACTGGTAGGGCCGATAGGCTCCGGGCGTTCATTTGTGGACACCTGCCTTCAGGCATCGACGTAGAGGTCGTTCTTACGCCAGCCGTCAAGACCGCGGCGGTCCTCCCCTGCAGAAGCCGATGCGCTCGTGAGAAGTGATGCGACCGAGCTTGAACGGCAGCAGGCTGCACAGTTGCTCGAAAGCGTCGACGCTGAGTTCCTCATACTAGTAACGACAGACCCAGCACCGATAGACCGAATCCCGGTGAACGATCAGCTGACAGCTGACCACGCTCACCAGTTCGGTCTCGCCTTTCACGAACTGCTTCATATTCTCAAGACGGCTATCGGCCCCATTGCAGAACTTCTCGAATCCGAGATCGAGCCCAATCATCACCAACAGGTACACGATCTTACCAATATCATCGAGGACGGTGCCATCGAACGGGAAGCGATCGAGGGAGCAAACTTCAGCGACAACGCCGAGATACGCCTCGAACTCACCCGCCGAATCCACTCGCAGGTCCCCGATGATATCCCGGACGGCGAGCAAGTCCGATTCTCCTTCTGGGATGCAGTGACGAGCGCCCTCTACGAGTGGGCAATCTATCCGACGGGTATCACAGAGGTACTCCTCGACGAAGATGATGAGCGTATACTCTTCGCGTCGGAGGCGGATGCGTCGGGATTTGACGCTGTTCAAGAGGCACTAAAGGCGTTAGCACGGGATGCCCTCGCAATCCGGAGTGCAGAACGCGACGATATCACCCATAGCCACGACAAGACGGCATCTGTACGGCGAGCCCAGTTGGTCGTTGAGACGTGGCAGTCGGCAATCCTGCCCCTCCTAGAGACGCACTCCGAAGCATCAACACAGTCGCCAGATCAGGACAACTCTGGGGAATCTGATGTAGACTCCGACCCTTCATCGAACTCAGAATCACCCGAAACAGCAGATTCTAACTCTGATCCAGAACAACCAATCGACGAGGAGGCTGGCGGAGTTCATAACGGGCAACCGCAACTCGAACGGAGTGCAACCGACGATCCATTCCAAGACGTCCTCAGCCAGCCCTCGATCACGCCAGATTCATTAGACGAGGAGCGCGAAGCGACACCATCCCCAGAGACTTCTGATTCCCTCGACACTGGCACGTCAGCACCCGATTCCGACGAGACACTAGGTTCGACCGACAGTGATGAAGACCAACCGTCGCAGACCCCGGAGTCCTCAGACTCTAGAGCGCGGGCACTTGCTCGCTCTATTGAACAACCTGGGACACACCTCGATTCCCCGCAGAGTGGACAAACCTCAGTAGAGGAAAAGAGGGATGACGATTCTATTGATGGACGTCAGTCAACTATTGGAGACTTCGACGCGGCCGACGCTGCTAATACCGACCACGAAGCGGGAGAGACAACCAACTCTCACGAGAGCCTAGAGCAGGATCATGACGGACAAGAGCCACCGATCACGAGTCTCTCACCCGACGAGCAGTTAGACTCAACAGTCGACTCCGGCCCAGCGCACGCTGAGGTACTCGATCGCGATCCTGCTGACGAGGCAGACAGCTACAGAGGGGCACTCGAAGCGGATCGAGCGGCAGCTCACGACGAAGCAGATCGAGAGGGTATTGACACCGACGCCCTGGAGCGGGAGCTGGAAGATCTCGCCCACCGGCTGGCCCGAGATGGTTCAGATGACCAAACAGGCGGCGGCAATGCAGGAGGACCAGGACAGCTCGACGAACTGGAGATCGTCCCAATCGCTGACGACCTCGCACCACCAGGCGCGTGGGCTGACATCGAAGACGGCGCTGTCCAGGTTGCTGGCACGCTCGAGAAACAGCTCCGTCTTGACCGACAACGTGGTGTCCGGCGAGGCTTGACCGCCGGCGGATACGATACTACTGCGGGACATCGGCTTCTGATCGGTGACCCCCGGGTCTGCAAGGTCGACACGCCGGGGCGCGAGAAACGATACGCACTGGTGTTGGTTCTCGACCGGTCTGGCTCGATGCGGAACGGCGAGCCTCCGAAGATCGAGGTTGCGACGAAGGCAGCGCGGTTCGCCGTCGCCGCCGAAGGGCTGGGGATCGATGTCGCGATAGTCGATTTCATCGACAGCCATGCCCGGCTCGTTAAGCCGTTCTCAGTCGAGACGCGACACATCCAGGCGACGCTACTGAACACGGACTGTGGCGGGGGCACGCCGTTGGCAGACGCGCTCGAACTCGCAAGTCAGCTCGTCGAGGACCATCGCGATGAACCGCTTATCGTGGCCGTCACCGACGGAGAGCCCAGTAGCGTCGACGACGTCATCGAACAAATCCGAGCATCCCCAGCCCCAATCTGTTCTCTCACAATCGCTACTGACACTCAGGCAGGGAATCTATCGGCTGCTGCCTCAGAGCTCGCCACATACTACGAACGGGAAGCGACGATCTACGATGGGGATCAGCTAGACGACCGACTTGATCAATTCGCCAGTCTGCTCGTCGGCTTCTAAACACCACGCTCGTCTCGGTTTATCCGCCCGAATGGGGTACAGGGCGGAGTCCAGTTCAGCCCGTGAGACGAATGCAACGAAGACACATCTACGCCGCGTCGTCAACGCTACCGCCCCTTCGACTCCCGCCAGGGTCAATGAGTGGAACCGACGCTCTACACGACTACGACGTCGAGACTGATCCTCCGGCAATTGAACCAGTCGAACACCGTATTCGGCTCGATTTCATGGCTGGTGGTCCCATCCGCCGCGATCAATTACTGGAGAAGTACAACTCTTGGAATGGCGGTCCTGAGAACAGAGATCCCTGGAAACAGTCAGGGAAGGCGAAACCGGTTGGTCTGAAATACGCCGAAGAGACGTGCCGTCGGACGTTCAACGAAGAAGAGCGATACTACGAGTTCTTCGAGGATGATCGAGCTCTCAGTAAGGCACCTGCGTTTCTCGCTCACCGCTTGCGGCAGTGTCAGTCAGCGACGGATCCCGACGAAGCGCTTCACTCTGAACGCAAGCGCCGTGCGAACTGGTACAGGAAGCTGATTCCCTGGCTCAATCTGTACCAAGTTCTGAAAGAATCGTCGTACGGGACGCTCTTTCGGAGTAGTGCTGGACCCCAGCCAAACGCTGAGGCCCTTACCAGGCAGAACACGCTCGTCGGGATGGTAGTCCTCGGAGATGACGATCAAACACCTTCCAAGTATGCTCGATCTCACAGTCTCCCAGCGAAGTACGTCATTCGAGAAGCAGATCTATCCTGTAGTGAGAGCTCTGCGGCAGCACCTCCGAGCGAGTTCGGAATTGAACTCCCGGCACCACTGCTCGTGGGAAAGTATACGACTGGGGGTCGGTACCCGTTCATCCCCTGGTCGGATGGCCTTGTCTGTTCGTGTCCATACAAGCACGATCAACTCTGGAGAGTCCTCTGCAAACACGAACTGCTTGCCGCCGTCGTCGCCAGCGATCGGAACTCCATCTTTCTACCAGTAACCAAGGGACTCGATGTCCCGCATCGTGCACGCCGGTTCGTCAGTCCTGATACTTCAAACAGACATGGCAAATGGCATACTATTTGAGATGCGTCTGAAGATCAACCTGATACCCATAATACACGACTGGTAATATGAGGTGACAACTATACAGGGGGAAGCTTATTCCATGCGTTATGGAATTCCTCAAGCCTATCGTTGATATCCTTCATATCCTGTCTATCGCTATCTTCGGGATTATCTAATATCCGGACAAGTCGTTGGTTGTCGACCCTCTCTGGGTCGTTGAACGCAGTTTGATTCCAGGGGTAGCGAATTGATGTCGTCGTCTGAAAATACGAAATACTCCGCCTCTGAGTAGTCATCTAGAAGAGTGACGCAGACGAGGTGATCAAGTTTCTCTGGCTTGATTCGATCAAACCTGTATACTCCACCGAAGTCAGAGTCCCAAGTGGCTGCCTTTACTTCAACTCTATCTCCGCTCTTGAGGAGAATATCTACGTCATACTGGCCGGATTGCAAGGTTGGTGAATACCCCTGCTGAAGAAGTTGATCCATTACCAGCCATTCTCCAATAGTCGATGTAAACTCGGTTCTGGGGACCTTTATTGAGTTTCTTTCTAGAAACGTGATTACACTCCGGAGTCGCTGGACTGCTTCCGCGTATTCACTCATAGTATCGTCCTGAGCCTCTGAATATATTAAATTGAACTGGAAAGTTGTACCGCAGTGCTGGTTGGTATCCAAATATCACAATCACTGTCGGTAGAAGTACCGCACAGTTGCGTATTCCGCAACTACTGAATCTATTTCCTGTCCGCTAACGTCCCTTCCGTCGATTATCGCTATGCCAGTCCTCGATAGTCGGTCTCAAGATGACGAATCTCGTCCGCTTTCCTCTCATCAGATAGGCAGTTGGCGCCGGCGCCGAGTTCTCTCTGCTGGCACAGTCACCCTACTTTCGGCTCTCTCCGGCTGTCTCAACTTCATCAACCCATCTGGGCAGGATGCATCCACTGACCGAGAGACGGGTACGTCCTCGAATCGAGAGCCAAGGAGAGACGGGACAGCTAGCTCAGGAGATGATGGGGGAGGACCTCAGTCCGGGTCGGAGAGCGGTGGTGCATCTGGGTCACCGGACGCAACTCTTGGGGGTGACATTGTTGATGGACCCATCGATAGTCCGGCAACGAATGAGCATCCCTGGATAGAGGACCCCGAGGATGATCTCCGGTTGGCTGACGTCACTGTACACATGGGCTCAGAATGGATTCGTGATTACCTCCAGGTCGAGGACGACGTATTAGCACTGACAGTAGCTGGCAATCAATTCACTGTCGAAGGAAATGCCCATCTCGAGTGGGAGTGCGATACGTTCGGCCTGAAACACGTCTTCGTGAACGGCCGGGTGGGAGAGGTCTATCTCGAACCCGTCGCGAACGATGCTTGCCGCACGAATGAGAACAAAGCTGGACGAGGTCCGTGGCTCGCACCGTTCTCAGTCACAGGCCGCTTCGACGGTGGACGTCCTGACGCGCTGGAGGTCCATCTTGAGGGACAATTCATACGGGGCGATGGACCTCGTGGTGGTGCCTATACCCGTCAAGAACTCTGATTCAACCGGCGAGCAGATGACTGAATCAAAGCTCGAATCCGCGCTGATTTATCGATCCAAACAGAGTGGAGGAGTCGGACAGAATCTGGCTTCTCCACGAAGTCATGGCAACCGAAGAAGAAACTCAGAACGAATCAGTTCGAGCGGACAGGCGGTCGACACTGAAGCGAACAGTATCTCGGCAGGCAGTGTTCGGTAACGGTGGAATCGCTGTCGACGAGAGCCCGGTCGAATCAACCCTCTCAGATCACGGAATCGAACTCACACCGTCTCGACCAAGTCGTATCGATATGCCTCGCTGCCGAGGCTTCGTTGATGAGAGACCAATTGAGAGTAGTAGCGACGTCACCGAGGGGAATCAGGCGGCTCTTTTCGCAGCGACAAGCCGTGATCAGCGTACGCAGACGGACGTCAGCGGCCATTCAGCCGCTTTTCGGCTCGTCCACTACGGACGGTGAAGGAGAATAGCCTGTATGAGGCCGTCGCTTATTCTCTTACTACGCGCTGCCGAAGTTACCCCACGTAGTCAGCAGAATGTAATTCGTGGGGTAACCCGCTGCGGAGGAGTTCCTTTCGGGACCAGTCGGTGTCACTACCTCCGCGAGAGAGGCCAATGAGACAGCTTGCACCCACGAGAATCGCGGAAGCGCTGCCTCCAGAGAAACTTCTGGAGAGCAACCAGCAAGGGCTGATACGAGGTGGAATCGCTTGCATGCACGACATCCCCATCGTCCAGCAATACGTGGCTTATGAGAATCAGCATGAAAGACGACGCTGGGTTCTCAGAATGCTCGCAAAGCGAGCAGCGACGCTACGTGAGTTAGAAATAGAGCCAGAGACTGAAGACCGAGACTGTAGGCAGACTGATATTCGTCCTCGACGAATCTGAGTCATACAACGGAGGATCCCAATGACAGCCCAACCTGGAACTGGTAGTGGTCGCGACTTCGTCACAATCTTCAAGACAGGCTCAGTCGATCGAGGCGAGTATCCCGAACTCGCAGATCTACTGCTCGAGGGCCGAACACAGCTTTCCGCGGAAACGAGCTATCTAATGAAATTCGGAGACGAGTCACACCGCAGTCTCACACCTTTCGACGTTGCCTCGCTCCACGATGTCCCAGCCTACCCGTTACCACAGACTGCACTGGATTCCCTGCCTGCTCACGTTCGAGCAGAACTCGAACAGAACGGTGCCATCCAGATGGTCGCCTCGTACGACCCTGAGAACCACCGGTTCGAAGAAGTCGATCTCGCTTGGGATGACCAGGACTTCCTTGAACGAGTCACGGAACTGATCGCCGGGGAACTCTCGCTTCACGAGGCTGTCGACTGGGTCGTTGTCGAGGAAGCAGAGCGGTACACTGTCGCCCAGTGGGCCGAAATCCGAGATGTGACCGGAGATGCAGTTCGGTCGAATATCAACGCTGCTCGTGAGAAGTTGCTCGCCGAGCCCGAGTAGCCTCAGAACCCAGGTATGGGGCAGCCAATATGCAGTCCCGGGTTCGGTGTTAGGCTTCGTTTCTAACGTTTCTAATCTCATAACGAATTGGCCCACCCAGCGTTTCTAACGTTAATAATACTGCTACCGTTGCTGCTGTTGTCGATATCGCCAGCTCTGAATTTTATCTCTCTGAAGAGCGTGGAGGAGCGAACGGTCGCACTCGTTCTTCCACTCCTCTCCACATGGCAGTCACAGACTCATCCTCAATCCAAGAAGACGAACAGGGGCCGATAGTTGATGGCCGCGATCGGCGGGCTCGCGAAGAGAACATGGACGTAGCACTGCTTCGCCAGGGTGGCCTCTATGAGGTCCAGTCCGAATCAGGCGCGAGCTACGAGGTAGACCTTCTGGACAGACAATGCAACTGTCCCGATGGGGAAAACCCGTCTTCTCCGAGCCCCTGCAAGCACGTCAGGCGAGTCGAGTTAGAATTAGAGGCCGGTCATATTCCGCGTCCCGATGGACGCCTACCGCAGCAAAGTGAGGTTGGACGGTCTGAACCAGTATCCAGGGGATCCGAGCTGCGGTTCAAATCACATCTCCTCTCGAAAATCCAGCGCAGAGAGGAGGAACTCGCTCATCTGGATGCAGAGGTACAGACTCTCCAGTTCGTGTACGATGTCATCGAAGAAATCACAGAGGGAGATGACTTCGATCTCAAAGACGCGTTGTCCGAGGAATACGGACCAGCGAGTGAACTGTAGCCTCTTACTCGGAGATCTCCTCGTCGTCCAGTTCTTCATTGGCGAACTCGATCAGTTTCTGCAGTCGGTCGTTGAACTCGTCCTCAAACTCAGTGTGGAGTGCGTCATCGTACATTCGAAGAGTTCGACCCAGTCCGATAGCGGCGAGCCAGTCACGGAACTGGTTACTGTTCATTTCGTCGACGGACATACTCAGCGCATCCGTGTTCGAACCTGCTGCCCAAAGTTGGAGAAGGTCGAGGTCTTTGACCATAGCAAGCCGGGCGAAGTCTGCAAAAACAGCACTCACCTCTCGAGATAACTGCGTGTACGAGACTGAATCACGGTCGAGTTCTCGTTCTCCGTTCAGTAGCTCATTGACGTACGAAAGCGAACGTAGTGAGAGGAAGCCATCTCTATCGACTGCCATCGGTGGATCGCTCTCCGATTCGGCAATCTCGGAGAGTGCCTGTCCACAAGATCCACAGTAATGGTGAACAGCTTTGACCCGGCTTCCGCAGTTCGGGCAGTAGGGCATACCGTGAGCTACGAGTCACAGATACTGAGCCTTTGCTGGTGGGGGAGCACTGTGTGAGGGCCGATAGTATAGCCTACACGAGCTCGGAGCTCGGGGACAGTATGAGGAAGATTATTTCTAATTCACCAACGAAGTTGGGATGTCGGAATAGATGCCCTTCATCGCCCAATCCTCCGCCGAAGAAGGAAGCCCTACAGTTCTTCCAGAGGAGGTAGAGGACGGAACGGATGTTATCTGTCCAGCCTGTAGCCGAACGATGCGACCGCGAGGCCCATTTGATGATGGTCGCGCCCGCCATTTCTACCACGTTACCGCGGGCTCCGGGACCTCGACGATCAATTGCTCCGGAGGAGAGTCAGACCCTCATCGGAAGATGAAATCTCTCGCGGTATCGGCGCTGCGACAACGGTTTAACCAATACACTCGCTGCGAACCCGAGGTCACCATCGACGTTCCAAATACCCCGACGCTTACTGATTCCCGCCGTGCGGATGCCCTCGTTGAGTTCCCCTCTGATGACGCAAACGACTACCTAGGGCGTGGGTTGATCGTTGAGGTACAATACGCAAACGAAGACAAAGACCTCAACGCAGTCACGCACGACTATCTCTCAGCTGGATATAGCGTCTACTGGGCCAGTCCTGACGATTTTACGAACGACCGATTCCATATTGAGGAGATGGTCGTCGCGTTCGACCAACGGGCTGAGACCGCCTTCGCAGCTTCGTGGGCAGATCCTCCAGAGGTCGATCCACCTGAGGAGTATTTGGAGCAGTTCGTGAACTCTGAACCCCTAACTTTCACCGACCCGAATCCGGACTGTAACCATACCTGGAAGTACGGGGGGAGTGATCTCCACGACCGGGATTTCTGCAAACACTGTCGGCTCGAGCGCTGGAAAGACACCGCTGTAGAAGCGTACATCTACGATGAGTCAACTATCAAGACGAGCTCCGACCTTGCTGATAGAGGTGCTCGAGCGGCATTTGAACAGCGGAGAAAGGAGAATAAGAAGGAGGACCACCAACACGTCTGGGAGCCCCGGGGCGAGAATCGCTATCGATGTCGATGTGGTGCCCGCCTCAAAGAGCACAAGGGAGAAGAGATTATTTCAAATGACCCGTTTGAGGACTTCTCTGAGATGACGACCACAGACCCCCAGTACTGCGACCACATCTGGGAACGCGAGGACGGCTGTATGCGCTGTATCTCCTGTGGCCTCGAGGACCCGCTTTAACCAGTTCCGCCTTGTTCTGATCCTCTGACTGGGAGAGATTATTTGCTTACCGAGATGTTTGTTGCCGCTATGCCTTTCCGCGGTCGCCGTGACGGTCGCCCGGTCGTCCCTGCCATCATCGACGATGGAGAATCCGTCACCTGCCCAGTGTGCGGTGGGACAATGTACCCACGATCCGCGCCGAGCAAGTCCCGACACTTCTACCATGTATCAGACGACGCCAGCCAGCGCTGCTCGAATGGCGGCGAGTCGAAGACCCACGAACGCGCAGTCGCTCGTGTTGAGGTTGCCCTTCACCAGCAGTTCGGAGAACATGCCGACGTCGAGACAGAGGTGGACGTCGACGTGTCCGAAGTGCCGACACCCGTGACTGAACGCCGCGCCGACGCACTCGCGACTTTTGACGATTGGAACCCTTTCTTCGGGGAAGGACTCGCCGTTGAGGTACAGCACAATCACGAGGACAAGGATGTCCAACAGGTGACGCATGACTACTTGGCCGCTGGGTACTCGGTCGTCTGGATACGCGCGGCAACAGTCCTTCTCGATACGTTCAACTACGACACGATTGGTGCCGAATTTGAGCAAGACGACGGTTCTGGATACGCCCAACGGACGAGCAAAGCAAGCCGACTTTCGAACTGCCAAGCGCTTCTCTACGACGGCGAACACGCATGGGAGCGCGTGCCGCCCTATGCCCATCCCCGTGGCCAGGCTGACCTAATCACGTACGAAATCTGTGCTGGACAGGGTTGCGAACTACGCCGGATCCACGAACCCGTCGGCAGTTACACCTACACCGAGAGCGACGAATACGGCCCCGACTTCCCCCTGAAAGCACTCAAGAATGCGATCGTCCGTGAGTACGACCGGGAACCGTTCTGGAAATGGGCAGGAAGCCGGCATCATTCCGCGCAAGTCGAGAAACTGCTTGCGACACGACCTGAGATAGAGCGCTGTCGGGGACCAAAGGGGTTTCACGAGTGGGGACGCCGAGAAACGCTTTGGACGAACCATTCTGACCAGCCATTAATCGAACTCCGTGAGTGTATGTACTGTCCCGTCCGGTTAGTGACGAACCATCGAGGACGTTCAGGACACAGTACCTTCTGTCTCTATGGTCGAGAGCCCGATATCGACTGGGACGACGTGTTTTTCCAAGCCAGTCCTCCCGAGTGCGACCACTATCTCTATGACGAGGATGCGATCGAAGATTACTGTCCGAAGTGTGGTGCGACGATGGAGAGTCCCGATACAACGCTCCGCGACCACACGAGTTGGATTCCTTCTTAATCGGGAACTCAGACACTCATCTAAATTCGTCTCGTCTCCTCGTTCACGTACGGTTCAGAGAGTCGACTTCGTTGAGTGCTTCTGTCGCCACATCACCGAGCTCGCCGGCCTCGATGTGGGAGTATCGCTCTCGAACCATCTCCTCTGAATTGTCGAGATATCGGGCCGCCACGGTGTATCCAAAGGCTCTGACGAGGACCTCACCCATCCCACGCCGGCCACCGTGGGGCGCGAGATAGTCGTGTTTCGGATGGTCAATGTCGATCTCTGCGGCCTCTGAGAGTCGCTGGAGAATCGACCGTGCGCCGTCTGTCGTGATTGACGGCGGTCGAATATCCTCAGCAAGTGCCAGCAGTAGGTCGCGAGCGTACTCCTCACGGCGTTCAGTAATTGCTTCCGGGCGTTCCCCTCGGTCGGCGAGTTCATCCTGGACGAGCCCTGCGAGCGTCCGTTGGTCAAACGTCGGAAACACCGGCCAGCGCTCCGTCGGTGGATCCATCAGCTGGCGGTAGCTCCGCAGTGGCGAGATCACCGGGTCGGGGAGACTCGCGGCGTCCCACTGCTGTTTCTTCCGGTAGACGTCCATACTCCCGTCGTCGAGGGAGAGGTCCTCCCAGCGGACACCGCGCCGGCGTGGGTCGTTCGGGTCCCGGAGGAGTTCCCCAACACGGACGGCGGTGTACGCGAGTACGAACACGAGCGCCCGGTCGCGTGCCGCCTTCAGAGCTTCGTACCGCTCTCTCTGCTTGTCGAGGGGGGCAGTATCCGCCGGGAGTGTCGTGTACGTCTCGATGGCGTTGCGAGCCTGCTCGTCGACGTGACGGGTGAGTTCGTGACGCTGTTCGGACGTCCAGGCCTGCTGGTCGCCGGGCTTACGACCGTCGTCCTCGGGCAGCGGCGCCATCGCACTCGCCCGTTGGGCGTAGTGTGCTTCGAGATACCCCTCGTTGACGCACCAGCCGCACCACGCAGAGATATAGCGATAATAGGTTTGTACCGTGTTCTGCTTGAGTCCCCGATCTCCGGCGAGGTGACGAGCGTACTCTCGAAATATTCGTTCGTCGAGGTCCTCGAACGCCGGCTCTCGGTCGACGCCGTCGGGAACGACTCCCGTCCAGTCATCGCGACCGCGGTCGGCGGCGGCCCACTCGGCGAACCGCTCGCTCACGCGCTGCGTTCCGTCGATAGTTCCCGCCGTCGCCACCGCGACCCTTCCCCTTGTCCTGGAGATACCGTTCGAAGGAGCTCGCAAGCGACCGATCAGCGCGTTCTCGTGCTGTCATGAGTCCTCGTTCGCGTACTGATACTTCGGACGGACATCCTCGAGAAGCGCTTCGACGATCTCCCAGAGGATCAGCGACGGGGTCTCGTGTTCAAACGTGATTCCCCAGCGATCCTCCGCATCGCCGGCTGAATACTGGAAATGCGTTCGTCCGAGATCGGGATGGTCCTCGTCCTGGTGCCACCCCGCGTGAAATCCCGTGTTCGGGTCGGTGTAGTTGATACGGAACCAATCATGTGGCTCCTGTCGGTACCACTTGATGGACAGTTCCGGCGACTCAGGCCCTGTCGAAGGATCGAGACGGGCTGGATCGAACCGTGCCCGCAGCTGTTTGGCCTCGATATCATCAGGAACGAACTCGACCGTCGTGATCTGTGGCAAACGGTCGAGGACATCCCGCTTCAGCTGGGCGTAGAAGTTTGCGTTCGGGTCACCACCGGGATGCGGGACCGACATCCGTCAGCTACTGGCCTCGGCAGGCTCGTTCGTTGGAGTGAGAAAGTCCCATTCGCGGATGGCGAAGCCGACGATGTCGATGCGCCGCTGGAGGTGTTCCCACTCGCGGGCGATCTCACGGCGACGGTCTTCTTCGTCGGCGTCGAGACCCTCCTCGGCGAGCGTTCCGCGAAGCTGGTTCGGCGACTGGACGTCGAATTCATCCTCCCAGTCGCGGATCTGCGCCTTCATATCGGCGACACGGTCCGTGAGTTCCTCGACAGTGTGCCCGCTGTCGCGAAGCCGCATCGCCTCCTGCATCGCCTGGCGGCGGTAATCAGGGTAGTACGTCGTGTGCGTACCACTCTCGTCACGGTGGAGGATCCCGTCGTCGACGAGTCGTTCGAGGACGCGCTTGGTCGGCTCGTGTGACCAGCCCGCTTCGGAGGCGATCCAGTTGGCCGTCCGCGGCTCCGACAGCTGTCGGGCGGCCATCCGCACGCGGTCTTCGCCCGTGGTCTGGCGCTCCATCAGACCCTTAGAATTCGATTCGTCTTCGGTCATACGTTACCGTTCACGCCCTATCTCCATATAGATTGAGGTCATTCGTCCTATATCGAACTGCGGTATTCCGCTAGTTCTTCGACGTCGCTGAGTGGAACTACAGCAAACTCGCAGCCCGGTCTCGGCGGCTCTACCCTGGGGAAGCGCCGTTCTGAGCCGATTGCAGCATTCGTGCTTACCGGACGGCGGCGGGGTACTTGAAAGTGGTCGTGATTATTCGTGTAATCACGACCAACTAGAAATTTGCTCTATTTCCTCCAATTCAACGTCTGAAGGCCCTTACTCCAAGAAATCCAGCAAATCGTATTTTTATAAATCGTATATCGCTATACAATTTTTCTGCCGTGTGGAAGTTGAGACTACAGAGGGTTTAGCGGGGCTGTAATGTGTGTTTTCAGCTGTTTCAGTGATCGGGAACTGGCTCAGATTGCTCTCCAAACGGCTATTCCTCTTGGAAATCCAACTACACACGCGAATTTTGGCGGCTTCCGACAGCGTTGCCACTCAGACGCCGCGCTAACACGAGTAAAACCACTCTCTATCCGATTCCGGTCTCCTTCTTCAGCAGCGTGAGCGTATTGTCGGCCGTCACAATTGGCGAATGCTCGTACTCACCGGTCAACTCAACCTGCACGAGCAAATCCACCGCTCGCCAGATCGAGTACAGGAGACACGCGAACGCAAAGTAGAAGAACCGCAGGCCGAAGTGCTTCGACGTTGTAGCGGCCATGAACCGTTTGATCGATTTGTAGCCGCTCTCGATCTCCCAACGATAGCCATACTCAGTGAGAAGGCCACTTCCTCGGTTTGTCATGAACACCGAATATTGCCCGTGGTCGTCGTGTTCAGAGTTCTCTTTCCGACGGTAGATCAGCGTCGTCGAGTGCCACTCGTTGTCGCCCAAGTGCAGTTTTCGATCAGTTTCGTAGCGATCCTTCCCTCGTTTGAGAAGGCGCTTGGCTTGGGCTTTCTCGCTGGTCTGCATCCGCTTTGGGACGACGTAGGAGAGCCCGCGCTGGCTGATCATCTCTAGGACGTGCTGACTGTCGAACTCCCTGTCCATCAGGACGTTATCGACGTGAACGAGGCCCTCAGCCGAATCTAACAAGTCCTCAACGATCTCTTTGCGTGACTCGCCTTTCCGTACCGGGCAGGCATCGAGCACGAGTGGGACAGCGTTTCCGACCAGCTGGACTGTCGCCCACTGGTAGGCGTACTCGTCGTTCTTCTCCTTCGTTCCGATAATCTCGTCCTCGTGGTCCGTCCTATCGCCCGTGAAGGGATCGTCCTCGGTGATGTCGATGGCAACGATACCTGCGCGGAAGAACTCCTCCGTCTCCGCGAGCTCGTTGATGAGTTGCCGGATTGCCTGTCGGTACATCTCACGAATCTGCTCGATAGGGAGATCACGAATCTGGTCACGATGACCATGCCCGAGTGGTGTTCGATCACGTGTCGACTCGTGGATGAAGCTGCGAGCGCCCTCGTTGGCGGCCAAGTTCTCACGGAGTCCTAAGTAGGTCTGTAAGCCCCAGTATGCGTTCTCGGGAATCTCACAGCCCTCGCCACGGTTGAGCGAGAACGCGGGGAACACGACGCGACTGACGTGCTTGGTAATCGTCCCTGCCTTGTCGAGGATGGCCTGGTCGTCAGGGTTCGATTCAGCGGCGTCGTGGCCTCGATACGGGAGATTTCGTTCTGGTTCGCGTGGTACGGCGACATCCGCGTTTTGCGCTTTGATGAGGATCGTTCGAGCCGCTTTCTGGACCGTCTCGCGGAGATCTCGCGTGAAGCGCTTGTTCCAGGTGCGCCACAGTGTCGATTGATCGGGCACCGTCCCCAACTCTAGGCGTCCGCAGAGTGCGGGGTGGCTATCGAGGTACTCGACGAGAGATGTTTCGTGCTGCCATCCGTGGAGTTCTTTCAGCACGAAGACGCGAAAGAGGGTATCCATCTCGTAGTGTGTCGAACTTCCGTAGCAGTCGTGGGCCTCGAAGCGGAAGTAGGCCAGAGGAATCGAGCAGACGAACTGTTCGAGTGAGTCATGGTCAGAGTGCGTAAACCAGACACTCGAGACGACTCGAACGTCCGATTCTAACCCGGCGAGCGAGGTTCGATCGTACAGCGGTGTCGAGTCATATGTGGGCCACTCGACGTGCTGCTGGTGTGCGATCCGACGAAAGACGCTGCGCCGAGACTCACAGGTTGGTGCCACTACGGGACGCTGGACATTTCACAGCCAAGAACTCGTTCTCTTCGACGGACAGTCAAGAGAGCAGACTAGAGGTGGCCGTATCCCTTCCGTTCGAGTTCTGCTTCCAATTCGACGTGCATCGCTTCAACCGTCTCTTCACCGAAATGCTGTCCCGTCATGGCACCTGATATCTCTGCGATTTCAGCGTGCCACTCACGTACTGCGTCTACAAGGGCCGCGAGGAGTTCTTCCTCCGTCTTGTCTACCCCATCGACTTCCTCAACGACCTGCCACCCCGGCTGGAAGTTTTCGAGGACGTACCCCGTATCCTCGAACTGAATCGCAAACCGCTCGCAAACCGCCCCGAACCCGGTTTCGAGACTGAGTAATGGAATGACGTGGACGATATCATCGCGCTTCTCCAACTCACGAAGATCCGCAACGGGGACCGCAGTTTCAGGGAGCACTGAATAGAGTGGATCAGGGAGCGGCGGATCGCTTTCAGTGGTTCCCGGAGAGGCGTACTGGTCGTCGATAGGATCGCCTTTCTCTTTCACGATCTCCGGTTCTTTGTCGCTCGACTCATCACTGAGAACCTCCTTCAAGATGGCGTAGAACCGCCATTCATCGCCGTAGTCGTAGAGATAGCAGATGCGATCGTACTGTTCGAGACCGAGCTGGCGGGTCATCTCGCCGATCGTCACCTCACCGGCATTCTCAATCCGTTCCGTACGCAATACCGGATCGCCACCAGGCGACTCCTCGTACTCTTGCGGGCACTGGTATTTGACGGCGCTGTCCCAGTAGTCTTCACCCTCTCCGACGAACCAGAGGTGGCCCTGGTCGCCGACTGCAGGGTTGATCGCCGACTGAAACTCGGTGATCGTTCTATCCGCGCCGACAACGATATCCCGCCACAGTGACGTCGGATCGGGGTCGAACTTGACGCGAAAGCGGTAGGCAGTCATCCTTGCATCTCCGTACCTGTGCGGAAACTGGTGAGATCGTCGATACGCTGTTCGAGCTCTTCGATCTCCGCTCGGAGCTGGTTCGCCTCATCGTCCTCGCTAGCAGCGAGTCGGTCCTTCAGCCCCTGGAGCCGGGATTCTTTCACATCTTCATCGACCTCCGCTTTGCGAACGTATTCGCTTTCTCCGACCTCGTACACATCGGAGTCGGAGAGCGTAGTGACTTCAAGTGCTTCATCGACTTTCGAGCGGTCGACGCTCAGTACACGCTCACGGTCGATGCCAGCATTCTCGAGCCGTTCCAGCACCTGCTCGTCGTCTTTGAGCGAGCGGTTGCGGCGACTCGTCCGTTGGACAGAGCCGTACTGCCCGGACACTGGACGGTCGTGATGGAGTCGAGCGAGGAGGACATCCGCGACCTCTTGGCGGAAATCATTGGCATCTCGCTGCACATCCGAAAGCAGTGTGTAAAGATTCACCAACGCGTTCGTCTCTAGTTCAGGGAGATCTGTCACATCGTGACGTTCGAGTGCGTCGATGAGGAGGAGCGCGTCCGAGTAGACATCCAGTCCGTCGGGTTCTGTTCGTTCTTGGTCTGTGGGTTCCTGTTCCGCGCCCACCACCTGCGTCACCGTCGCGACCTCTGATTGTGTGATGACGCCAGCGTCCTCATCAACCTCGAATCGTGGATGGACACTCAACACCGCAGGGTATGGATCGGCATCCGCCGGGAGACGGTCAAGATCAAACCCGTCCGGAGCGTCCTCGATTCGGCGATAGAGCGTTTCGAACTGGTCGCGCTGGAGCGGCCGTGTCTCGTCTCTGTCTTCGAACTGAATGATGACGCGAGCGTCCTGTACGTCAGTAATACGAAATCGCCGATGGGAGAGTGGCGTAATGAGCGTCGCACTCTCGGGGAGGTCGTCAACCTCCTCGAGAAGCGTGTGCCGCTGGCGGTGAAAGACATATACAGTGGTTGCGAGCCATTCCGACTAAATCTTGTTCACGACGCGGCCACTGGCAGGCAGTCTCTGTAACAGACAGTCTGATACGTGGCTCTTCGGAATTACCGATATGGCTGAGACGTACGCACTCCGTGTTCAGATCGAGTCACACGAGTACGATGGCGAGTTCTATCTCGTCGGCGACGGATACGGAACCCCAGCAGACGTGTTGGATAACGTCGCTGCCGACCATCTCCTGCAAATCACGAATGCGCCACGTATCGAAGAATACCTGCTCGATGTGCTGAAGCACGGAGAGAATACAGATGAAGCCGAGTATGAGGCGACAGACAACAATGTCGAATGCTGGATTCACGTCGACGTCTCCTACCAGAGGTACGCCTTCGGTGTCGGGGACAGCGTGTTTGAGTTCTCAAGCGAACCGACCAAGAGTGAAATCGCGCCGACTGTCACGCAACTCCAGTCGTAGGCTGTGGACTCTCGTTTAGGGATCGAAGTGGTAGATGTAGGGGTGGTCAGCCTTCCCAGCGGGCATAATCTCTTCGAGTAGCTTGCGAACCTCGGATTCGGAGGGCACTAGTGATAATCCGATCATCGTAAATGGCTACATAGGCTTCATTGAGTCCCAACTCGCGCAGTTCGCGACCCAAGCTTCGGGCTCGTGCCTTCCCCATCTCCTGGTGGTAAATCCGCTCCAATTCGTCGGATTTCTCTCGTAAATGCTCGATCTCCGACGCGTATCGCTCTCGGTTACGCTTGTTCTTCATGTAGAAGCGCAACTCCTCGGCGTCCGTCTTTTCGTCTTCCTCAGGTGCTGGAAGCGAGTCGATTATGCCGAAGCGATGTTTGGCCTCCTCGTACTCGTCGTCAATGTCAGTACTGAGCGAGCCCCCGAAAATGATATTCTTAATTCCGATCCACCCGTCGTAGACGATCTGATCCTCGAACGGTAACAGAGCGACACTCGAAACCGGGACTGGAAGTGCGGATTCATCCCACAGGTCGGCGAACGGTAGCCGAGCTGGGCGGACTGCGTATGTTTTCGGCGGTTCTGTCCAATCCAGGAAGATCGCGTCGTCTTCACGATAGCGGACGACGACGAACTCCCCAGTGATGAAGTCCGTCCATGCTGCGACCTGCTCGAGATCAGCTTCCGACAGGTCAGCAGGGTTCTGTTCAACGAAATCCTCTATCAGGTCCGTCGTTGACTCGTTGTACAGCGTGTTTCGGAGCGGCAGAAGCTCGTCAGTATAGTGCTGTTCGAGGTCAGCGACTGTTTCGATCTCTTCGATGACATCGAACCGATCGTTGACATACACCAATAGGTGGGCGTACAGGTCAAGAAACCGTTGTTCACTCTCTTCGGACAGCCGTCTGTCGGCTTCACTCATTGGTAATAGACGTGTTCACGGTCACACTAATCAGGCGTTTCGAACTTCGAGCAAGCCCGTCATCGATACTCCGAGATCGTACGATACGGGACGTAGTACCCAATTTCATCGATCCAGGTCGACAGCCACACGTCAGCAGTCGCTTCATCAATCTTTCCAGCATCGATTGCAGCCAACAGAACTCCGACCGACCCGACAACGGTCACGCCCTGGTCTTTCGCAAACAACCGGGCATCTCCGTCGTCTGTGAGCAGTCGACCGTCGTGTGCGTCGGCGAGGGCGAACGCCTGTGCTTCCCCGGGATCAAGATGCCCACCAACAACGGCTTCTCTGTTTGCGACAGTATCCGAAATCGTCGCGACTGGGATTTCGTTATCAAGCGTATCGAGTGCTTCCTGGAGATATGGGTGGTTATCAACGCCGTGTTCGAGCTCCTCACGAACGACTGGTACCGTACAGATTCCAGAGAGGTCAGCAACTACCCACAGCTGATCGATGTACGCAAAATTCGAGAGGACAGTCGTGTTCAGGACGCTCGGGTTCGCTGGAATATCATCACCAGTCATTTCGCACGTGACTCCTCGTCGTCCGAATCCTCATCACCGAATTCGAGTTCGCTTGCTGCCTCTACCTCATAGGCTGCGTCGTCTTCGTCAACGAGTCCGAGACGGAGTTCGACGCCGTGCTCACGGAGGATATCACGCATTGTCCAGCGGTCGACATCAGCGAGTCTCGCAGCATCACCGAGCGTGATCCGCTCTCGTTCGTAGAGAGCCACCGCAGCTGCAATACGTTCGTTCTCGTGGTCCTCGAAGTATTCACGCACGAACTCTCGCAATGCATCGCTCTTGCCACCAAACACACCAGCCTCAACAGCACCCTCGATGAGGAGGTCGAGGTCGTCTGGATATGACCCGGTGATTCGTGCCATCGTTCTATCCCAGACTACGTCTTCATACTATTTATGAACTACGCCAGAATACCATATGCATTGAGAAGGCCGGTCTCAACTACTGTCTGCCGTGTAGTTCACTCGATGGTGAAGTACCACGTTCCATCTCCCCCCGCGATAATAACTCCGGGGCCCAGTCCCATCCCGGACGGTTAGAGATCGAACATCTGCTCTGCGAGCCCTCGAATCTCTTCCCCGGTCAATTCGTTCGTTGTCCGACCGTCCAAGCAGTCGCGAATGAGGTGAAGGTCTTCATCAGTCAGGTCTGCTGGCGACAGAATTTCCCTCTCGTACATTTGGTTCATCGCCTTCAGAAGGTCGATATGCTCCCGTTCCACGATGTCGGTATGGAGGAACTGTACCGCTTCATCGGGTGGAAGCCACTCCTCGATAGAAGCATGTTCCAACCCCTCACCGGCCTTCTGTCCGGATAGGTACAGCCCCATACTCTTGACCTCCCCTTCCTCCATTGCCGAGTGGAGCTTCCAAAGTTCCTCGTACTGGTCGACGGTCAATCGACTCGTGACCTCGAAACTGTCGATTGTGACGGTCTGTTTCGCAGTCCCCATTATGCGAGATGCGCCCTCGAAGTGGACTGTGAACGGCCCATACTCGTCCTCGTCGACGACGTGGAACTGCAACTCTCCACTCTCATACTGAATGATCGCGGGGCTCTGGAAGATTCGTTGAATCTCCTCGGTTTCTTCGAAGTTACCGTACAGGACGAACCCGTCCGGTTCCCCCGATCTGAACTCACGATATTCGTCGAGTATCGATTCGAGGTCATCTCGTATTAGCGTCAGTTCTCTCTTCTCGTCGTCCTGATCTTTGCTCGCAATGGCAACAGAGAGAGAGCGAACTCGCCGCGCCACACCGAATGAGTAATTCGCCAGTAGCCGGGCGCCGACGGCGATTGGAACAGGTTCACCATCTGATTTCGGAACGAAGAGGACGTATCTCGTGTCCTCGGCCTCCAGCTTGATGGGAAATTCTGTCTCGAACTCATCCAGTTTGAGAACTTCGTACCGCTGGGCATGCTTCTTGGCGCCGTAGATGCCGTAGTAGCTCGTGTAGAAGTGGGCAATTCGGCGGAGATGGCTCTTGAACCAAGAGAAGATGTCGTGTTCCGCGACCTCTTCCGAGAGGCCAAAGGCCGACTGTAGGTTCTCGGCATAGCTCCCGTCTATTTCGTCCTTCGAGTTGCAGAACGACTCCGCATTCTCCGTAGCGACGTGCTGATAGAAGGTTCTCACCTCGTCAGGCTGGTAGCTCGCTAACCGATCCGAGATCTGGTCTGTGTCCTCGAATTCGCATAGGAGCCGTATTCCGAAGGTTTCGGCGTACTCCATCGTCTCGCGAAGGAGAGTAGCGGATTGACGAGCACCCTCTTCCGAGTCGACTCCCTCCTCTCTCACCGTCTCCATCACTTGCTCAATCTCCTCGAAGGTACGTCCGGGCCGCCAGTCGCCCACAGCCCACTCAACGATGTCGGTTGTAGTTTCGGCTTCGTATTCGTGGGGTTGAGGATCGTTGTCATCTGGCTGTTCGTCTCGTTCGCCCATCGATGGTGTAGTTAGACTCCTCATGTTTAATAGGCCGTTGGAGAGGTTGTTCCTCAATCCCTCGCCCGACCCACTCGATCGATGCACAGATTCTGGCATTCGCAACTACAGTCTGCCGCGCCGAGGACCAGCCTTGATGAATACTCGAGGGTCGGCCCTCGACGAGTACAATTACTATCTGGAGTATCTGGTATGCAAACATTCATTCTATCTAACAACCATTGGATATGCGGTAATCGCACTATGACCCCCGAGAAACTCCTCCAATCTCTCTTTGACTCCCGGGTTCAAGCAAGTGCCAGCTCCTCCAACCAGGGTCGGCATCCTACGCGTATCCGGGTCCTACAAGCACTCCAAAAGGGGAACCTCTGCATCCCCGATCTCGCAGAGAAGTCGGACGTAACTCGCCAAACTGCCTATCGGGCTGTTGCTCCACTCGACGAAGCGGGACTCGTTCGCGAGCGGAACGACTGCTTCACATTGACCTGCTCTGGATCGAGGATACTGGAGGCATACCTCCAACTCGATGACGAAGTTACAGTCGACTCGCTCGCCCGCCTCACACGCTCACCACACCAACAGTGGCTGCTTCGAGTTCTCAAAGAAGAGGCAATGAGAAAGTGTACTCTCCTCGATCGTGCCCGGGATGAGGGTGGACCTTCCCGAACGACGATTCATCGAATAATCAGTCGCTTGCAGGAAGACGGCTACGTGAATCACCAATCAGCCACCTACGAACTATCCGAATCGGGTGAGTTACTCCAAGAGTCATTCGAACACCTTCACGAAATCGCCGCAGGAGCCATTGAAAACCGGAGCTTCGTTCGCTGGCTGCCAGCCGAGCTTGATTCGCTCCCACTCGAAGCCCTCGAGAATTTCGAGCTTATCCACAATACTCCGGACCAGCCTCACAACGTTCTGAACGCGTTCGTCAGCGGTGCTGGAATCGATTTAGAAGCGTTCCGGGGCATGGGTGCCATTCGGAGCCCTGCACTCGATCAGGCATATCGCCCGGTCGTGAATCACACTCCCAGCGTCACCGTCGTATTCACTGACGAGGTCCTCTTCCAATTCCACGGCGACCACCGGTTCGTCGACTATGCTGCTCAGTTCGATTATTCTGCGTATCTCAAAGATGGCCTCATTAGACAGGATGCACGACTGTTGTTCGTTCCCGGGCCAATCCCACTTCACCTTGCGATATACGACGATTCGCGCGTGATCATGGCGCCTGCCCCATCGACTGGAGTTACGGAGGCCGAATCGACGGCTCTCGAATCATCTGACTCATGTATCATCGAATGGGCACTCAACCTCTTCAGCGCACATCTCGAAGACGCTCGACCACCGATTCGGGTATTTCAGGAACACGCCGCAACCCTGATCGGGGATAAGAACGGACAAGAACGCCTGCTTCGATCGTCGACACCACAGAAGATGGCCAGATGAACTGTAGAAGGGATTGTTCCACAACTCGTTACACTGTCTGTGGAGTTGCTCTATTTAGCGTTGCTCGCGTCTGAATCTTCATGGCCGAAAGACAATCGCAATCTAACACGGCCACTACTGATGGTCCCTCCGCAGTCGAGAACGAACCCCATCAAGGACCGCCGAGTCAGGATGGGAGTCATGGCTCCGCCACCAGAGAGAAGTGGTACAGCGTGACGTTTTCGGTGCCGTGGATCGTCCGTGGGGCAGAGACGGGGCAGGATGCGATCAATATCGCAGTTAGTGAAGTCGGCAAGCGCATCACCTCCGCCAGCGATCGAACGAGAAACTGCAATATCAACGTCCAGAGCTTGGGGTGCAACGACTGTAACAGCAGGACAGACGCCCTGCTCTTGGTCTCGAAAACCGCTCTCGTCGGGCTCCTCGTGACTCTCGATGTCCTTGCGTCTGACGAGGAAGCTGAGCGAACCGCTCGAAGAGAGATCGGCCCTCACTTGGAAGACACACCACTCACCTCGGTCGACATCTCACGAAAGGAGCGTACCAACTGATCTCCAACGGCTAAAACGTTAGAAACGGTAATAGCGTTATTAACATTTCTACTATTTCTAATGCTAACAGTGTTAGAACCAGATGCACCCACCACACCGTGGGTGGTCATTAGACCCATTAGAGACGATATTAGCACTAATAGCATTAGAGCAGTTATTGACGTTAGAAACGCTAATAACATTAATAACGTCAGACATCCGGCTGACCAACGTTTTTAGCGTTAGAAACAGTCGAAACGAATAGAGCATCAGAAATGTCGGAAACCACCCCACCAGAGGTAATCGCAGTATCGTTCCAGAAAGGCGGAACAGGAAAGACCTTTACCGCACTCAACCTCGCGGGTGGCCTCGCAGCACGCGGATTCGATGTCCTCCTTATCGACCTGGATCCACAGGGATCGCTCACGGCTAACCTCGGCAAGAGGGAAGTCTACGAAGACATCGACCAGCTGTCACTGGACAACGTTCTCCTGGACGTGAACAAGTGGTCGCAGATCAACGAAATCATCCTCTCCGACCACGAGGAGTTTGATCTCATTCCGTCGAACACGACGTTCAACGGGAACAAGACGCCACTCGATTCGGCTGATGCCGGTGAGAATCGCCTCGGCAAGGTCATCGAGCAGATCGACCACGAATACCATTTCATCGTTTGTGACTGCCCCCCTGATCTCTCCGCATACTCGAAGAATGCGGTTACGGCCGGCGAGAACGTCATCGTCCCGATGCAGCCGCGTTCAGAGATGATTCACTCGGCGAACCTTCTGTTTGACCACTACGAGACGCTGGGGATGATGCACAGCCTCGAAATCGAATATCTCGCGTTCACGATGACCTACGACTCGACGAAGCTCACCAAGGAGAAGCGGAAGGTCATCGACTGGTTCGAGGACACGTTCGACGAGAAAGGCGTCCTCGTCGACGACCGGGCGGCCTTCGACCGAGCGAAATGGAACCAGGCGCCGATATACACGCACAGTGAGGCTGTCAAGAACGACCAGTTCCCCGTGTTCGACCAGGTCGTGCAACTTGTTCTCGAGCAGACGTCACCGCCGGATCACGACATCGATCTCGAACACGCACGGAACATGAGCACGGAAGAACTCCGGGACCGCATCAAGGAGGCTCCTGAAGCATGAGCGATCTCGAACAGGAAATGGAAGAGACAGCCGAGCGGGCAAAGGCACTCGGTGTCAGCGGCGGTCAGACGACGGATCCGTCTGAGTTAGTCGAAGAAGACGAGGGGGAAGTAGCCGACGAGCACGACGACGATGAAACGGAGAGTGACGAAG